>NZ_JASSPE010000017.1:0-110213 GCF_030234105.1 Paracoccus sp. SSJ | reverse complement strand
CGCCGCGTCCGTGGCCGGCCTGCTGATCACCACCGAGGCGATGATCGCCGAAAAGCCCGAGCCCAAGGCCCCCGCAGGCGGCATGCCCGACATGGGCGGCATGGGCGGCATGATGTAAACAAGCCCATGCTCGGGTGAAAAAAAAGCAGGCCGCCCCAAATGGGGCGGCCTTTGTAATGGCAAGCAAGGGGAAATGCGACGGGCGGCGATCGTTGCCCGGGCTTGCCCCACGATCGGAAAGCCGCCGTGACCCGGCACCTGCCCTTTTGACAAGAACCGATCGCGGTCGAAAACCTGCCGTCGAAAGATATATCCGATCCGCGCGAGCCGTTGAAATTCCCGGGTCTCGCGCCTGATCTCTCTGTCAGGACCCGGCCGCTTCCTTGCGGCTGACTTCGGCAACCGCCACGGTTTCGCCCTGCTTGTTCAGGAACATGATCGCCAGCCGGCGCCTGTCCTGGTGCTTTTGCGTGATCCTTCTGCGGTTCGCGCGTCTGTTCGATGTTCTGGCCATTCTTCAGTCTTTCTTTTTTTGGTTATTGGGCAGCCCCGCCCGGCTTCCGGCCGGATGACCGGACAGAATTCCGACGGAACGAGCCGCGATGAGATTGTCTGCAAAAACCGAGCCTGCCGACGCGAGCAAAAGCCGACGCGAGGCCCGTGATGTCTATGCGCCTATGGCTTGCGCTTTTTGGGCGAAGATGCGCCCTTGCCGGTCCCGGACGCTTCCTTGGCCAGCCGCGCCGCGCGCAGGTTGGCGGTCAGTTCCCGGCGGCGTTCGGCCTGCTCGCTGATGATCAGCTTGGCTTCCTGCGTCGTCCGGTCCATCGCGGTCAGCGGTGCCGGCGCGCGAAAAAGTTCCTTCAGCCTGTCCTTGGGTGCCATGCGGACCTCCGACGAGGGGTAGGTCCGACCAGGATCGGTCGGACCTGCTGTCGAAATCAGGCCAGCGCCAGGTCGCGCGCCGATTCACGGCCGTCGCGGCCGGTCTCGATTTCGAAGCTTACGGCCTGGCCGTCAGCGAGGTGGCTGATGTTGGCCCGTTCCAGCGCCGAGATGTGCACGAACACATCCTTGCCGCCGTTCGCGGGGGCGATGAAACCGAAGCCTTTGGTGGCGTTGAACCATTTCACGGTGCCATTGGCCATCGTGATATCTCCTTCAGATGATGTCGCCCACGACATTGCGGCGACCCGGCCTAGTCAGATCGAAACACAGTCTGAAGCCGGAAAGGAGACAGGATGCGAAGAAATAACGTAGCCCCCGCAAGATGGGGCAACTCAGGCCAAAATGCAAGGCCCGAGGCGATCTTTCCGCGTCGGGCGGGTCAAGAAGCGCTCAGCCCTGGTCCTTTTCTGCCAGTTCCAGCCACTCCTCCTCGGCCGCGGCCAGTGCGTTCTGGCGCTCGGCCAGGCCCTCGCTGGCCTTGGCGAACTTGGCCGGGGCGGTCTGGAACAGGTCGGGCTGGGCCAGGAATTCGGCCAGTTTGCCGATCTCGGCCTCCAGCCGCTCGATGATGGCGGGCAGCGCCTCCAGGCGCTTTCTTTCGCTGAAGCTCAGGCCGGTGCGCTCTGCCCTGGGCCTGGGGGCGGGCTTGGCCGGCGAGGGCGCGGTGGGCTTCGGCACCTCGGCCGCAGGCACCGCCTCGGGGCGTTGCGCACGATAATCCGACCAGCCGCCGGGATAGATCGTGGCGCAGCCGTCGCCCTCCATCGCCACGGTGGTGGTGGCCACGCGGTCGATGAAGTCGCGGTCGTGGCTGACCAGCAGCACGGTGCCGTCGTAATCGCCCAGGATGTCCTGCAGCAGGTCCAGCGTCTCGACGTCCAGATCGTTGGTCGGCTCGTCCAGCACCAGCAGGTTCGAGGGCCTGGCCATGATCCGCGCCAGCAGAAGCCGCGCCTTTTCCCCGCCCGAAAGGCTGCCGACCGGGGCGCGGGCCTGCGCCTCGTCGAACAGGAAATCCTTGAGATAGGCGACGACATGGCGCGGATTGCCGCGCACCATGACCTGGTCCGAGCGTCCCGAGACCCGCATGGACGGATCGCCCGCCAGCGCGTCCCACAGCGTCACCGTCTCGTCGATGGCCGAGCGCGCCTGGTCGAAGACCGCGATCTCCAGATTGGTGCCGTGCTTGACGGTGCCGGTATCGGGGACGATCTCGCCGGTCAGCATCTTGATCAGCGTGGTCTTGCCGGCGCCGTTCGGGCCGACGAAGGCCACGCGGTCGCCGCGCAGCACCCGCAGGTCGAAGGGTTTCAGGATCACCCGCTCGCCGAAGGACTTGGAAATCCCCTTGGCGTCGATCACCCGCTTGCCCGATTGCGGCCCCGCGTCCAGTTCCATCGCCGCAGTGCCCTGGCGGCGGATCTGGCCGGCGCGTTCCTCGCGCAGCGCGGCCAGCGCGCGCACCCGGCCCTGGTTGCGCTTGCGCCGGGCGCTGATGCCCTCGACCGCCCAGCGGGCCTCGGCCTTGATCTTGCGGTCGAGCTTGTGGCGGGCCTCGTCCTCGGCCGCCCAAAGCGTTTCGCGCCAGTCCTCGAAATGCTCGAAGCCCTTGTCCTGCCGGCGCACCTCGCCGCGGTCGATCCACAGCGTCGCGCGCGTCAGCGCCCGCAGGAAGGCCCGGTCGTGCGAGATCAGCACGAAAGCCGTCCTGGTCGTCGAAAGCTGCTCTTCCAGCCAGCCGATGGCCTCGATGTCCAGGTGGTTCGTCGGCTCGTCGAGCAGCATCAGCTCGGGCGCCTCGGCCAGCAGCCGGGCCAGCGCCGCACGCCGCCGCTCGCCGCCCGAGGCGGTGGCGACCGGGCGGTCGGGGTCGAATTTCAGCCCCTCGGCCGCCATCTCCACGCGGTAGCCTTCGCCGTCGCCAAGGTCGGCGCGGGCGAAGTCGCCCAGCGTGGCAAAGCCCGACAGGTCGGGATCCTGTTCCATATAGCCGACATGGATGCCGGCAGGTGTGACGACCTCGCCGCTGTCGGGCTCGACCAGCCCGGCCATGACCTTCATCAGCGTGGACTTGCCCGAGCCGTTGCGGCCGACCAGCGCCAGCCGGTCGCCTTGCTGGACGGTCAGGTTCAGCCCGTCGAAGACGGGATTGCCGCCGAAGGTCAGGGAGATATCGGTGAGTTGCAAAAGCGGTGCGCGTGCCATGGCCCGCAGATAGGCCGCGCCGGGGCGGCGGTCAACGGGCAGCGCCCGGGTGCCGCAAGGGAATTGCCGGCCCGGCCCTCATGAGAGATTGACAATCCGGTTTCCAGGTAGACCGTTGCTCCATTCGTCTCAGTGAACAGGTTTACAATGCAAAAGAAACTCCTGGCCGAAGGCATCGGCACGTTCTGGCTCGTGTTCGGCGGCTGCGGCAGCGCCGTCCTCGCGGCGGCTTTCCCAGAGCTTGGAATCGGTTTTGCTGGCGTCGCCCTGGCCTTCGGCCTGACAGTACTGACCATGGCCTATGCGTTGGGCGGCATCTCGGGCGGCCATTTCAACCCGGCGGTCTCGGTGGGCCTGACGGTCGCGGGGCGCTTCCCGGCGGCAAGCCTGCTGCCCTATATCCTCGCCCAGCTTGCCGGCGCCATCATCGCCGCCGTCATCCTTTACCTGATCGCCAGCGGCAAGGCCGGCGTCGATCTGGGCGGGTTCGCCGCCAACGGCTATGGCGAGCATTCGCCGGGCGGCTATCCGATGTTCTCGGCGCTGCTGATCGAAGTCGTGCTGACGGCCGGCTTCCTGATCGTGATCCTGGGCGCCACCCATGGCCGCGTGCCGGCGGGCTTCGCCCCGCTTGCCATCGGCCTGGCGCTGACGCTGATCCACCTGATCTCGATCCCGGTGACCAACACTTCGGTCAACCCGGCCCGCTCGACCAGCCAGGCGCTTTTCGCCGGGGGCTGGGCGCTGCAACAGCTCTGGCTGTTCTGGGTCGCGCCGATCGCCGGCGCCGTCCTGGGCGGCCTTCTGTGGAAGGTGGTGGGCGAGCACGACTGAGGACACGCCCCCAAGACACTCACCGGGGGCATCCCTTGCGGGATTGCCCCCAACGGCACCCGGCAGCGATTGCATGCCCCGGCATCGTGCCTATATGCACGGGGCGTGGGCCCTTGCCCGGCGGACCTCCGGTCCCGAGCCATCCAAATCCGTCCGCCAGCCGCCCGCCAGCCGGACCTGCAAGACAGGAAAGACATGTCCCAGACCGTCATTCTTTCGACCTGCCGCGTGGCGACGCCGAACGGCAGCCGCTATCTGCAACAGCTCTGCAAGCATTGGGCGCACAAATTCGAGGTCGAGTTCGACCCCGGCCACGGCCGCATCGCCATGCCCGAGGACCGGACGGTCACGCTGACGGCCACGCCCGAGGCGCTGGAGATCCGGCTGGAAGCGCCCGAGGAAACCACCGCCCACATGCGCCACATCGTGGACAGCCACATCGCCCGCTTCGCCTTCCGCGAGGAACTGGCCTTCGACTGGCAGCCTGCCTAAGGGCGGTTGCCGCCCCCCGCCAGCGCCGCTAATCTGCGCCGGTCAACAAGGGCCGGACGATGAGCGAGAGCGAACGGAACTATCAGGTGCTGGCGCGGAAATACCGCCCCGAGACCTTCGCCGACCTGGTCGGCCAGGACGCGATGGTGCGGACGCTGAAGAACGCCTTCGCGGCGGACCGGATCGCGCAGGCCTTCGTGATGACCGGCATCCGCGGCACCGGCAAGACCACCACCGCCCGCATCATCGCCAAGGGCCTGAACTGCACCGGCCCCGACGGCCAGGGCGGCCCCACGACCGAGCCCTGCGGGGTCTGCGAGCATTGCGTCGCGATCTCCGAGGGCCGCCATGTCGACGTGATGGAGATGGATGCGGCTTCTCGAACCGGCGTCAACGACATCCGCGAAATCATTGAATCGGTTCACTATCGCGCGGCTTCGGCCCGCTACAAGATCTATATCATCGACGAAGTCCACATGCTCTCGACCAGCGCCTTCAACGCGCTTCTGAAGACGCTGGAGGAGCCGCCGCCGCATGTGAAGTTCATCTTTGCCACCACGGAAATCCGCAAGGTGCCGGTGACGGTTCTGTCGCGCTGCCAGCGCTTCGACCTGCGCCGCATCGAGCCCGAGGTGATGATCGCGCTGCTGCGCCGCATCGCGACGACCGAAGGCGCCCAGATCACCGACGACGCGTTGGCGCTGATCACGCGCGCCGCCGAGGGCTCGGCCCGCGACGCGACCTCGCTTCTGGACCAGGCGATCAGCCATGGCGCGGGCGAGACGACGGCGACGCAGGTTCGCGCCATGCTGGGGCTGGCGGATCGTGGCCGGGTGCTGGACCTCTTCGACATGATCCTGCGCGGTGCCGCGGCCGAGGCCCTGGCCGAATTGCAGGCGCAATATGCCGATGGCGCCGACCCGATGGCGGTCTTGCGCGACCTGGCCGAGATCACGCATTGGGTCTCGATCGTGAAGATCACCCCCGAGGCGCTGGACGACCCGACCATCGGCCCGGATGAACGCGCCCGGGGGCAGGCTATCGCCGAAAAGGTGCCGATGCGGGCGCTGACCCGGCTGTGGCAGATGCTGCTCAAGGCGCTGGACGAGGTGGGCCAGGCCCCCAACGCGATGATGGCGGCCGAGATGGCGATCATCCGCCTGACCCATGTCGCCGACCTGCCCGACCCCGAGACGCTGATCCGCAAGGTGCAGGCCAGCGCCGCGGCGGGCGAATTCAGCCGCAACGCCGCCCCCTCCGCCGCGCGCGGCGAAGCGCCGCCCCGGGCCGCCGCCCCCCGCACCCCCGTGGCAGTCCGCCAGAACGGCAGCGCCGCGGCGCTCGCGGTCTCGCCCGATGCGCTGGCGGGGTTTCCCGATTTCGAATCGGTGATCGAACTGATCCGGCGCATGCGCGACATGAAGCTGCTGCTGGATGTCGAGGATCACCTGCGCCTCGTGCGCTATTCGCCCGGCCGGATCGAGTTCCAGCCGACCGACAACGCCCCGCGCGACTTCGCCCAGCGGTTGGCGGAGCGGCTGCGCGGCTGGACCGGCGGCCAACGCTGGGCCGTGACCGTGACCTCGGAGGCCGGCCGGCCCACGATCAGCGAGCAGCGCACGGCGCGCGAGGCCGAGGCCCGCGCCCGCGCCATGCAGAACCCGACCGTGCAGGCGATCTTCGCCGCCTTCCCTGGCGCGAAGATCACACGGATCCGGCCCATCCCGGCGCCGGCCGCGGTTGAAATGCCCGCGGGCGAGGATACATCCCCGCATGAGCTGACCGAAGGCCCGGTGGCCGAGGTCGAGGAATGGGACCCCTTCGAGGACGAGGATTAGGCGATGTTCAAGGGCCTTGGCGATATGGACCTGTCGAAAATGATGGAAGCGGCCCAGCAGATGCAGGGCAAGATGGCCGAGATGCAAGAGGGGCTGGCTCGCCTGACCGTCACCGGCGAGGCTGGGGCCGGGTTGGTCAAGGCCACGGCGACGGCCAAGGGCGAGCTGACGGCGCTCGACATCGACCCCTCGATCTTCAAGGCCGAGGACAAGGAGGTGGTCGAGGACCTGATCCTCGCCGCGATCAAGGACGCGCAGCGCCGCGCCCAGGACAAGGCCGCCGAGGAAATGGCCCGCCTGACCCGCGAGCTCGGCCTGCCCGGCGACATGAAGATGCCCTTCTGAATGGCCGCTGCCGGCGACGAGATCGAGACGCTGATCGCCACCATGGCGCGCCTGCCGGGGCTCGGCCCCCGCTCGGCGCGGCGCATCGTGCTGCACCTGATCCGCCGCCGCACCGGACAGATGGCGCAATTGGCGGGGCTGATGGCCAGTGTGGCGGAGCATGCCCGCGAATGCCTGGTCTGCGGCAACGTCACCGGCTCCGACATCTGCCCGATCTGCGAGGACCCGGATCGCGCCACCGGCGAGATCTGCGTCGTGACCGACGTGGCCGACCTCTGGGCGCTGGAACGCGGCCGCGCCTTTCACGGCCGCTACCATGTGCTCGGCGGCAGCCTCTCGGCACTGGACGAGGTCGGACCCGAGGACCTGCGCATCCCGCAACTCATCGCCCGCATCGCCGAGGAAGGCATCACCGAGGTCATCCTCGCCCTCTCGGCCACGGTCGAGGGCCAGACCACGGCGCATTACATCGCCGAGGCGCTGGCGCCGACCGGCGTCGCCGTCACCGGCCTGGCGCAAGGCGTGCCGATCGGCGGCGAACTCGACTATCTGGACGACGGCACCATCACCGCCGCGCTGCGCGCCCGCCGCAAGCTCTGAAGGGACTCTGAAAAGACAAGGGGCGCGACCCTGCGGCCACGCCCTGCGTTTTCCGTTTTCCAAATACCCCGGGGTCCGGGGCAGAGCCCCGGTCCGGCCGTGCCGTCAGGCGTCCAGCTTTTCGACCGCCTTGGCCGGTTTCGCGATCTCGATGCGGCGCGGCTTCAGCGCCTCGGGGATCTCGCGCACCAGGTCGATGTTCAGCATGCCGTCCTCGTGGCTCGCACCGCTGACGCGGACATGATCGGCCAGGGTGAAGCGGCGCTCGAATGCACGGGTCGCGATGCCGCGATGCAGATAGGTGCGGCTCTCGTCCTCGGCGGCCTTCTTGCCCGAGACGATGACGGCCCCGTCCTTGACCTCGACGGTCAGGTCGTCGGCGGAAAAGCCGGCAACGGCAAGCGAGATGCGATAGGCATTCTCGCCGGTCTTTTCGATGTTATAGGGCGGATAGCTGGCGATATCGGCCGACAGGGCACGATCCATGACATCGGCCATGCGATCGAAGCCGACCGAGGCACGATAAAGCGGGGTCAGGTCGAAGTTGCGCATTTTTCGCATCCTTTCTCAAGCGATACAAAGGCTTGCCCCCCGATCCGGGCGGGCAGGTCCGTCGGTGCCGCAAGGGCCCTCCGACAGCGTTGAGGTAGGAATGCGCCCGATGGCTTTCAAGTCCCCGCCGCGACCCCGCGGGGCGGCCGGACCAGGGCGCGCGATGCCACCGCGCGCCCGACGTTCATCACGCCCCCAAAATGGACCGCCTGACGGCCCCGGGGCAGGCGCCACATCAGGCGCGCGCGCCGGCCAGCATGCGGGCGATCTCGTCCTTCAGCGCGGCGCGCTGCTTGCGCAGGGCGATCTCGGCCTCTTCCGACATCGGCGTATGGCGGCTTTCGGCCCCCGCGACCTGATCGTTGATCTCGTCATATTCCTCGAGCAGGCGCGCGAAATGCGCATCCGAAACCTTCAGCTCGTGGATGCGCGCGGCGTCGTTGGGAAATTCCTCGTGGATGGCGTGGGGTGCTGCCATTGTCTTTACTCCGGAACAAAGTTGACCAGCCTGCTGGATAGCCGCCGGGACGGTGGCTGGCAACATCCGGACCGCAAGGGTAGAATCGCGCCATGGACCCGAATACATCCCTGCCCGGCCCGCCGATCTTCGACCCCGCCATCTTCGGCCCCCTCTCGCTGGCCGACCTCGCGGCCCTGCTATGGCTGTTCCTGGCCTGGTTCGGCATCGGCTGGATCACCGAGCATCCGCCCCGGGCCCATCCTTCGGTCACGGTGCTGATGAAGGCGCATCGCCGCGAATGGATGCGACAATTCATCACACGCAATCCGCGCATCTTCGACAGCGCCATCCTGACCACGCTGCGCGAGGGCACGTCCTTCTTTGCCTCGGCCTGCCTGATCGCGGTGGGCGGCGGGCTGGCGCTGATCGGCAATACCGACCAGCTTGCCGGCGTGGCCCGGCAGTTCGACCTGGGCCATGTGCCGACGCTGAAATGGGAAATCAAGATCGTCGTGGTGCTGTTCTTCGTGGCCAACGCGCTCTTGCGCTTCGTCTGGTCGCACCGGCTGTTCGGCTATTGCGCGATCATCATGGCCTCGGTCCCCAACGAGCCCGAAGACGCACGCGCCATGCCGCTGGCGATGCAGGCGGCCGACATCAACATCACCGCGGCGAAAAGCTTCAACTCGGGGCTGCGCTGCGTCTATTTCGCGCTGGGGGCACTTGGCTGGCTGGCAGGACCGCTGGGGCTGTTCCTTGCCACCAGCTATGTGCTGCTCATCTCGTGGCGGCGGGAATTCGCGTCACACTCGCGCCGGGCGATCATGCAGTTGGTACCCGGAGAGACGGGCCTGCCGCCAGGCAAGGCCGAGGGCGAGCAGACCCGCCCCTGACAGCGCCACCGCCACCAGGCCCGAGGAACGCCAGCCCCAGCCAGCCGCCAGCGCCAGCCCGGCCAGCCACGGCCCCAGTGCATTGGCGGCGTTGAAGGCCGCATGGTTCATCGCCGCGGCCATGCTTTGCGCCTCGCCCGCGACATCCATCAGCCGGGTCTGCAAGGGCACCACCATGCCCGAGCCCAGGCCCAGCAGGAAGGACGAGACCAGCATCAGCCCCCAACTGCTCACCGCCCAGGCCGCAAAGCCCTGGGTCACGGCCATGAACAGCATCAGCCGCAAGGCCGCGCCCCAGGTGCCGTGGCGGATGGTCAGGCGGGCGGCCAGAATGCTGCCCAGCGTGCCGCCGATGCCAAAGGCCGAAAGCGCAGCCGGTATGGCCCAGCCCGGCGGCTGGGCCGTCGCCAGCATCGCGGCGGAAAGATAGGAATAGACCGCGAAAAGCCCGCCGAAGCCGATGGCGCCGACCAGCAGGATCAGCATGACCGCCGGATTGCGCAGCGCCCTCAGTTCGGCCAGCGGCCGCGCGTCCTTGGGCGCGCCGACCCGGGGCGCCAGCCGCAGGATCAGCCAGCCCGCCAACAGCGCCAGCACGCCGGGCAGCGCGAAACCCCAGCGCCAGCCGAAGCCCTGCCCCAGGATACCGGCCAAGGGCACCCCGGCGATATTGGCGATGGTCAGCCCCAGCAGCACCTGCGTCACGCCCTTGGCACGCTGTTCGCGCGGCAGGGCATCGGCGGCAAACAGCATGGCCACGCCCAGAAAGCCGCCATGCGGCAAGCCGGCCAGAAAGCGCATGCCGACCAGCGTGCCGTAACCCGGCAGCACCGCCGCCAGCAGGTTCATCGCGCCATAAACCGCGATCAGCGCCGCAAGATAGCGCCGCCGCGGCAGCCGCGCGCCCAGGATCGAGGTGACGGGTGCCCCCACGACCACGCCAAGCGCATAGGCGGAAACCACATGGCCCGCCTGCGGCTCGGTGATGCCCAGGTCGCTGGCATACCAGGGCAGCAGCCCCATGGCGGCGAATTCCGAAGTGCCGATGGCAAAGGCACCAAGGCCAAGGGCAAGGATGGCAAGCTTGAGATTGGGCTGCGGCGGCATGGCGGCACCTTCGGGATGGCGGATGGGGGAAAACAGGCCCGCTAGCGTTAACAGATGCGACCATATGTCGCCAAGCCGCCCGCCGCGAAGCCCTGACATGCAAAGGGCGCAAGGCTCCGACGCCGCGCCGACCCGCGTCTTCTTCGTTCCTCAAATACTCGAATCCCGCAGTGCGGGCGGGCGCGACGTCGATATGAGGACCAAATCCGCAACCTAGGCGCTGCGGGACGCCTGCCGATGAGTATTTCCAGAACGAAGAAGACGCAGGTCGGCGCCTCAGCCGACATGCCAGCGCGGTTTGCGCTTGTCGAAGAAGGCGGCGATGCCCTCGGGGGCCTCGTCGCCCTCCCAGACATCGACGAGGGCCTGGATGCTGGCCTCGATTTCGGCCTCGCCGATGGGGGGGCCGAGGCGGCGGGCCAGGCGCTTGGCCGCCGCCACCGCGCCCGGGGCGCAGGAGAGATAGGGCACGACCTCGGCCTCGACCGCGGCGTCCAGCGTATCGGCATCCGCAAGGCTTGCCAGCAGGTTCAGCCGCAACGCCTCCTCGGCGCCGAACAGCCGCGCGGACATGAAGACGCGCCGCGCCTTATCCTCGCCCATGCGGGCCAGGACATAGGGGCCGATGGTGGCGGGGATGAGGCCCAGCCGCGTCTCGGTCAGGCCGAAGCGCGCCTCGGGCACCGCCACGGCCACGTCGCAGACCGAGATCATGCCGATCCCGCCGCCGAAGGCATTGCCCTGCACCCGGCCGATCAGCGGCTTGGGCAAGGTGTTGAGCGCGTTCAGCATCATGGCAAGCTGGCGCGCGCCCTGGCGGCGGGTGTCCGCATCGGCGCGCATCTGCTCCTGCATCCAGCCCAGATCGCCGCCGGCGCAGAAACTGCGCCCCTCGGCCGCCAGCACAACGACGCGCACCGCCGGATCGACCCCGAGCGCCTGCGCCGCCCGGGTCAATTCGCGGATCATCTGCGCCGAAAGCGCATTGTGCTTGTCGGGGCGCGCGAGCCACAGATGCGCCACGCCGCGGGCGTCGGTGTCGATGCGGATCGTTTCCATCATGCTCCTCCCCTCATGGTGCGGGCCCTCATGGTGTGGGCCATGGCGGCGGCCTGTTCGATCACCGCCATGTCCAGCCCGGTGTCGTGGCCGTGCGCGGCGAGATGCGCGGCAAGTTTTTCGGTCGCGACATTGCCCGCCGCGCCCGGTGCATAGGGGCAACCGCCCAGCCCCCCGACAGCGGCGTCGAAGACCCGCAAGCCGCGCGAAAGGCTTGCATCGACATTCTCCAGCGCCCGGCCTGCGGTATCGTGGTAATGGCCGGCGAGGTTTTCGGGCGGCAGTTCCTCCAGCACGGCAGAGAGCATGGCGTCGATGGTCTCGGGCCGGCCCTGCCCGATGGTGTCGCCCAGGCTGACCTCATAGCAACCCATGTCGCGAAGCGCGGCGGTCACCCGGGCGACGTTCGCGGGCGGCACCGGCCCGTCGAAGGGGCAATCCGTCACCACCGAGACATAGCCGCGCAACGGAATGCCGTCGGCCCGCGCCGCCTCGGCCACCGGGGCGAAGCGTTCCAGGCTTTCGGCGATGGTCGCGTTCAGGTTCGCCCTGGAAAACCCCTCCGAGGCCGAGGCGAAGATCGCCACCTCGTCCGCGCCGGCCGCCTTCGCGGCCTCGTAGCCCCTGAGGTTTGGGGTCAGCACCGCATAGCGGATGCCGGCGTGCCGGGTGATGCCGGCCATGACCTCGGCGGCATCCGCCATCTGCGGCACCCATTTCGGCGGCACGAAGCTGGTCACCTCGATGCGCCGGAAGCCGGCCTGCGACAGCAGGTCGACCAGCGCGACCTTTTCCGCCGCCGGGATCAGGCGCTTTTCGTTCTGCAGGCCGTCGCGCGGCCCGACCTCGAAGATCTCAACCCGGGACATCCGGCACCTCATAGAAATCGCGTTCATAGATCGCATCGCCCCCGGCGCGGGCCAGGGCGCGGCGATAGGCCGGCCGCACCGTCATGCGGTCGCGATAGGCCGCCAGCGCCGGATAGTCGGCAGTTGCCAGAAAGCGGAACAGCGCCTCGATGTTGAAGCCCAGCATGCAATCGGCGGCCGAGAATTCGGACAGCAGCGTCCCGCGCCCCGCCAGGTGATCGTCCAGCGCCCGGGCGGTTACCGCAAGCCGTTTCGTGTCGAGCCGCATCAGCGGGATCGAGCGCGCGCTTTCCGGCCGCAGGAAGATGTGGTGGATGTTCAGGGCTTGCAGGATATTCGCCTGGGTTTCGGCAAAATTGACCCATTCCAGGAAATCGGCGCGCTCGGGCTCGCCCGGCCCTGGGGCAAGCCTGCCCTCGCGCTCGGCCAGGTATTGCACGATGGCGCCGGATTCGAAGATGGCGCGGCCGTCCACCTCGAGCGCCGGGATGCGGCCGGCGGGCGAAAGCGCGCGGAATTCGGGGCTGCGCAGGCCGCCATCGGTCAGCGACCAGAGCCGCAATTCGCAATCGAGCCCCAGTTCCTCGATCAGCCAGAGGACGCGCATCGAGCGCGAGCCGGGGACATGGTGCAGGATCATGCGTCCCCTTCCTCCTCCAGCCGGATCAGCGCCGCGCCGGCCTCGACCTGGTCGCCGGCCCGGGCGAAGACCTCGGCCACGCGACCGTCGCGAGCGGCGGTCAGCGTATGTTCCATCTTCATCGCCTCGAGGATCGCCAGCCGCGCGCCCGCCGCGACCTCCTGCCCCGGTTCGACGAAGATCGCCTTGACGAGCCCCGGCATGGGCGAAAGCGTCATGCCGCCGCCCGCCTCTTCGCCGCCGCGCGCCAGCGGGTCGAGCGGCGCAAGCGTCAGCGAGCGGCCGCCGAAGACGCTGGTGCCGGCCGCATGGTTGACGATGCGCGAACGGCGCGGGCTGCCATCCACCCACCAGCGCCCGCCTTCATAGGCGATCTCGTGGCTGCTGCCGTCCAGCGTGACGCGGGCGGCGCCGGGGCCGAGCACCTCCAGCACCGCCTCGCCGCCTTCCCAGGCGATGGTACGGCGCAGCGGCTGCCACAGCGTGATGCCGCCGCGCACCATGGGGTCCTCCAGCCCGGCAAGGCCCAGCACCGCCAGCGCCTTGGCCCGCGGATCGGGCTCGGCAGCGGCGATCAGCGCCTGAAGGTCGCGGGCGATCAGGCCGGTATCGACCTCGCCCTTGCCGAAACCCTCGTGCCGGGCCAGCGCAATCAGGAAATCGACATTGGTGACCGAGCCCGCCACCTCGGTATCGACCAGCGCCGCCTCCAGCGCGCGCAGCGCGATGGCGCGGGTGGCGCCATGGGTGACGATCTTGGCGATCATCGGGTCGTACCAGGGCGAGATCGCGTCGCCGGGACGCACCCCGGTCTCGATCCGGGCATGGTCGGGAAAACGCAGATGCGCAAGCCGGCCGGTGGCGGGCAGGAAGCCCGCGGGCACGTCCTCGGCATAAAGCCGCGCCTCGAAGGCATGGCCGGTGATCGTCAGATCCTCCTGCCTGGCCGGCAGCGGCTCTCCGCTGGCGACGCGCAGCTGCCATTCCACCAGATCGACGCCAGTGACGAGTTCGGTCACCGGATGCTCGACCTGAAGGCGGGTGTTCATCTCCATGAACCAGAAGCCGTCGGAGCGCAGGCCCCGGCTGCCATCGACGATGAATTCGATGGTGCCGGCGCCGGCATAGCCGATCGCCTCGGCGGCGCGGACGGCGGCGGCGCCCATGGCGGCACGCATCTCGGGCGTCATGCCGGGCGCCGGGGCCTCCTCGATCACCTTCTGGTGGCGGCGTTGCAGCGAACAGTCGCGCTCGAACAGGTGGACGGCGCGATGGCCGTCGCCGAAGACCTGCACCTCGATATGGCGGGGCTGCTGGATGTATTTCTCGACCAGTACGGCCGGGTTGCCGAAGGCGGTGGCGGCCTCGCCTTGCGCGGATTGCAGCGCGGCGGCGAAGTCCCCTGCACGCTCGACCAGGCGCATGCCCTTGCCGCCGCCGCCGGCCACAGCCTTGATCAGCACGGGATAGCCGATCTTGTCCGCCTGCGCCGCAAGATGGCCGGCGTCCTGGTTCTCGCCGTGATAGCCGGGCACGACCGGGACGCCCGCCTCGGCCATCAACGCCTTGGCCGCGTCCTTGAGGCCCATCTTGCGGATGGCATCGGCCGAGGGGCCGATGAAGGTCAGGCCCGCGGCCGTCACCGCATCGACGAAGTCGGGGTTCTCGCTGAGAAAGCCATAGCCGGGATGGATGGCCTGCGCCCCGGTGTCGAGCGCGGCCCGGATGATGGCATCGCCGCGCAGGTAGCTGTCCTTGGGTGCGGGGCCGCCGATGGGAACGGCCTCGTCGGCGATGGTGACATGACGCGCAGCGCGGTCGGCTTCGGAATAGACCGCGACCGTGCGCACGCCCAGCTTGCGGGCGGTATCGATGACCCGGCAGGCGATCTCGCCCCGGTTGGCGATCAGGATTTTCTGGAACATCCGGCACCTCTTGTGGCGGGCGAGGCACCGGGGGTTTCACACCCCCGGACCCCCGTGGAGTATTTGGAGAACGAAGAAATCATCGGCGGGCCTCTTCCACGGCTTGCCGGAGCGTCGCATGGCCGGGGCCGTCGAAGCCGACCAGGATCACCTCGATATCGGCGGCATGGTCGAGGATGGTCGCGACGGCGATGCGAGCGGCACGTTCGGCCGGAAAACCGTAGATGCCGGTCGAGATCGCCGGGAAGGCGATCCGGGCAAGGTCGTGGGCCTGCGCAAGCAGCAGGCTGTGGCGGTAGGCGCCGGCGAGCAGCGCGTCCTCGCCCGCCATGCCGCCTTGCCAGACCGGGCCGACGGCGTGGATGACGTATCTTGCCGGCAGGTCGTAGCCCCCGGTGATCCGGGCCTCGCCGGTGGGGCAGCCGCCCAGGGTGCGGCATTCCTCGAGGAGTAACGGGCCGGCCGCGCGGTGGATGGCGCCGTCGACGCCGCCGCCGCCCAGCAGCGTGCGATTGGCCGCATTGACGATGGCATCGACGGCGAGCCGGGTGATGTCGCCTTGCCGGGTGGAGATGCGCATGGCCGTCACATCCTGAAGATGCCGAAGCGGGTCGGCTCGACCGGCGCGTTGAGGCTGGCGCGCAGGCTCAGCGCCAGCACGTCGCGGGTCTTCCTGGGGTCGACGATGCCGTCGTCCCAGAGCCGGGCCGAGGCGTAGAGCGGGTGCGACTGGCGCTCGAACATCTCGATGGTGGGACGCTTGAACTCGGCCTCCTCCTCGGCGGTCCAGGTGCCGCCCTGGCGCTCGATCCCGTCGCGGCGCACGGTGGCGAGCACGCCGGCCGCCTGTTCGCCGCCCATCACCGAAATGCGGGAATTGGGCCAGGTCCAGAGGAAGCGCGGCCCGTAGGCGCGGCCGGCCATGCCGTAATTGCCGGCGCCGAAGCTGCCGCCGACCAGCATGGTGATCTTGGGCACGCTGGTCGTCGCCACCGCCGTCACCATCTTGGCGCCGTGCCGCGCGATGCCCTCGTTCTCGTATTTGCGCCCGACCATGAAGCCGGTGACGTTCTGCAGGAAGACCAGCGGGATCCCGCGCATCGAGCAGAGTTCGATGAAATGCGCGCCCTTCTGCGCGGCCTCCGAGAAGATCACGCCGTTATTGGCGACGATGCCGATGGGACAGCCTTCGAGATGGGCGAAGCCCGTCACCAGCGTCTCGCCGAAGCGGGCCTTGAACTCGTCGAAGCGCGAGCCGTCCACGACGCGCGCGATGACCTCGCGGATGTCGTAGGGGATCTTCAGGTCGGCGGGGACGATGCCCAGGATGTCTTCCGGGTCATGGGCCGGAGGCTCGGGGGATTGCCATTGCACGGTCGCCGGCAGGCTGCGGTTGAGGTTCCCGATGGCGCGGCGGGCAAGGGCCAGCGCATGGGCGTCGTCCTCGGCCAGGTAGTCGGCCACGCCCGAAAGCCGGGTGTGGACGTCGCCGCCGCCCAGATCCTCGGCCGAGACCACCTCGCCGGTGGCGGCGCGCACCAAGGGCGGGCCGGCCAGGAAGATCGTGCCCTGGTTGCGGACGATGATGGTCACGTCGGACATGGCCGGCACATAGGCGCCGCCTGCCGTGCAGGAGCCCATGACCACGGCGATCTGCGCGATACCCTTGGCCGACATCCGCGCCTGGTTGTAAAAGATGCGGCCGAAATGGTCGCGGTCGGGAAAGACCTCGTCCTGGTTGGGCAGGTTCGCGCCGCCCGAATCGACCAGATAGACGCAGGGCAGCTGGCATTCCTCGGCGATCTCCTGCGCGCGCAGGTGCTTTTTCACCGTCATCGGGTAATAGGTGCCGCCCTTGACGGTCGCGTCGTTGGCCACGACCATCACCTCTTGCCCATGCACGCGGCCGATGCCGGCGATCACCCCGGCGCAGGGCGCGGCGGCGCCATACATGCCATGCGCCGCCGTGGCGCCGATCTCCAGGAAGGGCGAGCCGGGGTCGAGCAGGTTCGCCACCCGTTCGCGCGGCGGCATCTTGCCGCGCGCGACATGGCGCTCGACAGCCTTGGGGCCGCCGCCCGACGCCGCGGCCAGCGCCGCCTCGCGCACCGTCTCCAGCATGGCGAGATGCGCCGTGCGGTTGGCGCGGAACGCCTCCGAGGACGGCAGGGCCGAGGTGCCAAGCTTCATCGCATCATCCTTTCGGTCGAAGTGCCGGCGCTGCTGCGCCAGTTTGTCGCATCCCTGCCAAAGGCGGGAAAATCTTGATCCAGATCAACGTCGAAGCCCGGGACAAGGAGCCATGAGCGGGCATGCGACAAGAAGAGAGGATCGCCATGAGACACAAGCTTGCCATTGCCGCGGCGCTCGCCGCGCTTGCTTCGCCCGCGCTTGCGCAATCGCAGGGTGATTGGACGCTCGGCTTCGGGATCGCAAACGTGAACCCGAAATCGGACAACGGGACGCTGGCGGGGGGCACGGTGCCGGTCAGCATCGACGACAACATGCGCCCCAGCATCACCTTCGAATACTTCATCCGCGACAATATCGGCATCGAGGTGCTGGGCGCCCTGCCCTTCAAGCATTCGATCAAGTCGAACGGCACCGAGATCGGCACGGTCAAGCACCTGCCTCCGGTCGTTTCGCTGCAATATCACTTCGACGCGCATCCGCGCTGGAAGCCCTTTGTCGGCCTGGGCGTGAACTTCACCGGCTTCTGGGACGGCGAGGCCAAGGGTCCGCTGGCCGGCAGCGATCTGCGGGTCAAGAACAGCTGGGGCCTGGCCGCGCATCTGGGCGTGGATCACTGGATCAACGAGCGCTCGGCCCTGCGCGCCGATCTGCGCTGGATCGACATCGGCGCCGATGTCGAGCTGAACGGCCAGAACATCGGCACGGTCGATGTCGATCCGGTCGTGGTCGGCATCAGCTATGTGATGAAGTTCTAGGCCCTCGTCACCGCCAAGGGGGCGCCGCCGCTGGTGGCGCCCGTTTTCCGCGGCCCCGCTCATTGCGGTTCCGCCAGCGAGGTCAGCAGCGCCGCCTGCCGCGCCGTTTCGTCCCGGATGCAGCGGCCATGGGCCAGGTCGCCGCCCGTTTCCCGCGCCCGCTCGCAAAGGATCTCACGGAAGTCGATCCAGCTGCGTTCGACCCGGCGCAGCGTCTCCTGCGCCTCGCCGCCCTCCAGTGCCGCCTGATAGACGGCGGTCAGCTTCGCCTCCCATGCCTGGTGCGAGGCGTCGAGGCAGTTCGCCATCGGGAAATCCGGGTCGTCGCCGGTGTATTTCTGCCGGGCGTAATCCAGGCAGGCATCCATCCCCGCCGTGGCGCAATCGGCGCGCGCGCCCTGCGTTTCGGCCGCGGCCAAGCATTGGTCGATCACCACCGGATCGAATCCCGAGGCATCGCCTGCCAAGGCGGCGGGGGCGGCCATGGTCGCGGCCAGCCAGAAAAGCAGTCCTGCCTTGCGCATCCTCTCCTCCCCGGTGCCTACATGTCCTTGCCGCGATACTGGTCCAGCCACAGATATTGCCGCGCGGTCAGGGTCAGCGCACAATGCAGCCCGGCCGGACCGCCGCCGGTGCCGCCGCCCCAGCGGCTGCGTTCGAACCCGCAGGCGGTATCGCGAAAGGCGATCCAACTGCGCTGCATGTCGCGCAGCAGCGGCGATTCCTTTTCGGCGGCCGAGCCCAGTTCGGCCATGTTCCCGTCCGTGGCCTCGGACTGCGCCATGACCTCGCGATAGGTCTCGTTCAGCCTTGCGTCCCACAAGTCCAACTCGTTCCCGAGACAGGCCGACATGCCGACCGTCGTCGAGCCGCCCTGGCTGTCCATGCAGGGATCGGCGGCAGCGCCTATGCAGGTCTCGCGCGCATCGACCGGGCCGTCGCCGCGTTCCGTCCCCGACAGGCATCGCTCCAGAAGCGCGGCGTCGAAGGCCGGCCCGCCATTCTGTGGCTGCGCCACGGCGGTGCCGGTGCCAAGCGCCAGCAGCGCACCAAGGACCAGCACGCGCCGCAAGCCGGCCATCAGGCCAGCCCCAGAAGCTCGCGGCCGATCAGCATGCGGCGGATCTCGCTGGTGCCGGCACCGATCTCCATCAGCTTGGCATCGCGGAACAGCCGGCTGACCACCGAATCGTTGAGGAAACCCGCCCCCCCCAGCGCCTGCACCGCCTGATGCGCCTGCACCATGGCCTGCTCGCTGGCGTAAAGCACCGCGCCCGCCGCGTCCTGCCGGGTGACCTTGCCCGCATCGCAAGCCTTCGCCACCTCGTAGACATAGGCCCGCGCCGTGTTCAGCGCGACATACATGTCGGCGATCTTGCCCTGCATCAGCTGGAACGACCCGATGGGCTGGCCGAACTGCTTGCGCTCCTTGACATAGGGCATGACCTCGTCGAGGCAGGCGGCCATGATGCCGGTGCCGATGCCCGACAGCACCAGCCGCTCGTAGTCGAGGCCCGACATCAGCACGCGCACGCCCTTGCCCTCGGCGCCCAGCACGTTCTCGAAGGGCACCTCGCAATCCTCGAAGATCAGCTCGCCGGTGTTCGAGCCGCGCATGCCCAGCTTGTCGAAATGCGGGCTGGTCGAGAAACCTTTCATGCCGCGCTCGACGATGAAGGCGGTGATGCCCTTGCTGCCCGCCTCGGGATCGGTCTTGGCATAGACCACCAGCGTATGGGCGTCCGGCGCGTTGGTGATCCAGTATTTGTTGCCGTTCAGCACATAGCGGTCGTTGCGCTTTTCGGCGCGCAGCTTCATGCCGACCACGTCGCTGCCCGCGCCCTCCTCGGACATGGCCAGCGCGCCGACATGCTCGCCCGAGCAAAGCTTGGGCAGGTATTTCGCCCGCTGCTCATCGGTGCCGTTCAGCTTGATCTGGTTCACGCAAAGATTCGAATGCGCGCCATAGGACAGGCTGACCGAGGCCGAGGCGCGGGCGATCTCCTCGGTCGCGATGACATGGGCCAGATAGCCCATGCCGCTGCCGCCAAGTTCTTCGGACACGGTGATGCCCAAAAGGCCCAGATCGCCCATCTCGCGCCACAGCTCGTTCGGGAATGCGTTCTTGCGATCCACCTCGGCCGCGATGGGCTTCACCCGCTCCTGCGCCCAGCGGTGCACGGTCTCGCGCAGCGCGTTCACGTCCTCGCCCAGATCGAACTGCATTCCCGCATTGAACATCGGCGATCTCCTCCATTTATTGAACAAGTGTTCATTTAACTGTCTTATGCCGCCGGAGCGTGGCCTGCGTCAAGCCTTCTGTCACGGCATCCCCCCTGCAATCGATCCTGCGCCGGGCGGGGCTTCGTTGACAAGCCCGTGCCCCCGCGCCATCCATGCCGCGCAATGCCGCAAGGATGCCCGATGAGCCCCGCCCCCGATGCCGCCGCGCGGCTGCTGATTCTGCGCCATGCGCCGCTGGCCCACCCCGGGCTGGCCGGGCGGCGCGACGTGGCGGCGGATTGCAGTGACCTCGCGGCGCTCGGCTGGGCGCGCGAGACGCTGCGCAGGGCCGAGAGCCATTGGTCCAGTCCCGCCCTGCGCTGCCGGCAGACCTGCGCGGCGCTGGGGCTGACCCCCGAATGGCACGCCGCCTTGTGGGAACAGGATTTCGGCGCCTGGGAACAGCCCGGCGCCGCCATCCCCGACCTCGGCCCGCTGCCGCCCGGGGAACTGGCCCGCCAGCGCCCGCCCGGTGGCGAAAGCTTTCTCGACATGGCCGCGCGGGTGCAGCCGCTCCTGGACCGGGCGCGCGGCACGGTGGCCATCGTTGCCCATGCCGGCACCGTTCGCGCCGCGCTGGCCCTGGCGGTCGGCCCGGCGGCGCTGTCCTTTTCGGTGGCGCCGCTGTCGCTGACCATCCTGTCGCGCAGCCCCGCCGGCTGGGCCGTCGAGGCCGTCAACCGGGTCGCGCCATGACGCAGGACACGCTGGTGATCGCGCTGATCGCCCTGTTGGTCGATGCGCTGATCGGCTGGCCCGATGCGCTTTATCGCCGCATCTCGCATCCGGTGGTCTGGATCGGCGGGCTCATCTCGACGCTCGACCGGCGCTGGAACCGGGGCGCAAGCCGCATCGCGCGCGGCGCGCTGGCGGTGGCGGTGACGGTCGGCGCGGCGGTGATCCCGGCGCTGCTGCTGACATGGGCGCTGGCGCCGCTGCCCTTCGGCCCGGTGGTGCTGGGCGTGCTGGCCTGGCCGCTGGTCGCTGCCCGCTCGCTTCACGATCACGTCGCCGCCGTCGCGCAGCCCCTGGCCTCGGGCGACATCCCGGCGGCAAGGGCGGCCGCGGCGATGATCGTCGGCCGCGATCTGGACGACGGCCGGCCCGAGCCCATCGCCCGCGCCGCGCTGGAAAGCCTGGCCGAGAACACGTCCGACGGCGTGGTCGCGCCGCTGTTCTGGGCGGCGGTGGCCGGGCTGCCGGGGATCGCCGCCTACAAGGCGATCAACACGCTCGATTCGATGATCGGCCATATGAGCCCGCGCCATGCGCTGTTCGGGCGGGTGGCGGCGCGGCTGGACGATCTGGTGAACCTGCCGGCCTCGCGCCTGACCGGACTGCTGTTCGTGGCCGCAGCGGGATCGCGACGGTCCTGGCGGGTGATGCGCCGCGACGCAGGCCGCCACCGCTCGCCCAATGCCGGCTGGCCCGAGGGTGCCATGGCCGGCGCGCTGGATGTGCGCCTGTCCGGTCCGCGCCGCTATCACGGCGTGGAAAGCCCCGAGCCCTGGCTGAACGGGAGCGCCCGCGACCCTCTGGCGCAGGATCTGCTGCGCGGGCTGGCGCTTTATCGCCGGGCAATGGTTCTGCTGGGACTGGGGCTGGCGCTGGGGCTGGCGCTTTAGGACCAGTCGAAGAAGTCGGCAGGCGCCCGGCCGCGCAATTCCTCGGCCAGATCGGTGCCCATGGCCGCGCCGTCCGCGGCCGGACCGACGCGCTCGGCCGCGATGACCTCGCTGCCGTCGGGGCGCAGGATCTCGCCGCGCAACCGCAGCCGGTCACCCAGCAGTTCCGCCAGCCCGGCGATGGGCGTCTGGCAGGAACCGTCGAGCCGCGCCAGGAAGGCCCGCTCGGCCGTCACCCGCAGCGCGCTGTCCCGGTCCGAAATCGCGGCCAGTAGCGAGGCGGTGCGCGCATCGTCGGCGCGCCGCTCGACCCCGATGCAGCCTTGCGCCACGGCAGGCAGCATCTCGTCGGGTTCGACCGCGCCGCGCGCGACATGCAGCATGCCCAGCCGCGTCAGCCCGGCCATGGCCAGGAAAGTCGCTACAGCAACGCCGTCTTCCAGCTTTTTCAGGCGCGTCTGTACGTTTCCTCGAAACTCCACAAGCTTCAGGTCGGGCCGCCGCGCCGCCAGTTGCGCCCGCCGCCGCAAGCTCGAAGAACCGACGACAGCCCCTTGGGGAAGCTCGGAAATCGCCGCGAACTGCGCGCTGACAAAGGCGTCGCGCACATCCTCGCGCGGCAGGTAGCAGTCGATCACCAACCCCTCGGGCTGGATCGTCGGCATGTCCTTCATGGAATGCACGGCGATGTCGATCTCGTGCGCCAGCAGCGCATCCTCGATCTCGCGGGTGAACAGGCCCTTGCCGCCGATCTCTTTCAGCGGCCGGTCCAGCACGCGGTCGCCGGTGGTCTTGATCACCACGATCCGGAAGGCGTCGGCGGCAAGGCCATGCGCGGCCATCAGCCGGTCGCGGGTTTCATGCGCCTGCGCCAGCGCCAGGGCCGAGCCTCGGGTGCCGATGCGGATGGGGTTCTGGGGGTCGGGCATCTGGGTCATGACACAGGGCTTAGCGCCCCCCCTCGGCCTTGACAACGGGGACGCGCGCGCCATGAAAGGGGCGAGAGGTGAATTATGTCCGAAAAAACCATCCTGCGCGCGCTGAAGGGCGAGCGTTTGCCCGTCCCGCCTGTCTGGATGATGCGCCAGGCCGGCCGCTACCTGCCGGAATACCGCGCCACCCGCGCCCAGGCCGGCGACTTTTTGTCGCTGTGTTACACGCCGGACCTGGCGGCCGAGGTGACGCTGCAACCGATCCGCCGCTATGGTTTCGACGCGGCGATTCTCTTTGCCGACATCCTGCTGCTGCCGCAGGCGCTGGGGCTCGACCTGTGGTTCGTGACCGGCGAGGGGCCGCGGCTCTCGACCGTGACCAGCGCCGCTGGGGTCGCGGCCCTGAAACCCGCCGCCGCGATCCACGACACGCTGTCGCCGGTCTATGAAACCGTCCGCATCCTGGCGCGCGAACTGCCGCGCGAGACCACGCTGATCGGCTTTGCCGGCGCGCCCTGGACCGTCGCGACCTACATGGTCGCCGGCCGCGGCACCCCCGACCAGGCCCCCGCCCACGCCTTCAAGGCCGAGGACCGCGCCGCCTTCGCCGCCCTGATCGACCGGATCACCGAGGCGACCATCGACTATCTCTCGGCCCAGATCGAGGCCGGGGCCGAGGTGGTGAAGCTGTTCGACAGCTGGGCCGGTTCGCTCAAGGGCCGGGACTTCGACGATTTCGCGGTCGAGCCCGCGCGCCGGATCATCGCCGCGCTCAAGGCCCGCCATCCCGGCATCCCGGTGATCGCCTTCCCGCGCGAGGCCGGGCCGCGCTATGCCGGCTTCGCCCGCGCGACGGGGGCCGATTGCGTGGCGCTGGACAATTCGGTCAGCGCCGACTGGGCGGCCGCCGAGGTGCAAAAGGACGGCTGCGTGCAGGGCAATCTCGACCCGCGCCTGCTGGTCAGCGGCGGCGAGGAGCTCATCTCCGAAACGCGCCGGATCGTGCAGGCCTTCTCGCAGGGTCCGCATATCTTCAACCTCGGCCATGGCATCACCCCCGAGGCCGATCCCGAAAACGTCGCGCGGATGCTGGAGGCGATCCGGGGCTGATGGGCGGGGTCGGGGCTTGAGTTGGATCGTCGCCACGCTGATCGCTGCCGCGGCCCAGACCGGACGCAACGCGGCGCAGCGGCGGCTGACCGCCGAACTGGGCACGATGGGCGCGACTGCCGTGCGATTTCTCTTCGGCCTGCCCTTCGCCGCGCTGGTCCTGGCGGGCATGGCAGCGCTGGTGCCGGTGCCCCGGCCCGATGCGGCGGTGCTGGGCTGGGCGGCGCTGGGGGCCGCCTCGCAGATCGCCGCCACCGCGCTGATGCTGGTGACGATGGAAAGCCGCGGCTTCGGCGTCACCACCGCGCTGATCAAGACCGAGCCGGTGACGCTGGCGCTGATCGGCACCTTGCTGCTGGCCGAGCCGCTGGGCCTCGCCCGCATGGCGGCGATTGCCACGGCGACGCTGGGCGTGGTGCTGATGTCGGGCGCGGACTGGCGGCGCAGCACCTGGCGCACGGCCGGCCTCGGCATCGCGGCGGGGGCGCTGTTCGGCCTCTCGGCCATCGGCTTTCGCGGCGCGATCCTGGCCCTGCCCTTCGGCGCCGAGCCGGTGCGGGCCGCGACCGTCCTGGTCCTGGCCCTCGCCATGCAAAGCGCGATCATGCTGATCTGGCTGGGCACGCTCGACCGCCCGGCGCTGGCCGGCATCGCCCGGCACTGGCGCGGCTCGCTGGGTGCCGGCGCCCTGGGCGCGCTGGCCTCGCTGTTCTGGTTCCTGGGCTTCGCGCTGACGGCGGCGGCCAATGTCCGTACGCTGGCGCTGGTCGAGGTGGTGATGGCGCAACTGGTTTCGGGCCGGGTCTTCCGCGAAGGCGCCAGTCCGCGCCAGCTTGGCGGGATGGCTCTGATCGTCGCCGGCGTCGCGACGCTGATCGCGGTCAGTGCCCGGTGACGACCGGCAGCATCGAGCCGACCAGCAGCACCGCCATCGCCCGGTTGAACAGCATGAGCCGCGCCGGGTCCTGCAAGGCGCCGCGCAACCCCTGCCCCATCGCCGCCCAAAGCGCGACCGAGGGCAGGTTCACCAGAGTAAAGACCAGCGCCACCACTAGCGTGCCGCCCACCCCGGCCGAATAGGCCGAAAGCGCCCCCAGCGCCATCATCCACGCCTTGGGATTCACCCATTGAAAGGCGCAGGCGGCCAGGAAGCTCATCGGCCGCGCCGCCGCCCCTTCGGTTCCGGGCGCCGCAGCACGGGCGATCTTCCACGCAAGCCACAGGACGTAAGCCATGCTGATCCATTTCAACGCCTCGGCCAGCCGCGGCGCGCCTGCGATCAGCCGGTCCACGCCCAGCCCCAACAGCGCCACCATGGCGCCAAATCCCAGCGCCACGCCCAGAAGATGCGGAATGCTGCGGCGGATGCCGAAATTCGCACCCGAGGCCATCAGCATCAGGTTGTTGGGCCCCGGCGTGACCGAGGTGACGAAGGCGAAGGCGACAAGCGCCACGAGTATCTGATGCGACATTGCGGATTTCCCGAAAGAAGCCACAATGATATTGCGGATCAGGCGCAATTTCCGATCAAGTTTGAAGATGAACAGCATAGATAAGCAATCAGAGTTCGAAATTGATATTATCTCCGCGCGAATCTTGCGCATTCTTGCGCGGAACGGCCGCATTCCGAATCAGCAACTCGCCGCCGAGGTCGGGCTCTCGCCCTCGGCCTGCCTGCGCCGCGTGCAGGACCTCGAACGGCGCGGCGCCATCCAGGGCTACCGCGCCATCATCGCCCCGTCCGCCCGCGCGGCGGGCTTCACCGCCTATGTCACCGTGGGCCTCGCCCGCCATTCGAACGAGGCGCAGCAGGCTTTCGAGCGCGCCTGCCGTGCGGCACCCCAGGTCCGGGAATGCCACAACATCACCGGCTCGGTGGAATACCTGCTGCGCGTCGAGGTGCGCGATCTGGACGCCTATCGCCGCTTTCATACCGAGGTGCTGGGCGCCTTTCCGCAGATCGCCACCATCACCACCCATGTCGTCATGGGCTCGCCCAAGGACGAACGGGCCTGAATGCTGCACCAGGGCATGAGTATTTGGGGAACAGAGAAGCGGCTGGCACCCTGTCGGCCTTCTTCGTTCTCCAAATACTCAAATCGCGGCGGCACCACCGGATCGGCCTTTCAGCCTCTCGCGCGGCGGGCTAACAAGGGCTCATGACCCTGCCCGCCCTTTCCCCCGATCAGGCCGAAGCCTGGGACGCGCTTGCCGCCGTACTCGAAGAATCCGGTATCGACCTGGTTTCGGAAGAGATCGCGCCGCCGAAGCCCGGCAAGGGCCGCGTCATGGCGGTGATCGGCAAGGCCGGCTCGGGCAAGACGCTGCTGCTCGCCGAACTGACCAAGGCATTGAAGGCAGCCGGGGTCGATATCGTTTCGGGCGATTACGAGGGCAAGAAGCGCAAGGACCGCCGCACCGTCGCCATCCTTGCGCCCACCAACAAGGCGGCCTTCGTGCTGCGCATGCGCGGCGTGCCGGCGACGACGATCCACCGCATCCTCTATACACCGGTCTACGACCCGGAATACGAGCGCATCGCCGATTGGCTGACCGGCGTGGGCGAGCGGCCCTCGGTCGACGGGCTGATGGAGGGGCTGACCGAGGCCGCGCTGGACCGGGCGAAGGCCTTTTACGACCAGCATGCCTCGATTCCCGGCGCCCTGGCCGCCGCCGGCCTGCGCGGTTCGGACTTCATCCGCGGCTGGAAACGGCGCGAGGAGGGGCTGGACATCGGGTTGATCGACGAGGCGTCGATGCTGGACGAGCGCCAGTTCGAGGACCTGCGCGAGATCTTCCCGATCCTGATCCTGTTCGGCGATCCCGCGCAATTGGCCCCGGTCGGGCAGTCGGGCGAGATGGTCTTCGACCGGCTGGCCGCCTCGCAGCGGCTGACGCTGAGCCGCATCCACCGGCAGGAGGGTGACAGCCCGATCCTGGACCTTGCCCATGCGCTGGCCGATCCCAGGCTGGAATTCGACGCCTTCGAGCGCATGATCCGCGAGGCGGCAGCCAGCGATCCGCGCGTGATCTGGGCCGAGCGGGTGGAAAGCGACCTGATGGCGCAAAGCCCGGTCCTGGTCTGGCGCAACATCACCCGCATCAAGCTGATCCAGGCGTTCCGCTCGGCCTATGGCGCGCCGGGCGATGCGCTGCTGCCGGGCGAGCCCCTGATCTGCGACGGGCTGGAACTGCCCCTGAAGCACCGCAAGAAGCGCATCGACCTGGAGGCGCGCGGGCTGATCAAGGGCGCGCAGGTGGTTTATCTGGGACCGGGGCGCAAGCCCGGCTTTTCGCGCCTGCATGTCGTGGGCGCCGAGGAGCCGCGGCTTTCCGCCGCCAGCATCGTCAAGATCGAGATGCCGGATGTCGAGGAGCCCTTCATCCCCTTTGCCGCCCGCATGGGCGCGGCTTTCCTACATGGCGCGGCGGTGACGATCCACAAGGCGCAGGGTTCGCAATGGCCCGATGTGCAGGTCTTTGCCCCCGACATCGCCGCCGCCGCGTGGTCGGGCCGCTCGGAAGCCGGCATCGCGCTGTGGAAGCGGTTGGCCTATGTCGCCATCACCCGCGCGCAGGAGCGGCTGCATTGGGTGGTGAAATCGCGGCTGGCCCGGCCCTCGGGCCCCTTGCGGACCGATCACCTGGAGGCCCCGGCCAGCGTGCTGGAGCTCGCCGCCGAACCCGGGGAATAGCCGAAGGGGGGCTAGCCGCGCCGCGACAGCTTGCGCGCCGCGGTATTCGGGCGCAGCTGGATCATGCGCAACTCCAGCGCCTCGGCCAGCGCCTCGCGCGGGATGCCGGTTTCCTGAGACAGCCGCAGCAGGCCGAAATGCACTCGCGCCAGTTCCTGATAATAGCGGGTAAAGCTGTAATTGATCGAGGCCCCCGCAAGCGCGCCCAGCACCGGCACCGCCTGCGCCGCCAGCTTCTGCGCCAGCGAGGCGGAAAGCCGCGGCGCCACCCGCGCGATCAGCGCCTGCACAGTCTGGCCGGTGATGGTCATGCGCGCCGCCAGCAGGCCCAGGTCGGTGCCGTCGTCATCGGCAAGCGGCCCGGCCGAGGCGAAGACATGCAACGCCTCGCGCCGCGCCTCGTCCGAAACCGGGTCGAAGCCGTGCTCGGCGGCAATGTCCATGATCGCGCGCAAAAGCAGCGTGACCGTCACCGGCAATTCCAGCATGGCGCCGCCGATCCCCGCGAGCCCGCCCACCGCGCCCGAGGTGGTCGACAGCATGCGGTTGAACAGGTCGCCGCGATCCCGCAACACCCCGCGCGAGCGCGATGCCGCGTCGAAGGCGCGGTTCAGCGCCGCCAGGGTGATCCGGTCCATGCGCCCGCGCACCGGGGCCGGCAGGCGTTCGATCAGCCCCTCGGCCTTGCCGCCGACAGCGGTCAGCAACTCCATCGCCACGCCGCCCGCCTGAAGATAGCGTCGCGCCAGCCGGTCGATCGCGGCATGCACGGTCGGGTCGTCGATCGGAGGCAGCACGGCCTGGCGGACGGGGATCTGGCTTTGTTCGGTCATCCTGCGGCTTCTCTGGGTTGTCTGGCCTGCGCCAGAACTGGGCATCGGCAAGGGAACCCGCAAGGCGTCGCCGGGGTTCCGACGGAAGAATGCAAACCTGCCGCATGGCGGCGGGACAAGGACAAGGAAGACTGGAATGAGCATCCGCCGCATGATCCCGGCCCTGACATTGACCGCTGCCCTGGCCCTGGGGCAGGCCGGGTTGGCGCAAGAGGCCGACCCGGCGACGCAACCGGCGCAGGACCCCGCCCAGGCCGCCGCGCAGGAGACGGCGCAGGGCGAAACGCCCGGGGGGGCCCAGGCTGCGGCCTCCGATGTCGGGTTGACCCTCGCCGACCTGGGCAAGGACGAGGGGTTGACCGCCGCCGTCGAGAAGATGGCCGAGGGGCACCAGATGCCAGAATGGCTGCGCGAGGGCGCGGTGATCTCGCCCAGCCAGAAGGTCGGCTTCGGCGGCCAGGAATACCTGGCCATGACCGCCTGCAAGCAGCATGACTGCGCGGCGAACCAGTTCGCGGTGCTTTACGCGCCCGGCAGCGGCACCGCCCATGGCGTGCTTTCGGTGCGCGACGGCGAGGGGGCGGAGCTGCTGACATGGCTTGGCATGGCCGGCGGGCCCGAAACCATCGACGGCCGCACCATCCTTTATGCGGCGCTGACCGGCAGCCTGGCCAACCACCCGCAGGATTTCACCTACGCCGAGTGATCGGGCGGCTCGACCTGGGTGCAGCCCTCGCGGCGCATCTCGCGCAGGCCGGCGGCAGTGTCGCCGGTCTCTCGCTCGACCGGGCCCGCGATGCCGGACCAGGCATCGGGCACCAGTTCCAGCCCCAGGATCCGGTCGGGATTGGTGGGCGGCGGCATCTCGACATCTTCGAGCTTCCAGAAGCCAAAGCGCTGATAATAGGGCAGATCGCCGACCAGCATTGCCCGCTGCCAGCCCATCTCGGCCGCCCGCGTCAGGCTTTCGCGCATCAGAAGGCCGCCCAGCCCCTCGCCCTGCGCCGTGGGATGCACCGCGACCGGCCCCAGCAACAGCACCGGCCGCCCGCCCACGCGCACCGGCCAATAGCGGATCGCACCCATCAGCGCGCCGAAATCGTCGCGCAGCATCAGGCAAAGCGGCCTGACCGGCGCAACCCCCTCGCGCAGCCGATAGGAGGACAGCGCCGTGCGTCCCGGCGCAAAGCACAGGTCCAGCAGCGCCTCGACCTCGGGCGTGTCGGCGGGGGTTTCGGGGCAAAGTTCGTACATCCTGCCTCCGGTTCTGGGGTCGGGATTCGGGTGGTCTCGGCGCGGCGCAGGGACCGCGTAACATGCGGGCGCGGCCGCGAAAACCGCCTGCGGGACCCGAAGGGCAAATTTCGCCGTCCCATGGCCGGGCGGGACGGGCGAAGCTGCGAGAATGCTTGACGCGCCGCGCGCATGGGGTCACTTCTGGGCCCCGCATCAGGGATGGATCAGCGAGGCACGCCATGTTCTACCGACCCCAGGACGGCCACGGGCTGCCGCATAACCCGCTGAGCGCCATCGTCGCGCCGCGCCCCATCGGCTGGATCTCGACCCGCGGCCGGCAGGGCGACAACCTGGCGCCCTATTCCTTCTTCAACCTCACCGCCTATGTGCCGCCGCAGCTGATGTTCGCATCGACCTCGGCCAAGCCGGATCGGCCCGGGACCAAGGACAGCGTGGCCCAGATCGCGCAATCGCGGGTGTTCTGCGTCAACATCGCCGACGGATCGCTGAGGGATCAGGTGAACGCCAGTTCCGCCGCATTGTCCGCCGGGGTGAACGAATTCGAGGCGGCCGGCATCGAGGCGGCCGAATGCGAGACCATCGACTGCCCCCGCGTCGCCGGCGCCGCCGCCGCGCTGGAATGCCGCGCCACGCGCATCCTGCGGCTGGCGGGCGAGGCGAACTACATGGTGCTGGGCGTCGTCACCGGCATCCACCTGCGCGAGGACTGCCTGAAGGACGGCCGCTTCGACCTGCGTGGGATCGGCTGGCTGTCACGGCTGGGCTACAAGGACTACACCATCACCACCGAGACCTTCGAGATGGAGCGCCCCTGATGGAAACGCCCGCCGGAAAGCGCCGCCGCGACAGCCGCACGGTGCGCGACTACATCCGCACCATCGTCGATTTCCCGCATGAGGGGATCCTGTTTCGCGACGTGACCACGCTTTTCGCCGATGCGCGCGGCTTTCGCATGGCGGTGGACCAGCTTCTGGCCGCCTATGCCGGCGAGGATATCGACAAGGTGGTGGGACTGGAGGCGCGCGGCTTCATCCTGGGCGGCGCGGTGGCGCATCAGCTTTCGGTAGGCTTCGTGCCGATCCGCAAGAAGGGCAAGCTGCCCGGCGCCGTCATCAGCCAGGCCTATGCGCTGGAATATGGCGAGGCGGTGATGGAAATCCATGACGACGCGCTGAAACCGGGTGAGCGGGTGCTGATCGTCGACGACCTGCTGGCCACCGGCGGCACCGCGGCGGCCGGCATCTCGCTTTGCGGACGGCTGGGGGCCGAGGTCGTGGGCTGCGCCTTCGTGATCGAGCTGCCCGAGCTGGGCGGACGGGCGCTGCTGGAGGGGCTGGGCCACGAGGTCCACGCCCTGACCGCCTTCGAGGGCGCCTGATCCCTTGCGAGGCGCCTTTCCCGGGGTTAGGTGAAGCCCATGGACAAGAAACCGCCCCTGACCCTGTATCTCGCCGCGCCGCGCGGATTCTGCGCCGGCGTGGACCGCGCCATCAAGATCGTCGAGATGGCGCTGCAGAAATGGGGCGCGCCGGTCTATGTGCGCCACGAGATCGTGCATAACAAGTTCGTCGTGGACTCCCTGCGCGACAAGGGCGCGGTCTTCGTCGAGGAACTGGACGATGTGCCCTCCGACCGGCCGGTGATCTTTTCGGCCCATGGCGTGCCCAAGGCGGTGCCGGCCGAGGCGCGGCGGCGCGAGATGGTCTTCGTCGACGCCACCTGCCCGCTGGTCAGCAAGGTCCATGTCGAGGCCGAGCGTCATCACGCCGAGGGCTTGCAGATGGTGATGATCGGCCATGCCGGCCATCCCGAGGTGCTGGGCACCATGGGGCAGTTGCCCGAGGGCGAGGTGCTGCTAGTCGAGACGGTCGAGGACGTGGCGCGGATCGAACCGCGCGACCCCGGGCGACTGGCCTTCATCACCCAGACCACGCTCTCGGTCGACGACACCGCCGCCATCGTCGCCGCCTTGCAGGCGCGGTTTCCGGGCATCAGGGGCCCGGCCAAGGAGGATATCTGCTATGCGACGACGAACCGGCAGGCCTCGGTCAAGGCCATCGCCGGGCGGATCGACGCGCTGCTGGTGATCGGGGCGCCGAACAGTTCCAACTCGCGCCGGCTGGTCGAGGTGGGCAGCGCCGCCGGCTGCGCCTATTCGCAACTGGTGATGCGGGCCGACCAGATCGACTGGCGGGCCATCGCGGGCGCGCGTGCGGTGGGCGTGACCGCCGGCGCCTCGGCCCCCGAGGTGCTGGTCGACGAGGTGGTCGCGGCCTTTCATGCGCGTTATGACCTGACCGTCGAGATGGTCGAGACGGCGCGCGAGAATGTCGAGTTCAAGGTGCCGCGGGTCTTGCGCGAGGCCTGAGCCGGGCTTTCGGGGCGGCACCGTCGCAGGGGGCGCTGCCCCCGGCCCTGCGGGCCTCCCCCGGAGTATTTTTGAAACGGAGAAAGGGTCGGGATGAAGCTCTGGTCGATGCCGTCCTCGGGCAACAGTTACAAGGTGCGGCTGCTGCTGGCGCTCCTGGGCCGCGATTGCGAGATCGTGGATGTCGAACACCTGACCGAAGCGCTGGAGGCGGCCAAGGCGGCGAGGCGGCTGCCCTTCGGCAAGGCGCCGGTGCTGGAGCTGGACGACGGGCGGCTCTTGCCGGAATCGAATGCCATCCTGTGCTGGCTGGGAGAGGGCACCCGCTTCGTGCCGGGCGATGCCTTCGATCGCGCCGCCATGCTGGGCTGGATGTTCTGGGAGCAGAACCAGCACGAGGGCGTGATCGCCGTGCGGGCGGCCTTGCAGGTCTATCCGCATCGCCGCGCGCAGGCGACGCCCGAGCGCATGGCCGAGTTGCTCGACCGGGGCCATGTCCTGCTGCAGGTGATGGAGGACCGGCTGGCGGCGCATGACTGGCTGGTGGGCGATGCCCCCAGCCTCGCCGATATCTGCCTTTACGGCTATACCCATACGGCGGGCAGCCGGGGCGGCTTCGAGATGGAGCGTTTTCCCGGCATCGGGCGCTGGCTCGACCGCATCGCCGCCCTGCCCGGCTACAGGGGGATCGAGGCATGAATGCGCTCTTTGCCTGGACCGACGGGGCTTGCAGCGGCAATCCCGGCCCGGGGGGCTGGGGCGTCCTGATGCGCGCCATGGACGGGGACCGGATGCTGAAGGAGCGCGAGCTGTCGGGTGGCGAGGCCGAGACCACCAACAACCGCATGGAACTGATGGCGGCGATCTCGGCCCTGGAGGCGCTGACCCGGCCGAGCGAGATCACCGTGACCACCGACAGCGCCTATGTGAAGAACGGCGTCACGCAATGGATCCATGGCTGGAAGAAGAACGGCTGGCGCACCGCCGACCGCAAGCCGGTGAAGAATGCCGATCTGTGGCAGCGGCTGGACGCGGCGCAGGCCCGGCACCAGGTGCGCTGGGAATGGATCAAGGGCCATGCCGGCCATCCCGAGAACGAGCGCGCCGATGAGCTGGCGCGGGCGGGCATGGCGCCCTTCAAGCCCGCACGGGTCTCGGGATGAACGTCGAGGCGCTGGTCCCGCTGCTGGATTACGCCAGCGTGCTGGTCTTTGCGCTGACCGGCGCGCTGGTGGCGAGCCGCGGGCAGCTTGATGTGGTCGGCTTCATCTTCTTCGCCACGCTGACCGGGATCGGCGGCGGCACCTTGCGCGACCTGGTGCTGGGCCGGTTGCCGGTCTTCTGGGTCGGGCGGCCCGAGCTTTTGCTGCTGACCGCCGGGGCGGCGATCATGGTGTTCTTTACCGCGCATCGGCTGGAGAGCCGTTATCGCGCCATCCTGTGGCTGGATGCCTTTGCCCTGGCGGTCGCGGTGCCGGCCGGGGTCGGCGTGGCGCTGGAGGCGGGGGTCAGCCCGGTGGTCACGGTGCTGATGGGGGTGATAACCGGCACCTTCGGCGGGCTGATGCGCGACGTGGTCGGCAACGAGGTGCCGCTGGTGCTGAAACAGGGCGAGCTTTACGTCACCGCCGCCTTTGGCGGGGCGGTGGCGGCGCTGCTGTTGCTGATGCTTGGCACCGGGCGCGGCTGGGCGTTGATCGGCTGCGCGGCGGTGGTGCTGCTGTTGCGTGCCGGGGGCATGAGCTTCGGATGGCGGCTGCCGGTCTACAAGGCGCGGCCACCGCGGCGCTAGCGTTCGGACCAAACGGCCATTTCGGTTCCGCCCGGCTCGCGGAACTGGAAACGGCGGCCGCCGGGAAAGCTGAAGATCGGCCGGGTGATCGTTGCCCCGGCTTCGGTCACCCGGGCCAGGGCCGCCTCCAGATCCTCGGCCTTCAGGATCACCAGCGGCGGGGCCAGCGTCCCGGCGGCAATGCCGCCCGCAAGGCCGGCATCGGCCATCTCCTGATAGTCCGGGCCGTAATCGTTGAAGCTCCAGCCGAAGGCGCGGGCGAAGAAAGCCTTCGTGGCCGGCAGATCGGGCGAGGAAAATTCGAGATAGTCGATCTTCATCGGGAAGCCCTTTCGGATGTTCCCGTTTTGTTTACGCCCGTGCGCGGCTCAGCGCAAGACCGGCGGGCCGGGGCGGCGCTCGCGCAGGTCCTCGACCCCCATGCGCAGCCCCGCGCCGATGCGATGCGCCAGCGCCGACCAGGCCCGGGCCGTCTCGGCCGGCAGCGTCCGGCGCAGGGTTTCGTCGAAAAGCATGAGCCAGGGCGCGAAATGCTGGGCCTTCACGTCTCCGGCACGCATGTGCACCTGCATCGGATTGCCGTCATAGCCGCGCTCATACAGGATGGCGTTGCGCCAGAAGCGGGCGATCTTGGCCTCGTGCTCGGGCCAGTCGGCGACATGGCCGGCAAAGACCGGGCCCAGCACCTCGTGCCGGCGGATCGCGGCGTAGAAGGTGGCGACGACGCGGTCGATCTGTTCGGGGGTGACGTCAAAGCGCGGCGGGATCATGCGGCGGATATGGACCCGCACGGCCGGTCCTGCAAGCCCGTCACGGATCGCGCACCCCCGAAAGCGGCGGGATCATGGTGCCCGCGACAAGATGCGTCAGCCCGCCCCGCAGCAGCGGCAAGGTAGAGAGCGGCGCGAGCACCAGGTCGCGCAGCCAGGGCAGGCTACGGCTGCCCGACTGATACATCGGGGTGAAGGCGGCGCTCATCGCCTGGTAGATGCGGACATGCCAGCGGCGCATGGCGGCGTAATCCGGCAGGGCCTCTTCGAGCGGACGGCGCAGCGCACGGGCCAGCGCGAAGGCATCGAGCAGCGCCATGTTCGCCCCCTGCCCCAGTTGCGGGCTGGCGCGATGCGCAGCGTCGCCGATATGGACCAGGCCCGGCGCCCAGGGGCGGCGCAGGGTGCCGTGGCTGTAGCGCGCCTGGGTCATCTGCGCATTCTCGCGGATGGTTTCCAGGAACGGCGCCATCTGCGGCCAGAGCGCGGCAACCCCGTCGCGCCAATGGGCCATCGGCGCCTGCGGCCAGCGGTCCAGTTCGTCCAGCGGCATGGACCAGAAGACGGCGGCGCGGGGCGTCGGATCGCCGGGCAGGCAGCCGATGGGCAGCACGCCCGCCATCCGGCTGGCGGCGCGGTAACGCTGCCGCAGTTCGCTGCGCGGGAAATCCGTTTCGGGCCAGGGCACCGTGCCCCAGATCGCGCCATAGCCCAGCGGCCGCGCCTGCAGGGGCGACAGTCGCGAACCCGCGCCGCTGGCATCGACGACCAGGTCGAAAGGGCCGAAATCGCGCCCGTCGGCCAGCATGAGGCGCCGCCCGGCCCCGTCCGGGCCGGCCGAGACGATCTCGGCCGAGGTCACCATCGGCAGGCCGAGCGCAGCAACCCGGTCCCAGAGCAGTTGGAACAACGTGGCGCGGTGGATGCCGCGGCCCGGCGCATCCGCGGGATAGGAGACGTCCAGCACCTTGCTGCCCCGCGCCTCGTGCCCGAGCATGCGGGCGATGGGGCTGGAGAGGCGGCGCGTGTCCTCGCCCGCGCCGATCCGGTCCAGCACGGCCAGCCCGACCGGCTGGATCACCAGCCCCGAGCCCAGGGGACGCGGCGCGGCGAAACGCTCGAACAGAGTGACGTCGTGGCCCTCGCGGGCCAGCAGCGCGGCAGCGGCGAGGCCGCCGATCCCGGCGCCCGCGATGGCGATCCTGTAGCTCATGGCCGCTTGCTGCCCCAGGCCGGCCGCAGGTGCAAGCCGCGCTTGCAGGGGTCGGGGCGGTTTCCTATAACCCGCGCATGTTCAGCAGGGCCGGGATCTTTCGAATTATCCGCCCGGCGGCGTAGGAGCGTCCCTCGCCGCCGGGTCATGCATGCCTGCCCAGCCACCGAAGGATTCCCGCCAGATGAGCGATACGACCACCGATACCCAAGCCGCGCCCGATTACCGCGACACCGTCTTCCTGCCCCAGACCGATTTCCCGATGCGCGCCGGCCTGCCGCAGCGCGAGCCGGAATGGCTGGCACGCTGGGAGCGCATCGGGATCTACGACCGGCTGCGCGAGCGCGCCGCGGGCCGCACGCCCTTCATCCTGCATGACGGCCCGCCCTATGCGAACGGCAACCTGCATATCGGCCACGCGCTGAACAAGACGATCAAGGACATCGTGGTGCGCAGCCACCAGATGATGGGCCGGGATGCGCGCTATGTGCCGGGCTGGGACTGCCACGGCCTGCCGATCGAATGGAAGATCGAGGAGAAATACCGCAAGGCCGGCCTGGACAAGGATGCGGTCGACATGATCGAGTTCCGCCAGGAATGCCGCCGCTTTGCCCAGGGATGGGTCGATATCCAGCGCGAGGAGTTCAAGCGGCTGGGCATCACCGGCAAATGGGACGATCCCTACCTGACCATGGATTATCATGCCGAGGCGGTGATCGCGGCCGATTTCATGAAGCTGCTGATGAACGGCTCGCTCTACCAGGGTTCGAAGCCGGTGATGTGGTCGCCGGTCGAGAAGACCGCGCTGGCCGAGGCCGAGGTCGAATATCACGACCATACCAGCCACACCATCTGGGTGCGGTTCCGGGTGGCATCGTCGCAGGGTATTTGGGAAACGGAAAAGGGCGCCAGCGTGGTGATCTGGACCACGACCCCCTGGACCATCCCGCAGAACCGGGCAGTGGCCTATAATCCGGGCATCGGTTACGGGCTTTACCGGGTCGGCGCGGTGGCCGAGAACGCGACCGCGAAGCCCGGCGAATTGCTGGTGCTGGCCGACGCGCTGGCCGAAAGCCTGCGGCAGGCCGCGAAAGTCGAGGATTGGCAGCGCGTCCGCGACGTCGCGGCGGCCGACCTGGAGGGGCTGGTGCTGGCGCATCCGCTGCGCGGCGTCGAGGGCGGCGCCGGCGAGTGGGACTATGACGTGCCCATGCTGCCGGGCGATCACGTCACCGACGACGCCGGCACCGGCTTCGTGCATACCGCGCCCAGCCATGGCGACGACGACTATCAGCTTGGCCTGAAATACCGGCTGCCGATGACCTATAACGTCGAGCCGGACGGGTCCTATCGCGCCGACCTGCCGATCTTCGGCGGGCAGGCGATCATCGGCCCGGACGGCAAGGAAGGCCCGGCCAATGTCAGCGTGATCAAGCAGCTTGCCTGGGCGGGCGCGTTGCTGGCCAAAGGCAAGATCAAGCACTCCTACCCGCATAGCTGGCGTTCCAAGGCGCCGCTGATCTATCGCAACACGCCGCAATGGTTCGCCGCCATCGACCACGAACTGACCGACGGCATGGGCGAATACGGCGGAACCATCCGCACGCGCGCGCTGACCAGCATCGACAGGCTGGTGAAATGGTGGCCGCAATCGGGGCGCAACCGCATCCATTCGATGATCGAGAACCGGCCCGACTGGGTGCTGTCGCGCCAGCGCGCCTGGGGCGTGCCGCTGACCTGTTTCGTCCAGAAGGGCGCCAAGCCGACGGATGCGGACTTCCTGCTGCGCGACCAGCGCGTGAACGACCGCATCATCGCCGCATTCGAGCGGGACGGCGCCGATGTCTGGTATCGCGCCGGCTTCAAGGACGAGGTGCTGGCGGGCATCGTCGCCCCCGAGGATTACGAGCAGGTCATGGACGTGCTGGACGTCTGGTTCGACAGCGGCTCGACCCATGCCTTCGTGCTGCGCGACCGCGCCGACGGGGCGCCGGACGGCATCGCCGACGTCTATCTGGAGGGCACCGACCAGCATCGCGGCTGGTTCCAGTCCTCGCTCTTGCAGGCCTGTGCGACCAAGGGCCGGGCGCCCTATCGCAACGTGGTGACGCATGGCTTCACGCTGGACGAGAAGGGCATGAAGATGTCCAAGTCGCTCGGCAATACCATCGTGCCGGCCGAGGTCATCAAGCAATACGGCGCCGACATCCTGCGGCTGTGGGTGGCGCAGACCGACTACACCGCCGACCAGCGCATCGGGCCGGAGATCCTGAAGGGCACCGCCGACAGCTATCGCCGGCTGCGCAACACGCTGCGCTTCATCCTGGGCAACCTTGCCGGCTTTACCGAGGCCGAGCGCATCGACGTGGCCGAGATGCCGGAACTGGAGCAATGGGTGCTGCATCGCCTTGCGCAGATCGACCGGCAATTGCGCCATGGCTATGACAGCTTCGACTTCCAGGGCGTGTTCCAGGCCGTGTTCCAGTTCGCCACGGTGGACCTGTCGGCCTTTTATTTCGACATCCGCAAGGATGCGCTTTACTGCGACGCGCCCGATGCGCTGCGGCGGCGGGCCGTGCGGACGGTGCTGGACCTGCTGTTCCATCGGCTGGTGACCTGGCTGGCGCCGATCCTGCCCTTTACCATGGAGGATGTCTGGCTGAGCCGCTTCCCGTCCGAGGACGGCTCGGTCCATTTGCAGGATTTCCCGGCCACGCCCGCCACATGGCTGAACGATCCGCTGGCCCGGAAATGGGAAACCATCCGCCGCATCCGCCGCGTGGTGACCGCCGCGCTGGAGATCAAGCGCACCGACAAGGTGATCGGCGCCAGCCTGGAAGCCGCGCCGGTGGTGCATGTCGATGAGGCCGATGAGCTCAAGGCGCTGAAATCGGTGGATTTCGCCGATATCTGCATCACCTCGGACCTGAGCCTGACCGGCGATCCGGCGCCGGGCGAGGCGTTCCGGCTGTCGGACGTGCCGGGCGTCGGCGTGGTTTTCGAGCTGGCCGAGGGCGAGAAATGCCAGCGCTGCTGGAAGATCCTGCCCGATGTCGGCAGCCACAAGCATCCGGGCACCTGCGCCCGCTGCGACGCGGTGCTGAGCGCGGGCTAAGGAAAACACGGCCGGGCCGGGATGGCGCATCCCCGGCCCGCAGCCGCCGTCAGCGCAGCCAGAGGCCGGCCTTCTTCAGGATCTGCCGCGTCCGCCCTTCGATCAGTGGGGCGCGGCGGTCGAACATGGGGCGGATGCTGTTGCGCCCCACGCCCTCCAGCACGATCTTCCTTGCCGGCTCCCATGCTTCGGCCAGCGGTCCCAGGCGCGGATCGCGCAAAAGTGCCTCGACCGTCTCGACGGCATGGTCGCTTTCCCGGGCATAGAGCAGGGGCAGATCGCGGTAATGACAGGTCACGTCGCCGTCGAGACCGGCCAGACCTGGCCCCGGGCGCCCGCCGCCAAGCGCGTGGATCACCAGCGGAAGCGCCACCTGGTCCAGCAACACATCGAGCTTCTGGCAGGCCAACGCCTCGCCCGGATCGGTGCGGATCGCCAGCGTCCAGTCCAGGAAACGCCGGCCGAACTCCTGCGGATCGGCGCCGAAGAACCAGCCGGCATTGAAATAGAGGTAGCGCTCCCAATGCTCGTCCGGGTGGCTGCGGTCCAGCGAGCCTTCGTAATCCAGCCCGAAACGGTCATAGAGCGATTTCCAGATCGCGCCGTAGCCTGGACCGTAGAGCGGCGGCTCGGGCCAGGTTCCGGTCCGGCGCATCGAGGCCGAGGGGCGCGAAAAGTCGAAGGGCAGCCGGTCCAGCGGTCCCGTCACCAGCGTATCGCTGTCGAAGAAGATGAACGGTTCATGCGGCGGCAGGACCGCCAGGGCCTCGATCTTGTTGCCGTAGGGATAGCTGGCGCCGAAATGCCGGGCGGCAAAGGGCAGGATCTCGGCGTCGAAGCCGGCAAGCGCGTGGCGGATGGCATCGGGCATCAGGGTCTGCGTGCCGGCCCAGGCGCCCTCGGGCCGAGGCTCCGCGACGATCAGCCGTCCCTGCCAGTCCGGGGCATGGCGGCGCAGGCTGGCGGCGAACAGCACCGCCTCCATGCCCAGGCGCATGCCCTGCCCGACCAACAGGATATTGAAGGAAGTTGCCTGTGCTGGGGCGGGGTCGGCTGCCAGAACCCCGGCGGCCGCATCGGCCCTGCGCCCCTTGCGTTCGGCCTGGCGGGCCTGGCGTCGCGCCTCGCGCTCGGCTCGGTTGGCCGCCTGGCGCGCGGCCCTTTCGGCCGCCCGGGACACGGGGGACATATCCCTCTGGTCCTGATCCTTGCCCTCGTCCGTCATGGCACACCTATCATGCGAATCTTTACCGCGACAGGTCTTAGCAACAAGACGGCATCTCATTCCAGAGATGAATTCAGATTCCCGTATTCAACCTGAATGCGAGAAAGCTCGAAAACAGGCACCGTAAACACGTCTGAATTGTGCGGGCAGGAAAAATTCGCAATGAACCTCACCAAAAAGGCAGGTTCCCGCTAAACGGCTTTCATTGCAGGGTTAGTTTCAGCCGTTGAACGATTTCCACTTTTACAGGTTCGGCAAGACCGGGTGAGACGTGGGCACCGTCCTCACCCGGTCACTCTAGACCTCAAATTTGACATTCCGCCAAAGACTTGTCGATCACTTCGACAAAGCCATGGCGCTTTTCCGCCGATGCCCTAAGGGAAAGTTTCGTTAAATGATCAGATTTACCGGCCAAACCAACGGGAATTGCTTGGCATTCCCCCATGGCGTGCATTTGGTAATATGGATCGCCCAAAAGATGATCTCGGAAAATGCGCACGACTTGCTGCGAACCTCCGAAAATCGCTCTGGAACATGGCCGGCCGGAACCGCCGATTCCCGCGCATCCGGGCCATGCCACCTCGCCCTGTAAGGGCGGTGGATGCAGCCGCAACCCCGTCGAAGCATCGGAATTCGGCAATAGCGCTCTTCGGAGGGCGCGGGATCGCCGGGCAAGGCCGGCCGGCTCGGCCGAAGCGGATTCTTGCATTTTCCCTGCCCGGGATTTTCCCCTTCCGGATCAGGCCGCTTCGGCCGGGATGCCGGCGCGCCAGGCCATCGGGGACCGATCCGCGACAGGATTTCCGCATCGGCCCGGGAACCCCCGGCCCGGAACGGGTGTTCAATTCCCATATGCAAATGCAATCCGATCGAAAGGAGAGCCGATGAACTGGGATATCATCGAAGGCAAGTGGAACCAGCTCAAGGGCAGCGTCAAGGAGAAATGGGGCGATTTCACCGATGACGAATTGACCGAGGTCGCGGGCAAGAAGGATAAGCTTGCCGGCAAGCTTCAGGAAAAATACGGCTGGACCAAGGAAAAGGCCGACGAGCAGATCAACAGCTTCTTCAAGGACAAGGTCTGAACGCGTCAATCACCCAGGTTAGACGACTGCCAGGGCCCCCGGTTCGCGCCGGGGGCTCTTTTCCATCCGCCAGCCCAGGAACAAACGACGAACCAATCCCCCATTGAACCTCCTGCGCCGGCTTCCTATCTTGTCAGCCAGCAGGGGGCGCAGACTGCCTGTCTTAGGGGTTGCGCCTCTTGGCGAGAAAGGACTGATTCCATGAACGAATTCGCCCAAACCACCCATCCGGTCCTGCCCTTGCGGGATATCGTGGTGTTTCCGCACATGATCGTGCCGCTGTTCGTCGGGCGCGAGAAATCGGTGCGGGCGCTCGAAGCCGTGATGGAACAGGATCGCCCGATCCTTCTCGCAGCGCAGAAGGATGCCGCGGTCGATGAGCCCGCCGCCGATGGGATCTTCCGCACCGGCGTGCTGGCCAATGTGCTGCAACTGTTGAAACTGCCCGACGGGACCGTCAAGGTTCTGGTCGAAGGGCGCGAACGCGTGCGCATCACCGAATTCGTGCCGAACGACGCCTATTTCGAGGCCCGCTGCGAAACGCTGGCCGAGCAGCCGGGCGACGAGGATACGCTGACCGCCCTGACCCGCGCCGTCGCCGAGGAGTTCGAGCGTTACGTCAAGGTGCGCAAGAACATCCCCGAAGAAGTCGTCTCGGCCGTGGCCGAGGCGCGCGATGCGGAACGCCTGGCCGATCTGGTCAGCGGCCATCTGGGCATCGCGCTGGACAAGAAGCAGGAACTTCTGGAAACGCTGGTCACCGCCGAGCGGCTGGAAAAGGTCTATGGCCTGATGCAAGGCGAGATGTCGGTCCTGCAGGTCGAGAAGAAGATCAAGTCCCGCGTCAAGACCCAGATGGAGAAGACCCAGCGCGAATACTATCTGAATGAGCAGATGAAGGCCATTCAGCGCGAGCTGGGCGACGGCGAGGACGGATCGAACGAGATCACCGAGCTGGAAGAAAAGATCCGGCAGACCAAGTTCAGCAAGGAAGCCCGCGAAAAGGCCGAGGCCGAGCTGAAGAAGCTGAAGTCGATGTCGCCGATGTCGGCCGAGGCCACGGTCAGCCGCAACTATCTCGACTGGCTGCTGTCGCTGCCCTGGGGCGTCAAGTCGCGTATCCGCAAGGACCTCGGCAAGGCCGAGGAGGTCTTGGATGCCGATCATTACGGCTTGGAAAAGGTCAAGGAACGGATCGTCGAATACCTGGCGGTGCAGAACCGTTCGGCCAAGCTGAAGGGGCCGATCCTGTGCCTCGTCGGCCCTCCGGGCGTCGGCAAGACCTCGCTGGGGCGTTCGGTGGCGCGCGCCACGGGCCGCGAATTCATCCGCATCAGCCTTGGCGGGGTGCGTGACGAATCCGAGATCCGCGGCCACCGCCGGACCTATATCGGCTCGATGCCCGGCAAGATCATCCAGGCGCTGAAGAAAGCCAAGACCACCAACCCGCTGATCCTGCTCGACGAGATCGACAAGATGGGCCAGGACTTCCGCGGCGACCCGGCCTCGGCCATGCTGGAGGTGCTGGACCCCGAACAGAACGCGACCTTCGTGGACCACTATCTGGAAGTGGAATACGACCTGTCGAACGTGATGTTCGTGACCACGGCCAACAGCTACAACATGCCGGGGCCCCTGCTCGACCGGATGGAGATCATCCCGCTGGCCGGCTATACCGAGGACGAAAAGCGCGAGATCGCGCGCCAGCACCTGCTGCCCAAGCAGATCAAGGCGAACGGGCTGCGCAAGGGCGAGTTCTCGGTGACGGACGAGGCACTGACCCATGTGATCCGCTACTACACCCGCGAGGCGGGCGTGCGGTCCCTGGAGCGCGAGATCGCCAAGCTGGCCCGCAAGGCCGTGACCGATATCCTCAAGGGCAAGGTCAAGACGGTCGAGGTCACGCCCGAGAAGGCCGAGGAATACCTGGGCGTGCGCCGCCATCGCTATGGCCTGGCCGAAAAGGACGACCAGGTCGGCGTGGTGACGGGCCTGGCCTGGACCCAGGTCGGCGGCGATCTGTTGCAGATCGAGGCACTGAAGCTTCCGGGCAAGGGCCGCATGAAGACGACCGGGAAACTGGGCGACGTAATGAAGGAATCGATCGACGCCGCGTCCTCCTTCGTCCGCTCGATCAGCCCCCTCATCGGGGTGAAGCCGCCGAAATTCGAGACGGTGGACATCCATGTCCACGTCCCCGAAGGCGCGACGCCCAAGGACGGGCCTTCGGCGGGGGTCGCCATGGTGACCTCGATCGTCTCGGTGCTGACGCAGATCCCGGTCCGCAAGGATGTCGCCATGACCGGCGAGGTCACCTTGCGCGGCAATGTGCTGGCCATCGGCGGGCTCAAGGAAAAGCTGCTGGCGGCGCTGCGCGGGGGCATCAAGACCGTGCTGATCCCGGCCGATAACGAGAAGGATCTGGCCGAGATTCCGGCCAATGTGAAGGAAGGGCTGAAGATCATCCCCGTCAGTCATGTGCGCGAGGTCTTGCAGCACGCGCTGGTGCGGATACCCGAACCCATCGAATGGGACGAGGCCGCCGAGGAGGCGGCCGAGGCCACCCGCCTTGCCGCGACCCGCGACCAGGGAAGCGGCGGCGCGGCGGTCGCCCACTGACACCGGAACCGCGCGGGCCATCCCGCGCGGTTTTTTCTTGACCGAGGCTCCAACAGAAAGGAGTTCGCTCATGGCAAGATCGGAGGGGAAACCGGAAGGAAAAAGCATCGCCGAGCCGGAACCGGCGAAAGTTCTGCAAAAGCGGCAGCTTCTGGCCCAGGTGGCGCGCCGGACCGGCCTGCGCAACAGCGAGGTCAAGGCTGTGGTCGAGGCGACCCTGGCCGAGTTGGACGAGGCCATCGCCGCAGGCATGACGCTGGCCCTGCCACCGCTTGGCCGCGCCCGGATCAGCCGGCGCAACGACAGTTCCGGCGGCGAGGTCATCACCCTGCGCCTGCGCCGCCGCGCCGCCGACGAGGCGTGATTTTTCACCCGAATCCTCTTGCAGCCCGCCGCGGCTGCGGCTATCTAGCGCGCATCGGGCGATTAGCTCAGCGGTAGAGCGCTTCGTTCACATCGAAGATGTCAGCGGTTCAAATCCGTTATCGCCCACCATTATTTTCAACGACTTAGGCCAGCGCATACGAAGCGCGCATAAGTCGATTGAACCTTCCCCTGCGGACGCAATCACAGAACTCGCGCAATTCAGCGCGCGATTCTCCACGCCCCACCACAGAGGAAAGACCCCATGACCAGAGCGCAAGGATACGAGCTTATCGGCATCGCATGGCTGTTCTTGGCCGCCTATGACCGCCCCTTGGATATGGGGTCACTGGTCTATTTCTGCGCCGCGCTCTGGGCGTTCTGGCGTGCTGCTGACGCCGCTTTCCGTAGCCCCACCACAGAGGAATGACGCCATGAGCCGGCGCTGCGATGGGGTCACCCCGCCAGACTATTACCACGCCCCCCTGTGGCGCCCGCAGACTGACGGCTGGTCGGCCATTGCGTGGGACATGGACGATCACTGGATGACGACAGCGGAGTGGCTGGCGTGGCAGAGACGTAAGGGAGGCCCGCGCGTCTGGGACGGCAGGCGATGGCATTATCCGCTACGCACACAGGTCATGCTGCGAAGAGTATGGCTGCAATCAACGAGGAAGGTTCGGAAGCTCCCACCCCACCCCCGAGACCAGAAGGAGAGGACATGAGCGACTGGCAACCGATTGAGACGTGCCCTGACTATGGCGATCCGTTCATCGCGACATATCGGAATGAGGATTGGCGGTGGGTGCCGGCGATCTGCGTCTTGTCGGATCGGATACGCACCACTGCCGGCGAGGAGTTCCCAGCCACCCACTGGGCGCCGCTTCCGAAGCCGCCCCAGCCCCCGGAGGACGCGCGATGAGTGACGATCTGATTGAACGGCTGCGGGACTTTACCGAGGAAGATGCCTACGCCATGCCATGGACTTTCGGCGCGGTCGTCCGAGAAGCCGCCGACGAACTCGCCCGCCTCCGCGCCGAGGTGGAGAGGCTGAAATGGGAGCGGGACGTTTGGCGCGAGAAGATGGACCTTGCGCTGAAATGTGAGCGAGATGCTCGCGCCGCCCTGTCCGACGAGCGGGCGCATGCGGACGCGCTGGCGGGGGCGGCTTATGGGCTGGACAGCCACGCTGTAGCGATCCACGACGCAGACGGAAAACGCTACAGCGTCAGGGCCATGGATTACGCACGGCTCTTTGACACTCTCGCTCAGCACAAAAAACGCAGGAAAATCACTTGAGTTAGCGATTCGTTCCTGCGAAAATTAGGCAGCCAACCAAGGCATCTCACCTCCTTGGCTGGCCTAACCATAACGAGCGATAGGAGCGCCCGATGGCTACCAAGCCCTTACCCTCTCCGGATGTTCTTCGTCAACTTCTGTCCTATGACCCTGAGACAGGCGCGTTGACTTGGAAGACGCGCGGACCCGAGTGGTTTAAAACAGCTAGAGATTGCAATGGCTGGAATACTAGATTTGCCGGGAAGCCCGCATTCTGCACATTAAACGGCTGCGGTTATCTCAACGGAACAATCTTTGGGCGCACTGCAAAAGCCCACAGGGTGGCCTTTGCGATATATTATGGCCGCGATCCGATTGGAATGGTCGACCATTCAGACGGGGATAAGCGCAACAATAAAATATCCAATCTCAGAGAGCGCAACCCGTCTCAAAACGCAAGAAATTCAATAATTTCATCAAGAAATAAAACAGGATTCAAAGGGGTTAGCACGACGCCAACAAAAAGGGGCTATCTGTCTCACATCCAAAGCAACGGAAAATTGACTTACCTTGGAAGGTTTGATAGCGCCGTGGACGCAGCGCGCGCTTACGATGCTGCGGCATTAAAACTGCACCGCGAATTTGCCAAGCTAAATTTTTAATGCCCAGCGCATCCAACGGCCCGCTTGTCCAGCAGCATCAGCCCCGTGCGCTTGCTCAGGGGCCCGCCGTCCATCAGCAGCGCATCAGCATGGGCGCGTGCCGCCTCGGACGTCCCTGCGCAGACCGCGCTATCGCTTTGCGTGGTCGCGCAAGCGGCGGTCAACATCAGCGTCAGAAGCGCTGTCCACGTCATTGCCCGCATGATCGATCCTTTCCCTTGTCTCACGATAGGCCGCATCCTCTCGCGCCTGTGCGTCCGCCCTGCCCCGTGACCGGCCCTTGAGCCATGCGCCGAGGATAGCAACGAGGGCCAGCCCGAGCGCAGCGAGCCAGCCCTTGATCCGGGCGATCATGTCGGATCGCCGCGCTTGCGGGCGACGAGATAGACGCCCTCGGTGATGGCCGCGATGCCCATACCCAGCAGGATTGCCAGATCCGGATCATTGGCGATCTGGTAGCCGGTATCGGGGCCGAGCATGCCCCAGCCGACGAGGATGCCGGCGATGTAGCGCAGGACGATTCGGGCAACGAGTTGGGGCATGTCACTTCCCTCCGGACATGGACTTGAAAAGCGCCAGAAGCGCGGCGATGATGCCCGCTGACGGCGCCGCAGGCTTGGTGGCGTTCGGCGCCGTCACCTTCGACATGGCTATTGCCGTCTCGCGCACGCTTTCCACGCGGATCGACCAGCCCTTGCCGTAGGTCGGCCAGAGCAGCTTGCCGGTATCCTTGTGTTTGGTCGTCCGAAGCCATGCCAGACGCGCGCTGCACGCCCGATCGATCACCGCCTCGGGGTGCGCCGCCTTTGCTGCAGCTAAGGTCTGCGGCCCGATCTTGCCGTCCACCGTGACCCCGACCGCGGTTTGCAGCCACTTCGCGCCGCGCGAGACGCCGCTGTTGACCGCTCCATCGAAGGCCACCAGATCCAGCCCGAGGGGCAGGTCGTCGCCACGCACCGGGTTCCAGTAGTTCTGGCGGTAGATGGCGCGGACCTCACTGTCAGGGATGGCGCGCAGTTCGGCCTTGGTGACGGCCCGGCCCTTCCACGCGCGGTAGGTGCCGATGGTGATACCTTTCATGGTGGCCCCGCCGGGGTCCTTGGGGTCGTCGGCCCATCCGCCCTCGCTCGCCAAGACGTGCGAAAGGCAGCGGTCAAAGTTGGTTTTCATGTCGTCCTCGTGGGTTGCAGCGCCTTCCAGCGGCGATGGATGCGGGCGCAGTGCTGAAATTCGCCGAATGCGAGGTCGGCGCAGAACATGAACACCGCCCGCCACCGGCTGGGAGGCTGGCGGTAGACGCGGCTGCACAGCGGTTCTGACGCACTGCCGCACAGGGCGCGGTTGATCAGGAGAGAGGCAGCCCACCAGCGGGTCACGTCATTCCCTCCGGTTGACCGCCGCATAGAGACGGTCCAGCGTGGTCTTGATGCCGCTCAGAGCTTCCTCGATCCGGGCTTGCAGGATGGCCTGCGCCTGCGCCTGTTGCTCGATACCGCGCAGCCTCGCCTCGTGACGGTCCAGCCGGTCGGCGTGGTCCTTGGTCCGCAGGTCGATCTTGCGGCTCCACCAGATGACGCCGACGATAGCCATGATCTGCGTCCAGCCGGACTGGATCAGGCCAAGCAGCCCGTGGGGTGTGTCAGGCATGCCGCCTCCGTATTTTCGTGGGGGTCAGGGGTGGCTCAATAGCCCGTATCGAGCCGCAGCCAGCCGCCGTCTGTGGCGACTTTGAGCGTCACGTCCTCGTTGGTGCCGAGAGTGGTGCTGGTGGTGGCGTTCAGGGTCGGAATGCCGGGTGAGCCAGTCGCGAACATCATGGAAAAGGCGTCAATCGCCTTGTCCCCTGATTTCTGTTCGACGACCACATGCGCGAGGTCCGACACCGAAACCGTGGGCGCCGCGACCATATCCAGCCAGGACAGGCTGAACCGCGCCGTGCTGGCCGCGATCTGGTTGCCGCCCGTGATGCGGACAGGGCCGCCACCGTCCCGCAGCGCCTGCCACAGATAGCGGTTGTCTGGCGTCTGATCTTGCGAGCCGCTTTCCCACGGCGCATCGTTGCCGATCCAGACCGACCAGCCGACCAGTTGCGACCCCATCCACTGCCCGGCAATCGCGCCCGTGGTCAGGCGGATTTCGACGCTGGTGACGTTGACCAGATCGGCCCCGAGGTCGCCCACCTCGTAGAACAGCGTTGCGCACCACGGCCCGGTCACATGATCAGGGACGCGGGGATAGGTGACGAGCGGCGATGTGGTGATGTTGCTGCCGTTGATGCGCAGTTCCAGATCGATCACAGGCGGCGCCCCGATACCGTAGACGCGCGAGACGATCCCGCCCGCCCGATCCAGCAATGCAGCGATCCGACGCGCATCCGAGCCGACATGCACTTGCTCAATCCCGGAGTTGGCCTTGGCCGCATCGGTCGCCAGCGTCAGCCCATGCGTTGCCCACGGCAGTATCCCGCGCTCGGCCTCCGACAGCGGCGCCCATTGGGCGGTGACGTTCGGGTTGTCATTGCCGGGACGCAGGCGGATGCGATCACATGCAGGCGTCAGAGCGTTGACCGGCCCCCACGAGGTTCCTCGCCGCGACAGGCCGAACGCCCAATTCGTGATGACCTGCTTTGCATCGCTGGGCTGGCGAGCAGCAACCGGCACCTGCCCGATCCGCACCAGAGACGCCCGTGCCCCGCGCGAGGTGGACCTGCTTTCACCGGCCTTGAGGTAATGGACCCAGCGGCCTATCGGATCGGCCGGGCTGGGCGCGATACGAACGCTGTCGATGTAGCCGATGGCCCGCGCCGGCAGATCGGCCTCGCGCACGCGCGGCAGGCGCACGATATGCCCCGGATCGGCCCAGAGCGCAGCAGGGTCAATGCTGATCGTCATCAGGCAGTCGTTGATCGGCGTGCCATCATATGTGGACCTGTAGCACATAGCCAGATTGACCCGGCCACCGTCATACACGGCATGTATGGGGTTGCTGCCCAGCACTACACCCGTGTCTTGCCATGGCCCATAGGTCAGGCCATCCGAGGACAAAGACACCCACAGATTGTTGGCAGCGACGGGACTGGTTTCAACCCGGGTAAACATGGCCCAGCCGTAGCCAGGAACGCGCACCTGCACTTGCTCCGAGGGGTTGGGCAGCGTGCCGGGCAAGCCGTCCGCGTTGCGCAAGACGCTTTCCGCCCAGGTGGCGCCATTGTCCAGCGTCCGCAGCCGTTTCGCAGCGCGCGAGCCCGCATAGGTGCCGACCATCCAGTCGCCCGATGCCCCGGATGGCCCGCGCATGATCGCGCCGTGCACAAAATGATTGACGCTCAGCCCAGTAATCTCGGCGCAGGACCAAGCCATTCCCGAGGTCGCCGCAACGCCAGCGGGGAAGTTGTCGCACCAGATGAACCACTGCTTTCGCGTCGTGTCGCCCGTGGAAATCACGCCGCCGATCCGACCGTCATCCATGCGGCCAATCGCGGCAGCACGGATGCGCGGGTTGTCAGCGTCGGAAAAGATCGTGACACGCCAGCGCTCGGTCAGGCCGGCATCCTCATAGGCCACCAGATCGAGCCGTGAGCCGCGCGAGGCATCGTGAGAGGCCGACACCATCTCGCAGCGATAGAGCCAGTTCGTTTCGGCGTCATACCAGAGGCCGGCGTTCCAGAAGGTCCACGGGCGGTTGCTGTCCACAATGACCGCCTGCCCCTCGAAAGGTCGCTGTTCGCGCGGCGGGGCGCTGATGTAGTCGCCGCCCAAAAGAAAGACGCCGTTGACCGGGGCAATGTCGGTCGGAACTTCGCTCACGGAGTAGACGCGGCCCAGAAGGTCCACGGAGCGCCCCTGCTGCACGGACTCAAGCGCCGCCGTGTCGTCGGTAACACCATCGCCGGCAGCGCCCGTGCGCAAGGCGTTGAACGGCAGGCGGTCCTGGACTTCGGTTGCCTTCTCGTCTGCGTCTAGGGCAATGGGCAGGGCCTCTGCCCCCGGCCCATTGTCGATCTGGTAAGCGACTTCCTCGGCCAGTGGAGGAACCATGCTCAGGGAAATCAGCCGTCTCTTGTCAGCCATTGATGACCTCAATGCAAAAAGCCCCGCCGAAGCGGGGTCACGGCCAGCGGCCATGTCGGTTAAGTCAGGGTTCTTCCGGCTCGGGCAGGCCGATCACGATGAAGGGTGCTCCCAGATCGCTGATCACGATGGGAACGCCCAAGCCGTTCTCCGCGATCTGCATGCCGGGCGCGTTGCGCTCCACCGGCCGGACAGGCATTCCCAGACCGTTATCGGCAATCACAGCGGGGATGCTCATGCTTGCGGCTCCTGCGGGGCAATCTGCCCGTAATCGCCGCGCATCAGGCCATCCCATATATCGCGCATATAGTCAGGCTCTCTGGACCACGGTTCGATATTGCCATTTACAGCGGTGAAGTTGATCCATCCGAAATCTGGATGCATCCATTCAACATCAACGCTGGTTTCGCTCGACCAGCGCGGGTTTCTGATTTCGTAGCTCATCATGAAATCCTCAGCCAGTTCGTTGCGGCACCGTTGGGGCAATACCCGCAGCATTGCCACGTTCCCGAAAGAGCATCCGGCGACGATAATCCGCTATGGTCGCTGGGGCGAAGGTTTGACCCGCTCGTCGTAGCGCCCATTCCGATCAGGCTCCCATTGTTGACGGCAAAGACCACGCTGCCCACTTGTCCGGGCTGGATGTAGTTTGCCATCATGTCTCTGAACGCAGCTTGCGGCAGGCTATGCGTGTGCGTGTCGCCAGACGCGGTGTTCGTGCTGGTTCTCGTAATGCTGCTTGGGGTGCCCATTGCGATAGTGCGGTTCGCAGACAGATCACCGCCGCCCGTCAGCCCCGCCCCTCCGCTCACGGAGCGGGTGTTTCTGACGACAGTGTTGTCCACAGAAATTGTGCGATCCGCGCTCAGGGTGCCGCCGCCTTGCAGGCCGTCTCCGGCAGAAATCACCCTGCTTGTCCTGACGACCGTGTTATTCACAGCGACAGTGCGGTTTGCGCTGCCGTTGCCCCCGCCCGTCAGGCCATCTCCCGCCGTGATAGACCAGGACTGCTGCATATAGCGGGCATCACCGCTTTCGCGCCTGACTACATCGTTCGGGCTGGTAAGATCCGCGCCTCCGGTCATGAAGCGGTAAAAGCCCTGACCGCCCAAAGGGTCGGTGACGCGCAGGTAAACGAAATTTTCGTCGGCTGCACTGGTATACAAAAGGGCGCGTTCATCACCCGCGTTGTTCGACATGCGCAGGGCAGTGTAGTTCTGGATGGTGATCGTTCCGGTCACCGTCCCGCCAGACAGGGGCATGACCTGATCGTAGCGGGGGACATGGCTGCCAGACACGGCGGCTGCGATGCCCGTGATCCTGTTGCCGCCCATGGGCAGGTTGCCGGTCATGGGGGCCGTGCCGTTGCGCGGCAGGCTATCGGTCAGGGCCTGCGCAATGTCCTCAAGGGGCGGGTTGTGCTGGGACGGCTGGATGATTTCGCCGGAAGTGGCGAAGTAGCCGGATGGCAAGGTGTAGATACCGCCTGTGCGGGGCATGGCGTTTCTCCATGAAAAAGCCCCACCGAAGCGGGGCCAGTTGGGCAGTGATTTCAGGCCGCTCGATACCGTGCGATGGCCGATTTCAGACGGCGCTTGGCGTTGTAAGCCTTGCGCCGAGCGGCCTCGGAAGCGTCGTATTCGCCCTTCGTTTCGTCCATCATCGCGCCCCACTCCGGGGTATCGGGATTGATGTGCGCGATGCCGTTCCGCTCCTTGAAGTCCTCGTAGGCCGCATTCAGGTCAGCCTTTTCCAACGCGGCAAGGCGCTCCATTTCATCGGCCTCAATGGCGCGGTTGGCAATTTCGATCAGCTTGCCGATGTGATGTGACAGAACGTCCGTCATTCCGCCGCCTCCACCAGCTTGAGACGCCCCTGCCCCATCCGCTCGGAGCAATAGACGCGCACCTTGTGCAGCAGACCGTTATCCATGCAGAACGCGACGTTGTCCGGATCGTAAACCCGCGCCAACCTGCCGCCGAGTTCCGCGCGACCATTCCCACCGACCTGGCAGCCCATCTTGCTCAGCCGGTTCCCCAGCCACGTGGGGCCGTTCTTGAGGCGCGGCAAGCCATACTGCGCCCAGATCTGACCGGCGGTCATGCCGCGCCGGATCATCATGTTCTGTTCAGCCAGCCGGGCCGAAACCATCGGCTCGATCAGCGCAGGCAGAAGGTTCGCCAATTCCTCGCGGATCACGACGCCAGCGCACCGCTTGACGATACCGCCGATAGCGTTCCGGTCAGCGGCTGTAATCTCGTGGCTATCTGCCAGCTTCGCGCCGAAGAAGTGGTTGAACAGGGCGTCAGCGGCTTCGGTCTGGAACAGGATCACCCGAGCGCGGATTGCGTCGTCTTTAATCTTGTTCGGCTGGATGGTCGCAAGCCAGAAGTGGATGCGGTTCAGCGGAAGGGCCGTCACTTCTTGAACCCCACCGGCAGAAGGTATCTCCATTACGGAGACACCTTGGGCAAGAACCGGATGGCTCGACAGCTTCTTGTGCTGACCGCCCCAATCAAGCCCCATCCCCTCGACCACGGGCTTCATCGCCACCAGCGTGGTTTCCGGCGCATCGCCACGGCGCACAAGCAGGGTGGCGTCGTGGAACTGGATCGTTGTAAGATCATTCTTAGGCATGCTGATACCTTTCATCAGCGTGTTGAGGTTTGCCGCGTTAGCGCGCGGCGGCTTCACTTCCGGCAGCGGGGGCCTCACCGCCAAGTTTGCCCCCCGCTGCCTCCATCCGCTCCTTCACAGAACGGACGATTTCTGCGTTCCGGCTGGTGAAGTTCTCATCACCTACCTTGTCCAAGAAATCCGCTGCCCACTTCGGGAGCCGGACTGTCATGCGCACTTCTGCGTTCATAGCTTCTCCTTTCACGACACCAAACTAGTGTGACCCTATTTCAGTGTCAACAAGGAATCGGGTGACGAGACCCTAATTTGGTGCTAGGGCCGCAGCATGGCTAAGCAAGACGATTGGGCGCGCATTACACTCAGGCTTCCTCGTGAACTTCACGAGAAGCTCAATATTGCGCTGGACGAAACGAACCGCTCCATGAACGCGGAAATCGTGGCCCGGCTGACCGAAAGCCTTGAGCGCGACGATTTGATGCGAACCCCTGCGCCCGGAGGCGGTCTGTTCGGGATGCGTCCCAGAAGCCCGGAAGTGAACGAATTCGCCTCAGAAGTGGCTAGGATCTTGGCCGAGGAACTGGCGAAAACGGAGAGGAAGTGATGCGGTGGGGCGTTCTTGCGGTAGGGTTGGCGCTGGCAGGGCCGGCATGGGGGCAGATGATGTTCTACGATGGGAACAAGATCCTAGAATGGTGTGAAGCCTCCAGGCCGTCTGCATATTCATACGTTTCCGGCGTAGTCGACACCTTCAATTTTATAGGCACCAGGCCGGGCGAGAAGCCCGAGTTCTGCATTCCCCACGGGGCAACACTCAGGCAAATCACAGACACGGTATGCAAGCACATTGATGCATTCCCGGCCGCTCGTCATATCTCGGCAGCAGGTTTAACCCGAGGGGCATTGAACATCGCCTTCCCCTGCCCATGATCTGCGCTATATTGCGACAATGGACATCATCACCTTCGTAGCGGCCGGCGTTTTCCTCGGCAACATCCTGACAGCAGCGTTCATCTGGTCGATGAGCCGGGCGGCGAGATACAAGGACGAGAAGCAGATACCGGGATTGGTGTTTATGGGGCTATTGCTGCCTCTGGCCTTCATGCTGCTGGCATTCATTAGCGCGGGAGCGAGGCTGCCGTTCCTCGCTGCATTAGGGCTTCAATAAGCGGGCTGACCTGCGAACCAAGGCGAGGAACATCAGGCAGCCCACCGTTTGCGATCAGCGCCCGGACTACTTCTGCATTACGCATCGACAAGGCTTCGGCAGCCCGCCGCGAGCCCGCTGCAATTCCAGCACCAGCAAGGCCGCCAACCGCCCCTGCCGTCTGCGCGCCCCCGAGAATGGTGGCAAGCTGCCCGATGCCGCCGCTGAACAGGTTCAGGATGCGCTCGGGGGCGCTTCCGTTCACCACTCGCCGCATCATCGTCTTTTCCGATTCCGAGAAACTCCGCGCCAACCTCGGGTTACGCAGGATGCGCGCAAATTGGTTCTTGATTCCGCTCGACCCGCCAGAGAGATAATTCTGGCTGTTCTCAATGGCATCATCAATCATCTGGCTGCGCTTCATCTTACCCCAAATGTCGCGCGCGGTTTGCAGCATCTTGGGCAGTTCGTCAGCGTTACCGGCAACGACCTGATCGGGACGCAGGTTGGTAATGAAATCGTCCAGACCACCGATGGCGGTAGAGCCAAGCGCGCTTTCCAGCGGGTTTGCCAGATCGGAGGCAGGGGCACCGGCAATCTTGCGCAGCGTGTCGATTTCGCTGAACGGGACGCCGCCTTGCAATCGCGGATCGGTGGCAACATCGGTCAGGGTATCGGCCAGCGCGGCGGATTTCGGCGCCAGTTCGCGCCCGACGCCCTGGCGCATCCCGCCAGCCTTCATATCGTCCACCAGCGCGGATACGACGCCGCTGAACTCGCCGGGTTTCACCACCACGCCAGCATCGTCAATGGCCTTGTAGGCGGCGCGTCCCGCAGCTTTCAGTTCCTCTGTGGATGGGGCGTTTCGCGCGATCTGGCGCGCGGCGCGCGAGGCGGCATAGCGATCCATACCCTTCTGAGCCATGGAACCCAGCGCAGGGATTCCGGCACCGATTATCGCCCCAAGCCCACCCGCTCCAATTGCATCATTGGCTCTTTCCTTTGCCCCACCCTCACCAGCCAGGAAGCCATAGGCCCCCGACAACGCCCCGGTGACTCCGGCCGACTTCGCCATGCGCGCCGGAAGGCTGCCCGCCTGAGACGCCATTCCGACCGGCAGAGTCAGAGCGCCGACAATCTCGGATGCAGCCGACGATATGGGGCGCTCATCGCGACCGCGATCCAGCCGCGCCCGCTCACGCGCCAGTTCAGTCTCATAGCTGTTCGGTCCAAACAGGCTTGAACCTGCGGCGACAATCTCATCACCCGCGCCGAAGGTGAGGCCCTGAAATGCCGAGCGAGCCGCCGAACCCAGACCGCCGCCAGTGTCGACACTCCCATACAGCGAAGCCTCTGCTGGCGTGGCGCCTTTCATGATCTGCGCGATGGCTGCCTGATCGTTGGTCGACATGCCGGGGCTGGAAAACGACAGGCTGCCGTCCGACATGCGATATACCTTGCCGCCGTCTGGCGTTGTGGCGATCACCGGAGGGGCTTCATACGGGGCTGCAACCGGCGCCGGTTGCGATGCGAAGTTATCGCGCATCACTTGATCAATGGTAGCATCATCGGTCCCATCGGGGAATTCGATGATGCTGCCGTCCGGGGCTTCGATTTCGATCATTGCAAGCCTCCATCGGGCGTCCATCGGCGGCGAACAGGCTGGCCTTGCGTGGAAGTGGACGATTGCGACATTTGGCCCTTCCACGTCTGACGGAAAATCTGGTCACCCGCATCGGGGCCGTGAATGGTCCGCAGCAAGGTTCGGGTATAGTCGGCCAGATCGCGCTCGAAATGCGGCGATGACGGGTCAAGGGCGCCGGATTTATCGCGCAAGATTTTCAGGTCAGCATCAGAAGCGTTTCCGAGCGCGCCTCCGGTGGGCGAAGCCTGACGCATAGCATTGATGTTCTCAGACGACGCCATAGCTTTGAGAACGTCTGTCTGTCTCTGCACTTCTGCTGAGTCAGTCCAAGGAAGATTGCCAACAATGCCTTGCCCAAAGCTACCAAGAGCGCGGCTTTGCGCGGCCTGCAATGCGCGGTCTGCGGCGGTGACGACCGTATCCCCTGCCGTATCCGCCATGCCCTGCTTGAGCCCCTGCTGCTGGCTCTTATCTTCCGGGCCACCGGGAATCACCTCCTGGCTAACCAAGTTCCCCGCCTCGTCATACACGTTCCTGTATCCCGATGGCGGCGCGGGGTTCGTCCGATTGTCCAAGGCAACCTGCGGCTTGGTCACAGCATCGACAATGGCCTGAGCATATTCGGGCGTTCCAGGCATGATGCCCGCCGCCTCAAGGTTCTGCATCAACGTGGTTGGATCAATCGCCCTATCCGTGAGTGGCTGAGGTTGCCCCCCGGAAACGTCCCACCACTGACCGCCCTCAAATACCGGCGCGGCAGGTGCGGGATTTCGCATGGCGTCCAACTCAAACTGCGACTTCGCCAACTGCGCCTGATACATCGGGTCCAGCTGCCGCAACTGCTGCTCATAGGCCGCATTCTGCCGCTGCATCTCCTGACCCATCAGGGCTTGGATGACGGGGCCGTATTCTTGCTTCACCCAAGGGTCACTCAACGCCTCCACCAAGGCAGGGATGTTCGTTGATTGCGCCTGTTGACCCCCGCTAAAGGACGGCGCTGCGCCACCCAAATACGCCGCCTCACGGCGCGCTCGGTGTTCCTCGGCGGGGCGCAGGAAGTTGTTGACGATGGCAGCCGCCGCGGTCGGCGTGTCCTGTGCCGACAGGATCGACTGAGCCGCGCGGCTTTCCGGCCCCTGCAACTCGGTCATCAGGAAATCAAGCTGCGTGTTCATATCCGAAACCGGCGTCCCGCGCTGCGCTGCGAATGCCTCAAGCTGGCGGCGACGAGGGCCGGTCCATTGGGCCAGTCCGAAGCCGCCGCGCGAGCCGGGAACGATGGGATTTTGCTCGTTGATGCCGGGGTTCAGCCCGCTCTCGTCCTGAAAATTCAGAATGAACGCATCCGCGATATGCTCGGGCAACCCGCGCTCGACAAGGCCCTGGCGGATGATCGACCCATCGGGGGCGAATTGCGGCTGTTGCTGTTGCGGCATCATGGCAGACACGACCGGAGAAGCTGGCGGGGCGCTCGCATCAGGCGAGGCTTCAGCCAGCGCCGCTGCAACAGGCGATCCGCCGAAGTATCCAGACAGGGCGGGATTAGACCGGACCTTTTCCCTAGCCGCAGCAAGGCCCTCTTGCTCGGCGCGGTCAGCGTTCCTCATGTCATAGCCGGCCATGAGCCCCTGAACAACGCGACCGAGGCCCTGAGACCAATGGCCGACCGGCGAAAAGTCAACAGCCCCCTTCGCCATGACAGACGCGGCTTCGCGCTCACGCGCAACCTGCTCAGGCGTGAGCTTCTGACCGTTCCGGCCCCAAAAGAAGGGAGTGAGTGCCATTATGCCACCTTCGAATAGTCGACCGCAAGGAAGCCGCCTTCCGCCTCGAATGCGGCTTCCGGCACGTCTTGCGCCATCACGCCCATGTGGACCGGGCCGCCCCAGACATAGCGGTAGGTGTAGATCGGAACGCCGCCATCAGTGGTCCCGACCCGCTGAACATCGGTTTTCAGGCGCCGATCTGATAGCAACCCATATTTCATCGCGCCCATGCCCAAGGTTCCGGCTAGGCCGAAAAGCCCGCCCATCCCTCCGCTCGATGCTTGCAGGCGAGCCTGATAGTTATCGTTGATCATCCCAGTCAAATCGGTGCCCCCGACCTCGACTTTCGGCGTGGCGGCATAGCTCGGGGCCTGCACCTGCGAGGACGTAAGCAGCGCGTTCAACTCGTTGATCGGCTGATTGCGCGTGTCGAACAGTTCCTGCATGCCCTGTGCCCGGGACTGGTTGCCAAAGGCCGCCTCCCCTGCCGCTGCCGCATTCTGCGCCTGCTGGGCCCCGAGGCCGAAAAGACCCTGCTGGGTGAGCGCATCATTGCCGAATTGCGCGGCCTGCCGGGCCATCTCGACCATGCGCTGCTGTTCCTGCCCGCCCGCCAGAAGCGTTGCCAGGCGCGCATCGGTGTTCTGGCGCGTCAGCCGCTCCATCTCGGAATTCCAAGCGGCAGTGCCTTCCTTGATGCCCTTGTTCGCCAGCGTGGCCCGTAGATTGGCCTCCTGCGACGACCTGTCGCCCGCCGTGCGTTCCCACAGCGCATCCTCATACCGCTGCCTGTCGGCGCTGAAATCGTCAGCCCCGGCATAGCTGGTTGTCAGACCAAGATCGCCGTTGAAGGTCTGGTTGTAGTTCGACCCGAAGTCGCCTTGCAGGGCGGGCAGCCCGGACGTGTCCAGAGGCTGGCCTAGCGAGCCTCCGAGCGAGCCGGAAAGCTGCTTCGCGAGGTTGGCTAGGTTGCCTTGCGCTGCGGTGCCGGCGTCATAGATGCCCTGTTGCTCCGGGGATAGCGTGGTCGTCTGCGTGTAGCGCGGCACCTCGATAGGCTTGCCGTCCGGCCCCATGATGGAGACAGTTCCGCTCTGGGCGTATTCCACGCTGCCCCACGGCCCATATTGGTTGGTCGTGTTCATCGACATGTTGGCCGCAGCCGTGCCGATGTTCGCGCCCATCTGGGCTTGGGCGGTATCGTATGGATCGGGTGCCTTGGGTGTTTTCACCGGATCAACTCCTGAACTTGTATTCGTCGGCCAGCACGCCGATCACGATTCCATCCCGTCCGGGACCGAAGTAGCTGCGCATGACGCCCTCCCGGACACCGCCGAGACGTTCGGCCAGTCGGGCAACCGCCTCTTGTTCGGTGGTGAACCCCATCCGGCTGCATTCCATCTGGCGAAACACGTAGTCGCCAACTGCGCGGAAAAACGCCCGGTCCCAGCCCTTGCCCGCTACCGTCACCTCTACCGAGGCCCCCGTGAAGCAATTGAACACGGCTCCGGCGACAATCTCACCGCCCCTCTCGATCCCGAGGAAGGTGAACGGCGGATAGATGAATGAGCCGGTGCGTTCCGCGACGAACTGACCGACCCGATCATCGGTGACGATCACGAGACGATCCCGCAGATTTCAAATGTCGCAACCAGCCGGATCAGTTCCACATCGGTCGGCGTGATATCCCCGCTCGTCACCTGAAATGCGACCGATACGTCCCGCCCCGACCCGCCGAGCGATACCCACCGCCCGGTGACAATCTCGCCCGCGCTATCACCCCACAGAGCCGCGCCCCAGATGCCGCTGCCCCAAGTGGACGACTGATCGGTCAGGTAAGCATCCGGCGCGGGGCCGGGGTTCTTTTCAAAGTCGAATACCGCCGTCAGTTTCTCGACGGCCTTGTATCGAGACCGCTTGGTAGCCGAGGCGTTCCGGGCAATCTTCCGCGATGCCGGGCTGCCCAGATCCTCGAACAGTGGTATGCAAACCCCGGTATAAGGAGCGCCATCGTCTGCCCCGGTTATGTTTCCGATCCAGACATTGCCATCCCGGTCCCCGAAATGAAGCTGACCGTTGAAAACCTCCATGGACGCAATGTCCCAGGTCGTGAACCGGCACCACGCCCCGGTATTGCTGTTTGCCACAAGGCATACCGGGCTGTAGTTTACGCCACTCGGCGGCGACACGATCACCATCTTGCCCTCGGGCCAGATCATGCATCGCCAGTCGACCATGCCGCGCAGGCTGACGGCCTCGGTCCAGGCTTCCTCAATCGGATAGCTGGCTGCGGTCGACCCGAGCGCCGCATAATCGCGTTTCGACGCCTCTGCTAGGCTGACCAGACCAACGGAGGTAGCAATCAGGAGATCGCCACCCGCGCGGACGAAGCCTTTTGCCCCCATCGGTTCACCGATGCGATACTGCCCGGCCTTGTTCCAGTCAGCGGCCGCACCCGGATCGATGCCCTGATACGCCAGAACTTCGCCTTCGGTCGAAACGAACACGCATTGATCAGACAGGCCGCCAGAGCCGCCGCTGGTCAGGGACCATGACTGGCCCCAGACCAAGGAACCCCCACGGGTGAACACGCCACCCAGAGGCATTTCCTCCAACTCTCCGACAACCACGTCAACCGGCAGATACCACGCCGAAAGGCTGTCCTTCTGAACGAACCAGAGGCGGCTGGCATAGAGCCAGACATAGGACAGGTCGGAAGCCGAAAGCGTTACGCCGCTGGGGAACGTGATTCCCGATCCAAAATCGGAAGCGGACATGAAGTCGGTGCCGTCATAGATCCACGGCTCGTCAACCCCGTTCACCCCGATCAGGAATGTCCCGCCGCTGGTCGTGATCTGCTGCACATGCCAGTTTCCGTTGGTGCCGTCCGAATATACGGATGCCGGAGAGGACGTGGAGACGTTGAAAATCTCGCCGCCAACAGATGCAAACAGTTCCGACTGAGCCCCGGAGACATAGCGGAACATCGACAGGACCGGACCCGAGCCGATGCTGTATCGCTTTTCAGCGCCGCGACGCAGGATAACCCCGGTCGACGTGGGAAAGAAGTTGTCCAGAACAGCAGCGCCGGGCGGCAGTTTCGGGTCGCGGCCAATGGCAAGGGAGCGGTTAGCGATCCATCCGCCCACCGGAGCCGGAAAATTGGCCGTTTCCACCTTCTGCGGCTTGCGCCGTGCAGTCGGAGTCCTCATGGGAAAGCGCGGCCCGTATAAGCGAGCCCTGCCCCGCGATAATTGACGGGACGATTCGAGCGGAGGACATGGGCGCCACGGTCACGGGTCTGCGCTTGAGCAAGCGCCAGTTCATAGGTTGCCATGTCCTCGGCGTATTCGAGCCCCTTCTGCGCTTTCCAGCGCCAGATGAGCCCCAGCGTCATCAATCGCTCCGGCAGGACGAACTCGTCATCATCGGCCGTGAATCTGGCCTTGGGCGCCCCCGCTTCCGACCGCGCCCACCGGTTCGAGATATACGGAAACTGCGCCTGATCACGGGCGGCGGGGTAAAAGTGCATCTCGCCGCCAAGGATGATCCATCCGCCCGGCGACTGGATGGGGTATGTCCCGCTCTTGTAGCGCATCCAGTCGTTGACGCTCTCGAACGGTTGATAGCCCCAGAACCAACTGGCGCCGTCGTCAACCTCGGAAGCCAGCACCATGCGATCGTAGTCGGCGGGCAAGGGATAGGATTCCGACCCGCCCGCCAGACTGTGTATCTTGGTCAGAGCGCGCCAATCATGGCTCGCCGCGATATCCGACGCCACCTCGTTAGCCAGATCCGCCATTTCGATGGCGACCTGATTGCTCGAGGAAAAAGCCTCCTGAATGGTCGCGCCTTCGGCACGGAGAACGGCGGCTTTGATGGCGTCGAAAATCATGATCACGCCTCCAGGTCAGCCAGCATGCTGCGGAGGGTTTCAACCGAGGGATTGCCGCGCGGGCGCGCCCCGGTCTTGTCCGCGATCTGGGCCTTGAGCGCCTCACGCTCGTCCTGGTCCGGCTCGGGCGCCTTCTGCGCCGTAACCTCGGCCAGCTTGGCTTTCAGTCCTTCAACCTCGGCCTTGAGGGCGATATCCTGCGCCACGCCGCGCGCACGTTCGAGATATGCCGTAGCCTGATCCTTCATCTCGCGCCCTTGGGGTCCGAGGTTGCTCAGGTTCTTGCCGTCAAGCGAAGCCAGTGCCTCGGCGGTATAGACCTTGAGCATGCGAAGCTCCTGCCGGCGCGCTTCGGTCAGGAACGGCAGTTCCGATAGCGGCGTGCCGTGGGCGACCTGTTCCTGCCCCTGCTTGAACCGGGCGTAGGCTTCCGGCCAGCGGGCGGCATAGGTCAATTCCTCGCCTTCCACGCGTTTCCACATGGAATGGGCCGGATAGACCGGAGAGAAATTCCGCTCGCCCGCAATCCGAATCTCGACCACTTCCTGATCCTTGAAGATCGGTCGGCCTTCGCGCTTGCTGGCGATAGCATCTTCGATGGCGACCGTTTTGAAAAACGGCACCACAAGGGCGTCATTCTGTTGCATGACTTGTCCTGTCTGAGAGGGTGCAAGGATGGGGCGACCGAAGCCGCCCCGATCATTGTCAGAGGGTGAATTTGCGCGCCTGGAACGCATCGCCGGACGCGACCGCCACGACCGCTTGGTGCGTGCCGCTGCCGTTCGCCGTGGCGACCCAGGTGGATTCATCGATGTTCACGCGAGCATCCGCAGCAAGGCCTGCGGCGGCGGTGACGTGGACATACTCATGACCATCGTTGCCGATGACTTTCGAGCCGAGTTGATAGCTGGGCTCGGCAACATCGGGCGCAATCGTATCCCAATAGTAGTCCGCCTCGGTCTGGGTCAGATCCGGCCCAAGCGACGGCGTGATGCGGAAAGGTTCTGCCATGTTGGCCTCCTGTGAGAGAGGGCCCGGCCCGTAGGCCGGCGCCGGTTAGGTCAGGGGATCGCTGTCGATGAAGCGCCAGGTGAACAGCGGATTGGTCAGCGTCAGTTCGCCCTCCCATCCGATGAACTGCGCAATCGCGTCCTGGTTGATGGGCATCTGCCCGTCGCCATCGAACAGCGTTGCGAAGTTGAAGCCCTCGCGATACCGCAACGCCAGCGACCGGGATTCCAGGCCGTAGGTGGTATTCGACGGCATGTTGCTGTTCAGCCCCGAGGCCAGCACGATTTCCGCGCGCTTGCCGCCGCCGACATACTCGATGGACGAGAATCCCATGGCCGCAAGGCTGTCCTCGCGCGCGATGCGCTGGATCGAGGTGGTTGCAGCGTCATACGCCCAATAATGTTCCTCCGACATGATAAGCAGGTCGGCGGCGCGATTGCCCCGCGAACGCTGCGACATGATGCGGGAAATCATCGGGCGGATGGTGGTGGCGTCGACCTGCGTGCCGATATCCGGGAAATCCGTATCGGCGTCGAAGGTCGAAGTCCGCCACATCGCAACGTTGGCGCGGTTGATACCGCCATAGATGCCGGTATTGGTGATGATCGGCACAGCGCCGCCAAGACCGATGATGGCCTTGCCGCCGTCTGCGGTGCCGTCGCCATGCAGCGCCTCGTCAAAGGCGTCAACAAGGGCGTTCTCTGCCGCTTCAAGCGTGCCGTCCACGATATCGAACACCTGATTGGCACCCTGGTTGGCGCGGATTTCCTGCCCGGTCAGAGAGACCGGGACATAGACCGCTTTCGGGGTCCATACCGCGTCGTTCCAGAGTTCAATGGGCGGGTTCTGCAGGAAATCATAGCCGCGCGCCCATTGCGCTTCCTGCTTGTTGATTTGCAGGGTTTGGCGGATTTCTGGCCCCGAGAACGAACGCATCCGACCCTTGCGGCGGATCACGTTGAACAGGGGGTTGGAGTCAGACACCAAGTCCTCAATCCCCGAGGATCGCTCCGCGAGGGCCGTGGAAAGGATCTGACGGTATTGACGATCAGTTACGACTGCCATCTGTCATGTCCTATAAAGCGCCGTGCGCGCGCATCGCTTGCTTGATGGCTTCGCTACGGCTGCGTTTCTGTTTGGGTGAGGACGCCTCGTCGCGCGCAGCCCCGGTGATGGACTTCTGCCCAGCGGGGTTTGCGGTTCGGGGCGCTTGGGTCTGAGCCAAGGCGGGGTCGTCGCCGGTATGAGCGGCTTTCGGGTGTTTGGCTGCGGCGAATGCGAATGCATCTTCCAGCCGATCCCGGAGCGAAACGCCTTCGCTCGCAGGATATTTGCGCAGGAAATCCGCCATCTCCGCTTCCATCTCGGCGGCTTGGGGGTTTGCTGCTTGAAACTGCTGCCATTCGGTCAGCGCGGCGGCCTGCTGCTGCTGTAGCTGCGCGGCCTGTTGCTGCTGGACCAACTGCTGCTGTAGCTGCGCATTCTGACGCTGCATGTCGGCCATCTGCATCCGAACGGCGTGGTCATTGACCTGCTGGGGCGTCTGGCCGGCGATCTGGGCGGCGACCGCCCGAACATCGATCCCAAGCGCCTGCCCTACCCGCATGAACCCTTCGACGGGGTTGCGTGCAAAGGCCGCCTCGATTTCTACCATCTTCTGGACGGCGCCGACCAAGGTGTTTCCGCTGGCTTTCGCCATCTCATCGAACTGCCGCAGGGGCTCGTAGGACTCCGCAGCGGCGCGGTATTTCTCGATTCCCTGTTCGTTTTCCTTGATCGTGCGATGCACGGCGCCGCGAACGCTTTCCGGCACAGTTTCCCATTCGGCCTTTGCCGCATCGTCAAACCGCTGCGGAGCGTCCTTGTAAGCCGTGACCTTGGGCTTGGCCGGCTCGTCCAAGTCATCACCGCCCTCGACCTTGCGAGCCGTGAACTTGCCGTCCGGGGCGCGTTCTGCCGCAGGCTCTTTCGGCTCGGGCTTTTCCTCTGCCTTGGGCTCAGGATCAGGTTCCTTCGTCGCCTTGTCGATGGCCTTCTTGACCGCATCGGCTCGCGCCTCGGTGGGGTTCTTGGCCTTCGGCTCGGGCTTCGGCTCCTCTGCCTGCGGCTTTACCTCCTGCGCTCGCGGCGCATCGGGCTGTTCAACAAGCGTGTCGGATTGCACCGCTTCCGGGGCGGCGTCGTTCAGAACTTCATCTGCCATGGGATTTCCGTATGAGGGAGTTCGTGTTACAGGCCGGCTTTGGCAATTGCCTTCTGCACGGCCTCCTTGCGCGCCATCGCGTCGGGTTTCGGCTTCTGGATCGGCCGCAGCCGTGCCGGGTCGTTACCGACCTCGATGCAACCATGAGCCTTGGTCACTTCGCGGAACTTCGACTTGCTGTCGTAAAATTTCCCGTCGACGTGTTCGGTCGGGTCCATCGTATCGCTTACGATCCGAGGGCAAGGAAAAGCCCCGCGTTTCGGCGGGGCTGTCGGCGTCGACCAGCGCTTGATGAGATTGCCGCGCTCGTTGCGAAACCACCCGTCAGTCATCACGCTGCCGGGATAGCGTCCGCAAGGGCTTGCAACGCTTCGGTCAGCGTGCCGCCCGCGAAGGTGAAGTTGTCCGCAGTGATGGCGGGCACCGTGATTTCATCCGACGAACCAGCGCCTTCCGAGCCGATCTGTTTCGCCAGTTCCCGCGCGAGCGGGGAAGCCGTGCCAAGCGCGGCCAGTCGTCTTGCATCAGCCATTTCGGCCTCCTGTGGTTGGTTTCGGCGGTTGCCGCTCTGCAAATTCCTGTTGCCTGTCGGCCCGATCCTCGCCGCGAGCGCGGAACTCGGCGTCCGTCTGTCGATCCTGCGCGGCCATGGCTTGATCGGTCTGGCGCGCCTGAACGTCCGCGACCAGCTTCACATCCTCACGGTCCTGCTGGCGGGTCTGGTTGTCGGCGTCGACGCCAAGCTTCTGGATTTCGGCATAGATCTTCTCGACGCGCGCGGCGGTTTCTCCGATGGTGCCGCGAGTCTTTTCCAGTTCGAGGGCGAATTTCTGCTGGTCCTGTTCGGTCTTGGCCTGCGCCTCGGCAGCCTTGAGTTGCAGTTCCTGCATCTTGAGTTGAGCATTCGCCTGATTGGCCTCGGTCTGGCTCTGCACCTTCGCCATTTCGGCCTTGGCAAGCTCCATCTGGGCAGCCGCCAAGCCTTCATCCTCGCCTTCGCCCTCTTGTGCAGCCATGCGTTCAGCGATCTGCGGCCCCTGATCAACGAAATCGTCAATCAGCCCCTCAAGCTCACGGCCGACGCGATACGGCGCCAATGCAAACTTAAACACCGCGCCCGCCACCGCGATAGCCTCTGGACCCATGGCAAACATCGGCTGCAGGGCTGCCATCGATCCGCTGAACGCCTGCATAAACTCCGCGCGGCTGGATTTCTCAGCTTGCTCGTCAGGATAGACGGTCGAATCCGTCTCGATATCCAGAACATAGGGGCGAAGCTTTTCGTCTTTCAGGAACTCCGTCACTTGGTCGATGGTGACTTGCTCCTGCGCCTTGGCAATTTCGGCCTCGAAAGCCTGTAATTGCTGCTGCGCCTGCTGTTCGATCTGCTGCGGATCGGCCTGACCGGATAGCGCGGCCTGCTGGGCCTGTGCCACGACAGCCTTGGCCTGATCCTCGATCTGCTTGATCTGCTTTTTCACGTCCGAATCGGTGGGCAGGTCCATCTGCGCCATGTCGACCAGCGTGGACTTGTCGAATTCCTCGGCCATGATTTCGGCCGCGATCCGAACGGCATCGCGCGCCCAGCGGATCAACTCGTTCTGCTTGTCGCGAACCCGGTAACTTCCGTTCTGCTGCTTGAGGCGCTGAGCGCCCAGCGTCTCATCCGCTTCGGTCGCACCGCGCATGATGTCGGACAGGCCGATGATCTGGTAAACGTCGTCAATCACCTGCCGGCGCAGTTCGATCAGCCCGGTAATGGTGCTTGCCAGCATATCAAGCGGCATCCAGATGATAGGATCGCTGCCGCCCGTCGACAGGGACGCCAGATTCGGAACCGGGATCAAAACCTGTTCGTCGTCATGCATCTTCATCGCGCGCGTGATGGCATCGCCCACATCGCCGCCGCCAGAGTAAAACCCGCGCATCTTGATGGCCTCGGCCAGCGTGTGAATGCGCCGGGTGAGGCTGTTGATTTCCTCCAACTGGTCCTTGTATTGCAGCATATCCGGGATCGGGATCAGCGTCCGACGCTGGATCGTGGCATAGACCGGCTTCGGACACGGCCAGAAGCAATCCAGCTTCAAATGCGGTTCCTGTTCGTCCAGGACCTTCTCTGAGCCATCCGTTACCCAGACGACCTTTTCCGCTGACTTGCACCAGATTTCCCAGACGCCGCAGCGATCAACGGTATCCTTCTTGGCGTAACGGCCACGATCATCGCGCAGGGGTCCGGTATAGTCGACCTCATCAGCAGCGGGGCCGAACCGCTTGCGCATTTCCTCCTTGGTCAGCCACGCGCGACGAGCGACCCAATCCACGTCAGCCCATTTTCGCGCCGGATCGTGCAGAAAATCCTTGCGGTCCAGATGCTCGATGCAGATCCGATCCGCATCATCGTCGCTCTCGAACCGCAACCACCCCGCACCACGACCGACAATCGCCAGATCGTCGCGCAAGCTGATCATCGCATCATCAATATCGGCCAGATCGAACGCCACGACGCAGGCCCGTTCCAGGAACTCAGACGCCGTGCGATACAACGGACGACGATCCTTGAATTTCGGCGTGACCACGGGCACGGGCGGGCGGGCGTAGATGCTCGGCCCCATGACCTGGATATTCGACCAGAACAGTGCAAATTCACGGTCACGCGCCATGCTGCGCAGCCGGGACAACTCGCCATACTGCTTGTCGATATTGTCTGCCGCGCTCTGCCATTCCTTTAGCGCCGCCTCGGCCTTGGCGATGCGGTCCAGCCATGGCTGCGCAAGCCCACGATCTGCGGGCACGTCGTCAATCATGTCATCCATGCTAGACCTTTATTCTGCCGGTCGGCGTCTGTCGGATCGGCGGCACCTGCCAGCCTTGGACTTCTCGGGGCTTCACCGGTTCAGGCCGGATCGTCTGCCACGACAGGGACAGATACCGGAACGCCGCAGCCGGATGACTGGCCCAATCATGCACGTCCGTCGCCTTGAACGTCTTTTTCTCGTCATCCCATTCGCGCCGGTATTGTTCCAGCGCAGCAATGCCCAGATCCTCGCAGCGCGGATGAAACACGCATCTGGGCAGTGTCTTGCGGGCGGCGTTGATGCCGTCCATGAAGGTCGCCATCGGCACCACCTGCGGGTTTAGCCCCAGCGATTGCATCGTCTCGACCCTAGTGCGGCCCGTGCCCCATTCCCTGACCTTGGCGTCGTGCGGGACAAAATCTATCCCGTTCAGCCAGCCATGCTCCTGCGCGCGTTGCTCGATCACCTCGGCGTAGTGGTCGACGCCCGCACCTGACTGGCTGTAGCAGTCCAGGATGAACACCTGACCGCCAACGACCTGGAACCACCAGATGCTTGTATCGTCCCGGACACCCAGATCCCATGCGCGATGAACGGGGGCTTCGGCAGGCTCAAGCGTGGGGTCTATACGGCCTTCGCGACGAACCGCGCGCATCTCATGCGCGAAATATGCCCCCATGATGGCGATATCAAAGCTGCACAGGTATTCCTGTTCGAACAGCGCCCGGCCAAGATCCTCGCCGTGGGTGCTGATATACTCCCCAAGCGCCTCGTCCAACTGATCGGGCGATAGCGCGCCTGTATCCTCAATGCTCAGAATCTCGGTAAACCATTTCGGGTCATGCCGGAAATCGTCCACCATCTTCTTGGCGTGGTTTCGTCCGCGCGGCGTTGTAATGAACGCAGCATAACCGTTGGTTTCCCGAACCATCGGCGAGTGATAGGCCCAAGCGGCGGGGTTGCAGAGCGCCCATTCCGAGTAGGCGATACCCACCGCGCCCGCGCCGACATGGCTGTCGTATCGGTCAGATCCGAGTAGTTGCCACGTCGACCCGTTCACGAACTCGATGAACATGTCGTCGTCGTTCATGCGTCGAATTATCTGCTGCGGGAACGACTCGAATATCCTGCGCTTGCCTGTGTGGGCATTGATCCCGTTCCAGATCGCCTTGCGGGCCTGCTTATACTCGGGGAAGCAATGCCAGTAGGTTCCGGGTCGCTTGAACAGGTTCTCGCGCGTGGCGTTCAGGACAACCTCATCCTTGCCCGCCCGCCTGTGCCATATCGCGATGGCGCGCTTGATTTCCCCCTCAGTCAGAGCCCGGTAGAACGGTTGCTGATACCACCGGACGCGAAATTGATGGATCATTCCGGCTTCGGTTCGAATACCGTCTGAAACGTAATGGCCGAGCCGTCAGGATTTGCGTGCGTCAGGTCAAGCTTGTCGCCGTATACCTTGGGCCGCAGCTTGCCAGCGCGCCACTTGCGGGCATCGATCCTGAGTCGCGCAACCGCCACATCCTCCGGGGTAGCTGTGTCAGCAATCGACCGGATTTCGTCAAACTCATTGTCGGCCTGCGCCTCTCTCGCGTGCGCGTATTGTGCAGCAAAATCGGGGTCGTTCGCCAATCGCTTGCGGAACGTCTCCCACGAAGGAAGCCACTCGTCGCGGTCGGTTGAGCATATTTGCCGGATCGCCTCGCCATTTGCGATGCGCTTGAAGATTTCGTCCTCAATCTCCGGCGTCCATGGGAATGGTTGCGCCATTGTGGGCACTCCGGTCTGAGCGGATGCGTTAGCCTGCGGTGTTGCTCGCTACCTCCGGTCCACCCACAGTCCCGCCGCCTGCATGGCGATGAGGGAAGCGGCGAGGATGAGGGCGAGAAGGATGAGCATGGGGGCCTCGTAAATGGGAAACCCCGCGCCGATCTCTCGGGCGGGGCGGTGAACGTGCTCGCCTACGAGCGTAGCGGATTAGCAGTCGTCGCCGGTCCAGTTCTCCCAGATCTTGTCGCCCAAGACCTTGCAGAGGCGCTGGAAGGCCCAGAAGTCCACCTCTCCATTCTCGTCCACCGGTATCGAGATAGGATAACCTGTGCCGTCAGACCAGAACTCGGCGGTGTTGATCTGCCCCAGCCCTTCGTGAGGCTTCAAGCCCAAGGCCCGCAGCTTCTTTTCCCATTGGTCGCGGCGAAGGGTCTTGGGAATCATCTAGTGGATGTGGGCCAAAAACTCTTTCGTCCCCGGCGATGCGCGGTCCTTCTCGGCGTCGGCCTCTGCCGAAAGAATGTCTTTCAGTTCAAGCAACGGCGCTACGGTGATCTGCTTACCCAGCGTATGCGACAGGCAAGCGGACAAAACCGCCGGGACGTCATCAAGCAGGCCGTCAATATTCGCGCTGGACAGGATCAAGCCCGGAACGTCATCGCTGTAAACGCGCAAGCCGCCGTCCTCGCGCTGCTCGAAGATCACAGAGACCTTGAACTCAGTGCCAGTCATCCTGTCTGCCCTTTAATGCTTTCCTGCCATATTGGCTGAAACAGGATTCGAGTCAACGCCGGGCGGGGCTGTCTGCGAACCGTGGTGCGCAGGTGGATGGCAGGGGGATGGAGCGGACAACGGGGATCGAACCCATGCAGCAAGGCTTGGAAGGCCTGCGGTGCGCCACGCACATGCCCGCAAACTGGTGCCGATCCGAGGGCTCGAACCCCGCGCCTTGCCCTTACAAGGGGCCTGCTCTTCCTGATGAGCTAGATCGGCAGGATATCTGACGGTGGAGGCCATCCCACCGGCCACGCCGGTTGACGCGGACTTGAGACCGGATGCTTGCGGCGATCAACCCGCGCAGAGCCGGAGACATAGTAACCCGCCGGGGTGCGCAGTGCGAAACCGAGGCTACCGCCCGAGGCGTGGCAGGTCTTGTTAATGTGAACGCGGCTGACGCATAACCCTGCGCCCGATTTAATCCGGCCGGAACCGCGCTCAGGAGGCGTTCCGAGAAGTGCCGGGGAGCAAGCAAGTCCAGAGGAGAGCAAAGCAAGCCCAGCCTGATGTCAGAACGCCACCAAAGAGCGGAATCGAAAAGGGCGACCAGTGGCTTAGCCATCAGTCGCCCGCGAGAATGAATTTATCCGGGATTCTCGCGCTTGACAAGCCCAATCCTGCGTCGTGAGGCAAACGAATCGGCCAGACCGTCCAGAGCGTTACGCAGGTGTTCAAACCCCTCCCGCACCCTGAGCGCGCCATAGACGGATGATGGGTGCCGACCGTCCAGAACGCATGCCGTTACGATCTCCCGGTCTCCCGGATGAACATGCCGCATGAGCGCCTGAAACCTGCTGATGCGGTCGATCTGGATGCCCACGGCATGGTCAGGCTTAGGGCTGGACTGCACGCGGTCATTGTCTGGCAGCGCCGCCTTGCCGCGCATCGTCGCCTCGAACGCATTGCGCAACGCCTCTGCCGCGTTGAAACCCTCGGTCGAGATAGTCCCGCGCCGATGCCAAAACTCCAGCAGATCCACCCGCCGAACGCCAGTCACGCCGTTGGGGTTCTGCATCTTGCCTGTCTTTGGGTCGATCTCTCCGCGCTGCTCAACCACCAGACCGATGCGGTTTGCCTGACCCTCTGCGCCGTGATCCCAATTCGATGCCGGCATGGTCACGGGCACGTTGCGCTTGCGACCGGCCCGGCGCTTGGATGCTTTACTCGCCATCCTGCCGTCTCCCCTCATTGATCTGCCTCGCCATCATCCGCTCTTGCTCGTGGTTGTGTCGGCGCTCCGCCTGCCTCGCCTTGCGGGCCGTCTCGCGCTGTGCGGCCTTCTGGCGGCCCGTGAGAGGCTTCCTGCGCTCCGGGCTGTCGTGGGTCGGAAAATCAGCCATTGCCGCTCCTGACCCCCGCACATCCCATCTGCGGGGCATCCTCGGGGAAATAATCCGCCACCTTGCCCATGAGCGCGGTGAACAGCGCCAGACGCTCGGCATCCGTGCGGCACCGGGCGCTCATACGCAGAGCATCGCGAGCGGTTGCCTCGATCTCCTTCCGCCGCTGGCCGACCGTGGAGCGGTGGCGATCAAGATGGACGGTCATTGCTCACCTCCCGGACGCTTGCGGTATCTGCGCTCGATGCGGCGGGGCTGATCCCACCAGCGCCAGCCGTGGGCGCGCATCTTCTCGCGGATGACCTCGCTGTTGATGCCGAGGGCGGCGGCGATCTTGGGCGTGGTCCAGCCTTCAGCCGAGCGGGCCAGCGCCCATGCGATGCGCTCGTCGCGGATCTCCTGCGGGGTGTAGCGCGTCATCCTGCCGCGCAGGTGGGACGGGGCGGTCAGCATCCCTGCACCTCTATGCGGATGGGGGCGGAGACGTGACGGCTGCGCGCCCATTTGTTGTCCAGCGCCGACGTGTCCGCTGGAGCCGTGACCTGCGCAACCATACGTGCCATGTCGTCGGCGGTGACGGTCAGCAACGCCAGGGCGCAGACCTCGCGTCCGTCGGCGCTGGCGAAATATCGGCGCATGTCGGCCAGGACGGCATCACGGCGGGTTCCGGCGCGAAGCCATTCCTTGCGGTAGTCGCACAGCACGGTGCGCAGGACGTTGCGCCAGAGCGTGAACATGTGGTGATAGTCTGGGGTCATGGCTGGCCCTTCCGAACGGCATGGATAACGCTGGTGTGGTCACGGCCCATGACGCGGCCAATCTCGGCAAACGACACGCCGGCATCGTGGGCGACGCGCATCGCCAGATGGCGGGCTGCGACGATGCGGGGGCGGCGGTCATGGCCCATGATGGCACCGACCGGGACGCCGGATTGCGCAGACACGTCGCGGATGGCGCGAAGGACTGCAGCACGGCCCGGCTGGGCGGCGATGGCACGGGCTTCTTCGATCTGCGCCGGGGTCATTCCGCAGCCCTCGGACGATAGGCGGCGAAGTTTTCGGCAGCGCGGATTGCGTCCTCGTCCAGCTTTACACGTTCGGCTTCGGCCTTTGCCTTCATCTCAGCAATCATGTCGCCCAGAACCGTGGCGCGGCGCTTGCGTCTCGCCTCGGATTCTTCGTGGGTGAGCGTAACCGTTCCCTCGGTGGGCAACGCCCGGGCGCGCAGTTCACGTTCAGCTTGCGCGGCGGCGGCACGGTCCAGTGCGTCCTTGATTTGACGGCGCCCCGCAACGAGGCGGTCGCAGACCTCCTGCAACTCGGCCCATGCCGGAAAGAACTTCCAGCCCCGAACCAGCAGCGCCTCCCGCACCACGTCAGCCGGATACCCGGCGAGGCGCTGGCTGTAGGCCTGCATACGAAGCTCTTCGATCTCCGGCGCATCCTCGCGTCGGGCGGTGATAACCGAAAGCTCCGCGATCCACAGGCCAATCTGGCGGCCCTCCGGGGGCGTCATCGAAGCCGCAACCTTGCGCTGCGCTTCCTCGATCTGCTCGGCGGACAGGGCTGACGCTTTCCAGCCGCGACGAACCACCTGAGCCGGGACAATGCTTCCGTCCGCCCGTTCGTAGCTGCCGCGCCAGTCAATGTCCTCTTGCAGCTTCACTCCGCACGAAAGCACCGACGAGGCCACCGAGCGGTTTACCTCCGCCGTGCTGCGAGCCGCGAGCCATTGGGCGATTTGCTGTGGAGAAGATGGAAGATTGCTCATTGCAGATTTCCTTGAAATACCACTCGGCTTTGATGGACTGCCAACCCTTCTCTTCGGCTAGGCCTAGAGCGTCGTCTGGGCTTCCGCCTTGGCTGGCGATTTGGTTCAGGATTTTTGCGAGGCGCTCTGCCGCAATCTCGGAAACCGGCTTTCGGATCTTTCGCCGATACCCGAGGAAGCTTTTGACAGCCCGAGGCGATGCGACATCGCAGAGGATGGATGCCGGATCGCGCGCAGGAATATACTCTGACGGTTCAATGGTGGTTCTATTGGTGGTTTGTGTCCCGCTCCGGGACGGGTAGGGGTCCCGCTCCGGGACGGGTGGGGTCCCGCTCCGGGACGGGTCCCGCTCCGGGACGGGTTGTTCTTCAGTCGTGTTCGCATCAGATTTGACGGACGGAAGCGCGGCGATAGCCCGCAGGTTCATCGCGTATTCGACTGTCTCGCCGTTTTTGTGCTTCCGGGTTCCGACCACAGAGAGAATGCCTTCCGACACGAAATCATTGATGGTGCGGATGACCGTCGAGCGGCCACATTCAATCGCGTCCGCAATGGTGGATTTTGCCGCCCAAACTCCCTCGCCGTTGTCACTTGCGCGCTCCGCAAAATAGACAAGAACAGCCTTGCGGACCGGGGACCCAATCTTGCGGCTGTAAACGAGTACGGAGACCTTGTTGCTCACTTCGCACCCTTCCTTAGATTGCACTTATCGCAAAGCGCTTGAAGGTTGCTTTCATGGTTGGTGCCGCCATTAGCGCGGGCCACAACATGATCGACATGCAGGGGCCTATCTTCTGCCCCGCAGGCTTGGCATTTGAAGCCGTCACGGCGAAGTATGAACCACTTCACCTTGGCAGGAACCTTCACGGGCCCGGCGGGACGGTCACCGCCGGGCCACGTTAGCGGCTCACCGGCATGGGCCAGCCAATACAGGTTGGCTACCGTCTCTGCGCACTGACTGCACAACCCGAACTCTGGGCCATAGCCCTTTTCGAAGCACAGGGCTTCGCCGCAATGAACGCACGGCGTCAGTTCATGCGGCTCCATGACTTTTATGCTCATGCCTCGGCCTCCTTGCCGACGATGCGGTCGCGCTGGTCGCGGTAATCATTCGGCGCCCAGGCTCCGGCGCGCTCGGCCATCACCTCACGGGCGATGAAGCAGAAGCCGGCGATGGTGCATTCGGCCCAGACGTCCACCGGCCAAGCCTCGCAAAAGGCCCGCATCGGGACGCTGACGCGCGCTTGCTGACGGTCGAAGCGGAACACGACTGCGGGGATTTTCCCGGCTGCCAGCGCGGCCTGTGCGGCCTGCTTTTGCCACGCCTGATCGCAACCGATACCGGCCTTGCGGCGCTTGCACTCGATTACGAACGGAAATGCCGGATCGTCGGGGATCAGGTCCCCACGCTGGCCCTGCCGGTATTGCTCAAGGTCGCGCTCGAACCGGATGCCGAGTTCGTCAAAGAGGACGCCGGCTATCTCTCGCTCAAATGCGGCTCCCTTGGTTCTAGACGCCGCGCCCATGGTCAACCCATTCCGAGCGCGGACTTGTAGATCTCCAGCACCGCCTCTTGCTCGGCCAGTTCGTCCTTGTCCTTGCGGCGCAAGGCGACGATCTGACGCAATGCGGTGGCGTCGTAGCCCCTGCCCTTTGCCTCGGCGTAGACTTCCTTGATCTGGTCCGCGATATCGCGCCTCTCGGCTTCCAGATGCTCGATGCGCTCAACGATCTGGCGCAGTTCGTTTTCCGTGACGCTGACGGTCATTTCCCGTTCTCCGGTTCAGATGAGGGTTTGTTGGCGAGGATCTGATGCACGCGCAGATAGCGTTCGATCAGCGCCGGATCGCGATTGCAGACCCGGACGGCTCTTGCGGTCAGGTCCGGCGTGGAACTTGCTTTCCCAACGAGCCCTGGCCCATTCCTCGTGCTCTGGGCAGGACATGAGGGGGCGCGGGGGTTTTTCATGCCCGTAGGGGGCGTCCCAGCAACGGGTTTTCCACGTATTGCAGCCGGGATAATCGCAGCGATACGCGATAGGCGTGTGGGCCATGTCATGCTGCCCTCGCCTGCCGGATGATGGTTGCGAGGACGCCGTTGCGGCGCATGGCCTCGACGTGACGGCGGACCATGCTGACGTCCAAGCCATGCTGCTTGGCGATATCCTCGACGCCTAAGCCCGCGATCAGGCCGGAAACCGTGAGCTTGTAGCTTTGGGGTGCGCGCATCATGCCGCACCAGCCTTTCGCTTCGGCTGGCGGGGTTGACGGGATGGGGTGGAATCCCCACGTGCAATTGCATGCACCGAACTGTTTTGCTTCATGTATTCTCGGATGCGGTCAGCGACCTTCATCGTCGGGCTGGCCTCGCCATCCTTCCACTTCTGCCACTGGCCCCATTGAGCATTGATGGCATCCCGGAGAAGCTTCTGGGGGCTAACCCCCTCGCGCGCGCAGTAGGCTTCAATGTCTGAGATGAGTTGTTCCATGCCGCACATTATGGGGTATAATTACCCCATAAGGCAAGCGCATATTTACGCCATGGGACAAGCCATCCGAGAGGGGTATATTTGCCCCATGGATATGACCTTTAGAGATGCGCTTAAGCACGCCATGGCCGTGAATGGCATCAAGTCGTTGCGTTCGGTCGCGACGGCTACTGGCGTCTCCTACCACATCTTGAAGAATATGAATCAGGGGAAGTCCGAGCGCCCAAACGCTGAGGCTGCAACGAAGATAGCGGACTACTTCGAGGCATCGCTGACCGACTTCTATGCCGGCAGAGTAGCGCCCAGATCGGGCAAAGACATGTCCGTGACGGATGATGTGGCTAAGATCAAAAGCGTCATGCAGGATCTTCGGCCGGAAAGTCGTGCTCGCGTTCAGGCGTTTGCAGAAGCTCTGCGCCAGACTGACGAAGGCTTTCAGCAAAACGAATGACCTCTGCCCTATCCTCCGGGCTCAGATGCGAAAACACCCCCTCTAGCCAGTCGTCCATCGCTACCTCCCTCTACTCATTAGAACAAACCGTAAACTTGATGTTAGGCAAGAATCCGCCAGCGGGTCAATTGTCCGAAAAGACGGGTTACGCGGGGAAGGCGATTAACCTTTGTCAACAAGGGGATAGACATGCCCACCGACCGCGACCAGGAGGATGCCGAGCAAGCCCTGCGCGCCGCGCTGCTGGAGACGCTGGTGAACATGGGAACGGTGCTGCTGACGACGCCGGAAGGGCGGGCCGAGGCGGCGCGGTCGATGCTGGACCAGGCCGAGCGGGCGCATCCCGCCGTGGCCGAGGTGTTCAGGGAGGCGGCGGAGAGGGTGAGGGGATAGCAAGGTGATCACCGTTTCATTGCCGTTCGGCCTGAAGGTTCGGCCCGTGATTGACGCCCTCCACCTATCTGGGGTCAATATTCAGTCCCCCGGGCCGGAAATTTGCTTTGATTTCAGTCAAGTTAGCTTTGCAGATCCAACTGGCATTGTTTTGCTGCATAATTTGACGCGATACCTAAGCAGCCGAGGCGTTCGAGTATTCTATAGTCAACTTGCCGGCTTAAGCTCGGCTCTTCGTTTCATGGATGATATCGGATTCTTTGAGGATCACCTAGGCAGGAGACTGCACGCAGGATCGCGTCTGCGCCCGACGACTTTAAGGCTGAGGGAGGTCCACCAAAGCGACGTTCCGACTTGGATCAACACCATGTTCGTCCCGTGGGTCTCTGTATGTTCCAACCACCCTGAACGCTCGCTTGGGATGCTTGGGGTGTGCGTCTCGGAAATATTCAACAATATCAGGGACCACGCCGGAACCGATGTCGGTAGCATATTCGGACAGTGGTTCCCCAACATCCAGCGATTGCGTATAGCGATCAGTGATATGGGCGCAGGAATTCCCGCAACGGTAGCAGCGACACGACCGGACATTGCTCCTGAAATGGCTATATTGACCGCCTTTCAACTCGGCTTCTCGACGCAAAGCCAGCCCCGGAACCGAGGCGCTGGCCTGGACTATCTCGTGTCAAAGGTGTGTAGGGAACTTGGGGGAACGATCACGACTTACTCTGGCGGTAGGGTGGTTCACGCAGATGAAAGTGGACGCTTGAGCCCCTTTAGTGCACTGTTAACAGACGTAGGTTACGCTGGGACGCTGTTCGACATTGTGATGCCAACAGGCACCTTGGTTCATGATCCGCAGGATGTGGAGGTCGATGTATGGTAATTATCGTGAAAAAACTTATATCTAGCTGCGACACGAACGAACAGGGCGACGTGCTTTATGCCGAAATCCGCAGGGTTCTGGACCGCGGCGAGGGCGCAACTGTGGACTTCTCGGGGATTCTCTACGCGACAAGCTCATTCGTCAATTCCGCTTTGGTGCCTCTGCTCGACGCCATGACGCTGGATGCGGTCAAATCGCGGGTCAGGTTTCGAGGGACGCTACCCGCCGTCGCTGACATGATCCGAAGCAGGCTCACATTCGAGGCATCGCGGAGCCACGCCGCCTAACCCCAGCCCCGCTCCGGCGGGGCTTCTTCATGCCGAAAACGAAAACGGCGAGGTTTCCCCCGCCGCCGACTTGCCCATGAACGCTCCGCTAGTCGGCCAAGGCTTCGTATCCCTTGTTCCAGGCATCGACCTTTGCGTCGTGAGCCGCTTGCGCCGCCTTTTCCTTGTCGCGCCTGACTTCAGTGGCATTACCGGGACCGCCCTCGTTGTCCATGGCATCCACCGCAGTTTGCAGCATCTGGGCCTCGGTTTGCGGGGCTTTGCTTTCTCGGACCATGACAGGTCCTCCATCACACCACGGCGAGAATTCCGCCGGGATGATACATTGTAACACAGGTCGGGGTTGATAGCACGGACTCATATGCCCGCCCGAATCGGCGGGCTTTTTGCTGCGCCGCAGCCCGGCGCCGGCTACCGAACGAAAGACCGGGCGACTGCCCGAGCCAGATCCAAGTTTCCCGCCTCCATAGGCACAGAGACTTGACGCAGGAAAGCGGCGTATGTCCTCATCACCTCCGCCGGCTTCTGCCCTTCATGGCCTCGTGATGGGGTTGGGATGCCAAGAGCGGAAATCTTTCCGAACATGGCAATGGCTCGCACGTAATCTGTCGGGTCAGGCGCCGGGGTCCCCCACATGGGGGACAGGCTGTTTTCAATCTCGATCCCAAGCAACGATGCTTCAACGGCCATAGCCTTCGCTTTGCCGGCCTTGGTGATCGGGTGTCGGCCATCGAAAACGGCGGATATCTTGTCGAGCCACAAACCCACCAGAAGCCCTGTCGCCCCAGCCACGACCCAAGGGAACGCCGCCGCCTCATACATGGCGGTCATCCACTTCAAGACCGCCATGCCCGGCGGCAACCATGGCTTTACGACTTCCACCGCCAAGGTGGCGAGGAACGGGGCAAGAACAAGGCTCGCAACCGCGGTGATGATGGCTCTCATGGCAGAAGATCAGCATGTCTCCCGGTGATTCGCCTAGCATGTGATTTCGCCCTCAAATCGCCGTCTCCCGGCACGGTAGGTATAGCATGGGCGAATCGGGGGTGGGAGTATTTTTACTCTTTTCTTGTTGACAGAGGGGTAAACTTACCCCATTCTTCATCTCACAGCCGGCGACACACGAGCCCGGCCCCACCCCGAGATGGAGAAGCATCCTGCCATGCAAGCCCCGCTATCCCCCGTTCCCGCCGGCCTGATCGCAGGCTTGTGCCTCGACAACCCGGACGTGGTCGACGCGATCCGCCATCACTTCATCAGCATGGGCAGCGTCACGCTTTTTGCGCCGCTTCCTGAGCGTCCGGTGTGTGAGGTGGTGCAATGAAACGCGCCCTGATCATCCTCGCCCTGTCGGCGGCTCCTGCATCGGCGAACACCGCTCTTGAGACTGTTTGCCGCGACGTTGCCGCAGTCGTCTATCGCGGCGTCGAAGATGGGCGCTCGCTGTCCAGCTTCGAAACCGGCGCCGAATGGGCGGTCGACTACGTCCCGACCAAGCCGCAATCCGACGAGCGCAAGATGCTGCTGGCTGCCTACATGGCCGGCTATTCGCAGGGCCTGATCGGCGGCGACTCCTTTGCCACTGCGGCGGACTTCTTCAACACCTGCATTTCGGAGGCTCTGTGATGGACCGCATCAACTGGCCCTTCGCCGTGACGTTCGGCTTCATGATCTGCCTGACGCTGGTCGTCTGGTATCTCGCGATCAGCAAGATCATCGACATTGCCTCCGAGCGTCCCGCCGACTGCTTCGCCCTCACGAGCCACGAATGTGCCGCTCTGATGGAGACGCGCTGATGGACACCATAGAAATCATGCCGCGCGAATTCGCCTGCGGCGTCACCAGCATCATGGCCGATTACCTGCGCGCTGTTGATCTGTGCCAGCGCGTGCTGGCCGAGGTTCCGGCCATCGGCAACTCTCAACTGGCGAGCGAGATTCGCGAGTTGCAGGGCGTGGGAGGGCGGTGAGATGGACTATCACGCCGGCACCCTGATCATGGACGCCGCCGAGGGCTACATTGAAGCCGAGGCGCTGTTTGAAATCGACGCCTTCTGGTCCCGCCACCGCGACCGTTACGGCATGCGGTCCGTCCAGTGGGTCAACAACATCTCTCTGGATAGCTGGACCTTCGACGGACGCAAGCAGACCCGCGAAACTGCGGTTGCGCTGCTGGGCGAAGATGAAGTCGCCCGGCAAGAGGATCTTGCGCTGATCGAATGGCGCCAGACCGCAGAGCAAGACGATGCCGACGAATACGCCGATCAGATGCGCGACCTGCGCCACGATCTGGCAGCGGAATAGGAGATCAGCAGATGAATGATATGAATCCTCGCGCCACTATCGGCGGCAACTGCCCTCCCGACCCCATCGACGCCATCTGCGCGCAGTTCGAAGGCGAGCGCATGGAGGCCGAGAACTGGCTGGACGGAACGCCGGTCGAGAACGAAGGCCAGATGAAGGCCGTCGATGCTCTGCGCAAGGCGATGCGGGAGTTCCGTCTGGGCCTTGAGGCAGGTCACAAGTCGGCAACCGCCCCGCTCTACGACGCCTATAAGGCCGAGAGCGCGCGCTGGAAGCCGAGCATTGACGACGCCAAACGTATCGAAAGCGGCCTTGTCTCTCTGGTTGATGGCTTCAAGAAGAAACTGGCCGCCGAGAAGGAAGCGGCTGAGCGCGCGGCAAAGGCCGAGGCGGCACGCAAGATGCGTGAGGCCGAAGAAGCCGCCCGCGCCGCGAACTCAGCGGACATAGAAGCTCAGCGCGCCGCCGCCGAGGCCCAGCGTGAAGCCGAAGAAGCACAGCGCCGCGCCGCTGCGGCCAGCAAAGACACGGTGAGGGGATTGCGCACTGTTACGCGCTACGAGATCACCGACATTCGTGATGCGCTGCACTGGATTGCGAAGAACGACAAGGACGCGATGACCGTCTTTGTTGAGGACTATGTTCGCCGCAATCACAAGGGCGCCCAAATCGCTGGCGTTCGAGTCTGGCAGGACAAAGAGGCGTATTGATGAACCGCGCCGCCATCCTCGCCCGTGAGACGCTGGCCGAGGCCGCGCAATACCTGCCCGGCAGCCCGGATCACGAATACCGCCTGTGCGCCGCCTGGAAGCAGGCGCAGATCGCCGCCGGCATCGCCGCGTGCGACTGGACCGAACCGCCGGCCGATTTCGGGCCGGACTATTTCAACGACAACCGGAGGGCCGCATAATGGCTATCAGGGTCACGACCGCCAATGACGTGATCGAGGTCAAGAGCCTCTGCTTTACGATATACAGCCAGCCCGGCTTGGGCAAAACCAGCCTCGCATTCACCGCCTCAAAGCCCCTGCTGCTGGACTTCGACAAGGGCGCCTATCGCGCCGTGGACCGCAAGGACGTGGTGCAGGTCGAAAGCTGGCAGGACGTGGCAAGCATCACCGCCGCCGATGTGGCGTCCTATGACACGATCATCATCGATACGGTCGGCAAGGCGCTGGACGCTCTGGCGCAGGACATTATCCGCACCAACTCCCGCCTGTCCCATGGCGGCGCCCTTAGCCAGCAGGGTTGGGGGCAACTCGGGGTGCGCTTCTCGGCCTTCCTCAAACTGCTGCGCGGCTTCGGCAAGGACGTGATCCTGATCGCCCACATGGACGAGCAAAAGGATGGCGACGCGATCAAGGAGCGGCTGAAAATCTCTGGCGGCTCCAAGGATCTGGTGCTGACCGACAGCGACGTGATCGCACGCATCTCGGTCCTGAACCGTTCCCGCCACCTGCTGTTTTCGCCCACGGATACCGCGTTCGGAAAAGACCCTGCGGGTATCGGTGAAATGCCTGTGCCGGATGCGTCCAGCCCGGAATATGCCGACTGCCTCGCGAACATCATCGCTCGCATCAAGGAGGGCCTGAACGCCCTGTCGGAAGCGCAGATCGCGCGGAAATCCGAGGTGGAGTGGTTCAGGGAGCATCTGCCCAAATTCACAGGCGCTGAACATGTCAATGGCGTTCTGGCCCGCGCCCGCGCCGCCGGACGGGACGTGGTTGTCATGCTCCACGAGCGCGCCAAGGCCCTCGGCCTGACCCACGACAAGGCCACCGATCAATATATATCCCAACAGAAGGACGCCGCCTGATGGCTGACCTGAACCGCGTTTCCCTTCTCGGCCGTCTCGGTGCCGATCCTGAAATCCGCCAGACCCAGAGCGGGGAGAAGGTCGCAACCTTCCGCATCGCCACGGGCGAACAGTGGAAGGACAAGAACACTGGCGAGAAGAAAGAGCGCACCGAATGGCATACGGTTGTCGCTTGGGGTGCGCTCGCCCAGATCGCAGAGAAGTATCTGGCGAAGGGCAAGCGCGTCTATGCGGAAGGTCCCCAGCGCACCCGCAAATGGCAGGACCAGAGCGGCAACGACCGCTATTCGACCGAGGTTGTTCTGTCTGGCTTTGGCGCGCGCCTTGACGTGATCGACTGGCCGGAAGGCGGCGGTGCTGCGCGAGGTCAGGAGGAAAGCTACGGCGGCGACAACCTGCCCCCGAGCCGTCCTGATTTCGATGACGAGATTCCATTTTGATGGGGGCAACCATGACCGACCGCGCCACCACCATCCGTGATCAGGCTATCGTAGACGATATCCATGCCATCATGACGCTGTATCCGAGTAAGGCCGCAGACGATCAGTGGATTATCACCGAGGTTTGCGACCTATCCGGCCATGACCGCGAGGACGTGCAGCGCGTCTGGAATGCCCGCTTCCGCATCGTGGGGGTGGCGTGATGCCGGTGATCTACCTGCTTGGTGACAGTCAGCGCGCCTATGCCGCCGAAGCGATCCGGCAGGCACCGCAGTTTTCGACTGTCTCGATCCTTGCTCCGACCCGGACGCCGCCGCAGAACAAGAAGATGTGGGCCATGCTGCGCGATGTGGCGCAGGCCAAGCCAGAGGGGCGGCTTTGGGTGCCTGACACATGGAAAGCCGCGTTCATGCACTCGTCCGGGCATCAGTGCCAGTTTGCCGAGGGGCTGGACGGAAGCGGCCCGTTCCCGGTCGGCTATCGATCCTCGCACCTGAACGTGCCGCAAATGCGCGATCTGATTGAGGTCATCTACGAATACGGCTCGCGCCACGCTGTGCAGTGGGCCGAGACGGAAAGGAGCGGTTTCGCATGATCTCCGCATCCCGCCTTGTCGAAGAAGCCAACCCGGCCTGTGCGCAATGCCATGGCAAAGAGCGGTTCGATACGCCGCAACTGGCATGGGCGGTCTGGCAGAAGATGCCGCGCCGTTCGATCCGGCAGGTGTATCGCTGCGAGCAATGTCACGGCTGGCATATCGGTGAGGTGCGGTCATGACGTTCCTCGCTCGCCTCAAGGGTCCGATGGGTCAGAAGGTCGGCAACGGCAAGACCCGCCGCGACCCCAAGACCGCCGAGGAAAAGCGCCACATGCGCGCGGTTGCTCACCTGCCCTGCTTGGTCTGCGGCTGCTGGCCGGTCGAGGTCCACCACGAAGGCCGTCCGCGCAGCAACATGCGCGTTCTGCCACTCTGCCCGAAGCACCATCGCCGCGAGTTCGGGCCGACCGCCTATCACTACTCTCCGCGCGCTTTCTACGCCGCACACGGCACCAGCGATGAATTGCTGGCCCGCGTGGATCGGATGATTGCGAAAAACGACGACGAAATCCTGGGCGACTGGTTCTGACCGGCCCGGCAATGGAGGCTTGACCCCATGACCACCATTTTTGACGGCACCCCGAAATACCCCGGCCTGCAAGGCGACCTGGCGCGGGTCACGTCCATAGAGGGCCGGGTGCTGATCCGCGCCGTGGATACGATGGCCGAGGAAGGCGTGACCATCGCCATGACCCCGGAACAGGCCCGCAGGCTGGCAGAGGCGATCAAGGATGCCGCCGCCGAAGCGGAAGGCGGTGAGGCATGACCCCCATCGACACGGCAGAGCTTGAGCGGCACGCTGATACCGAGCGGAACCGCATCATAAATTGGTGCAGTGCGGATCTGGAAAGCATCGTGAACGGACACGATCCAGAAATCCACAACCTGAATGTCCGGGTCTGGGATCGACTGGACAGGATGGCAGTCGAGATCGAGCAACATTTCGCCCGCCGCAAGGCAGAGGCTGACTTGGTGTCCGCCCTGCGCCAAACGGCAGCGATCCTATTGGCTGAAAAGAACCGCTCTGGTGGTCAACCATTTAGCGGGATCTGGTCAATGCCGGCATTCGGCATCCGTGCGACTGTGGACGAGACGCTGGACAAGGCAAACGAATTGCTCGGCCGCTACCTCCCCACCACCCCCGAAGCCGATGGAGGCAGCGATGCCGAGTGATCGCTACACGAAAAAGCCCGTGACCGTCGAGGCCATCCAATATACCGGCGCCAATCTGCGTGAGGTTCTGGACTTTACCGGGAAGCATCCGCGCTGGGGAGAGTGGTTCAAGTCGTTCGAGGATTATGAGGCTCACGTCTGTTCTGACAGGGGTGTGTTCAAGATCCTAACCTTGGAAGGGACGATGGAAGCCCTACCAGGAGACTGGATCATTCGCGGCGTGAAAGGCGAGCATTATCCATGCAAGCCCGACATATTCGCCGCCACCTACGCCCGCTCCGACCTCTGCGCCTCGGGCCAGCAGGTGCGGGCGCTGATGGAGCGTTGGCTAGACGGTGAGTTTGAAGGCACGGCTGACGAGGCGGCCCAAATCGCCATCGAAGAACAGGGCGCTGACCTGGACGCCACCCCGGTAATCGAGGCATGGCTGATCGCCCTCGCCGCCCTGACGCCGCCCCCGCAGCCTGATACCTGTTGGAGGTGCGGCGGAACAGGACTGGCCCTGAACTACGCAGGGGAACCCGGCCTATGTTCGACATGCAAAGGCGATACTGTGACAGTCCCGCAGCCCTCTGCCGCAACCCCGCCCCAGCCAAGCGTGTCGGTCGCGGAGGCGCTGCGCGAAATCCGCGCGGCGATCCAGGATGGCAACCTCTCGCAAGGTATCCGCCTCGACATCATCGACAAGATCGCCCTGCGCGCCCTGAAAGGCGGTGAGTGATGCAGGTCACACATGACAACGACTGCGAACATCGAATCGGTCACGATTGCACCTGTGGCGCGTCCAACTATCTGTATGACCTCGCAGCGGCCCGCGCCGAGATCGGGCGGCTGACCAAGGGGCGGGACCAGTGGCGCAATGCCTGTCTCGACGCCAACCAATCGGAGCTCATGCTGCGCAAGCGCGTAGAGTTAGCCGAAGCCGAGCGTGACGAGGCTTGGGCGCAGGTGGCGGCTGCGTATGCCTACGGATGGCAGCACGGCAATCACCCAGACGCCAGCGCAATGCCGACCGTCTATGAAGCCGCCCTTGAAGCCTATGGCCGCGAGAAGGTGCGAGAGGGGATGCGGCAGGCCGTCGATCTATATCCGCAAGGCATCGCTGCCATCCTCGCCGCCATGGAGAAGGAGGGCGGTGAATGACCCATCACGACAAAGCGCGGGAACTGGTGGAACATGGTCTCGCTGTTCTCGGGCCGCATGACGACATGCCGGAATGCGTTCAGCGCAATCTGATGGTCTATGTCAACATGTGGCAATTCCGAGAGACGCTGAACGCCATCATCGCGCAGGCCGAGGAAAACCGGAGGCTGCGGGAGAAAATTGAGGCGCTGCCTAGGTCAACGTATTCGTGCGGCACTCAATGGGTCCGGCTTGAGCAGGTCCTAGCCGCCCTGTCCAGCACGGGGGAGAAGGGGTGATGGCAGGGATAGGCTACTTCCTCGCCTGCATGGGCTTTATCGAGGGCGGCTGGTCGTTCTGGCGGTCGCTGTGGTGGCCCTACTATCTCGCCAAGGCCGCCGCCCGCCGCACCGGACAGGGAGGCGGGGATGAGTGAGCTGGATAAGCTGATCGGGGCTGTTGAACGAGGGGAACCCAATCGCAATGACGGAACTCTATTTCGTCTGTTCGGCGATGATTGGGTCCACGCCTGGGATGTGATTGATAGAGGCTCCCTCGACGCCGCCATGGCGCTGCATGAGGCGCTGCTGCCGGGGGTCAACTATACAATCCAGAACGCGGGTGCTTGTTACGTCCATTCGCATGCGGGCGAATTTCCAGGTTGGGCTCCCACCCCCGCCCGCGCTTGGCTCATCGCGATCCTGAAAGCGTATCGCACCGCACAGAGGGAGGCGTAGATGGGGAGGCATGAGCCGATGCAGCAGCCTTACACGCCGGAAACGCTTGCCGAGCGCTGGGGCGTGACGGCAAATGCAGTCAGGAAGAAGTGCGCGGCCGGTGAACTGGCGCATTTCCGGTTCGGGAAGCTCTATCGAATCCCGGCCCACGTTGTTCAGGAGTTCGAGAATTGCCAGACATCAGCATCGGTAGACTGCGCGGCGGATACTGCGTCTATTGGACCAACGAAGGCAAGCGAGTTCGGCATCAGCTTAAGGCACGCACCCGAGCGGAAGCGGAAGCAGAAGCAATAGACGTATTCCGAACCAAGCAATTCGCGCGGTCTCAGCAAGGCGCGACTGTGGCGCAGATCTGGGAGGAATACCGCCGCGACCTCGGCGACAAGCCTACCGGGAAAACGATGGGCTATACCGGCAAGGCGGTGCTGGCGCACTTCGGCCACTACCGGCCCGACCAGATCACAACCGATCTTTGCCGCAGCTACGCCAAGCAGCGCATGGATTCCGGCATTTCCCAAGGCGCGGTGCATACCGAATTGGGCCATCTGCGCAGCGCTATGACCTTTGCGGAACGCAATCGGATGATCACCGCAGCGCCGCACATCGAGCGCCCAGCCAAACCGACGCCGAAAGAGCGGTTCTTGACCAAGGATGAGGTGCTGCGCCTTATCGACAATGCTGATGCCCCGCACATCGGCTTGGCGATCCACCTGCTATTCGCTACCGCCGGCCGGGTCGGCGCTGTGCTGGACCTGACTTGGGACCGGGTGGACATGGATCGGGGCACCATCAACTTGCGCCTTGATGACGCGAGGACGCGGAAGGGCCGCGCTATCGTGCCCATCAACAAAGGGCTGATGGCAGCCCTGCAACACGCCCGGGACGCCGCGCTATCCGATCATGTCATTGAGTGGGGCGGCAAGCGGGTTGCGAGCATTCGAAAAGGATTTGAAGGCGCCGTTCGCAGGGCCGGGCTGCGCGACGTGACGCTGCACACCATCCGGCACAGTGCAGCCGTGGCGATGGTTTCCAGCGGCATCCCAATCACCCAGGTTGCCCAGTATCTCGGGCACAGCAATACCGCCATCACATTTTCGACCTACGGTCGGTTCGCGCCCGGGCACCTGACGGAAGCGGCCGAGGTTCTGGATTTCGTGAAACTAAGGGCCGTGAAATGACCGATAACGAAGTGCTCCTTGGTTCTCGGAACCGGACAAAAGATAAACAGGTTGCGCATGTCACGTTTCTGGTTCAAGAAAAAGCGTGCATTTCACGAACATACCGTAGGTTAGGCATGGCGGCCTTCGTTCACATCGAAGATGTCAGCGGTTCAAATCCGTTATCGCCCACCATGATTCCAAAGGCGCTAAGGCAGGTTCAACAACCCCTTAGCGCCTTTTTCATGCCTCTCCCGACATCTTGTCACCCTTTCCGAAGATGCCAGCGGTCACCATGCGGTCACCGGAATCTTGGCAGCAGTGTCATCGGATGGCCGTCTCGACAGGCGTCGGGCCGGTGTCGCTGCGCTTGAACAACGACCTGCGCCCTGACACTTCACGTTTCCCTGTCATCGCAACCGCACCTCGACTGGCAGAACCCGACGAACCCGGCCGAGGATGCCGCCGTGCTGCAAGCCGTGCTGCAAGCCGCGCTGCGCCCGACGGGCAACAAGCCGCTTGACGGCATCGTCGCGCAGCGCGCCGCCGAAATTACCGCGGGCGCCACGACGGATGTGGACAAGGTGCGCGCGATCTATGCCTGGATCGTCGCGCATTGCTGTCGCAACCTCGACACGCCGGGCTGCGGGCCGGGCGATACGGTGGCCACGCTGACCAGCGCCGGGCTGGGCGGCAAATGCGCCGACCTGAACGGGCTTTTCGTGGCGCTGGCCCGCGCCTCGGGTGTGCCGGCCCGCGACATCTACGGCATCCGCGTCGCCCCGTCGGAATTCGGCTTCAAGCAGCTTGGCGCAAACAGCGCCGCCATCTCTGGCGCCCAGCATTGCCGGGCCGAAGTCTGGCTGTCCGCCTATGGCTGGGTCGCGATGGACCCCGCCGATGTGCTGAAGGTCATGCGCGCCGAAACCGAGACCTGGATCAAGGACCCGACCGATCCGGTCGTGACGCAGGTCAACGACGCCTTGTTCGGCAATTGGGAAGGCAACTGGGTCGGATACAACACGGCCGAGGACGTGACGCTTCAGGGCACCGATCACGCCCTGCCCTTCCTGATGTATCCGCAGGGCGAAATCGCCGGGCAAAGACTGGACGAACTGGACGCCGGCGCCTTCGTCTACGAGATCACGACCGCCTGACCCCTTTCCCGGCTGAGCGCCCCGCGGCCATGATCGGCGGCGCGTTCGGTCGAGGCAAGGCCCAAACGATCGTTCCGGGCGTTGCCCGCATCCGCACCGGAAAAACGGCGAATGCGGCACTGCTGGGCTCCCTTCGTCGGCGGGCGCCGTGATTGCGCCCGCCACCGGGAAGGGTTCGGTATCGATCAGGTCTTTGCCGCGCTCTCCGCAATTCGGGCCGGGCTCTGGATCCTGGCCGCAATCGCAAAGCCCGCAACGCCGCCCGCCAGCTTCGCGGCCACCTATTCGCTGATGCGCAATCGCGGCGGCACCTGCTTCGACGAGGCCGAGGCGGCGCGCTTGCAGGAGCTGCTGCCCGTCATTGCAGCCAGCCTGCGCCTGCACTGGAACGTCTCGCAAAACGGGGAACAGGCGGGCGGTCCCGCGCCGGACAGCGAAGAGGTTCTGCGCGCCGCCTTCAGCGCGCTGACGCCCGCCCAGCAGGCGGTGACCAAGCTGATCCTGCGCGGGCACAGCAACATCTCGATTGCCGAGAACCTCGGGATAACCGAGGGCACGGTGAAGCTGCATCGCTACAACATCTACAAGCGGCTTGAAATCTCCAGCCAGGCCGAGCTGTTCCAGCGCTTCATCGATTTCCTCGGCAAATAGCCCGGGCCACGGGACGCGGCTTACGGCGGCAAACCGGCCGCCTGTCGCCTGAACGGAACATTTCCGCCGATGACCGCCGATAGCCGGTGATCGCCCTCAATATCCCTTCCCCGATGAGGTAGCATCGGCGGCATTTGACGCTCATGGAGATTTTCCGATGACACGTTCCACGCTGCTTCTTGCCTCATTCGTCCTGCTTGGCCCGTCCATTCCCGCTGCGGCGCAGGATGCCGATTTCAGCCTGACCTACCACATCGAGCGCACGCCCGCCGCGCAATTGAGCATCGAGACCTGCGGCAGCACCGTCGCCGATGCCGCGGCACAGGCGGGGTTGCGGGCAGTCAGCCAAAGCTTTCCCGGCCAGCTCGTGACCGTCAGCGGCGGAGCAGAGGGCCGCGGCGCATTCGTCGTCCAGTGCATCGCGGTCGATGACAAGACGGTCAGCGTCGTGCAGGGGATCGACTACCAGCAGGCGAAGGGCGCGATCGGCGACTTTGCCGATCAGGCATTCGCTGCCGTGCAGGCGACGGTTCGCTAGCGGGCCTTTGTCGGCCGGCCAGCGCAGCGCATCTCCGCACTCGTCCCGAGCCGCGGGATAATGCCCAAGATAGCCAGCCCCCTGGGCGGCGGTTATTCGGCCGTCCAGCCGCCATCCAGGACCATGGCGCTGCCGGTCATCAGGGCCGACGCATCGGATGCCAGGTAAAGCGCCGCACCGACGATATCGCCCACCTGCCCCACGCGGCCCAGCTTGATCATGCGCAGGCAATGCTCGCGGAAGGCAGGATCATCGAAATAGGGCCTGGTAAGCGGCGTCTCGATGAAGGTGGGGCAGATCGTGTTCACGCGGATGCGGAAAGGCGAAAGCTCGATGGCGCTGGCCTTGGTCAGCCCCTCGATCCCCCATTTCGTCGCGCAATAGACCGAGCGATCCGCCGCGCCGATATGCCCCATCTGCGAGGACATGTTGATGATCGACCCACCCCGCCCCAGGTCGCGCATCCGCCGTGCCGCGCTTTGCAGCGCGAAGAAGGCGGCACGCAGGTTCAGCCCGGCGATGGCGTCGAAATCCTCTTCGGTGACATCGACCAGCGGGCGCGGGCGATTGGTGCCGGCGTTGTTGACGAAGATGTCCAGGCGTTCCAACCCATCGGCCAGCGCGCGGAAATCCGCGACATCGGTCACGTCGCAGGGGATGGCGCGAGCCTTGAAGCCTTGCTCGACCAGCGCCTGGGCGACTTCCGCGATCTCGGTCCGGCTGCGGGCACAAAGGACGACCTCGGCCCCCGCCTGTGCATAGACCTCGGCGATGGCGCGCCCGATGCCGCGACCGGCGCCGGTGACCAGCGCGACCCTGCCCTTCAACGAGAAATCGGGAAGCGGGGTCATTGGGCGGCCTCGCCATAGGGAATGTTGTCGCCACCATAGCGGCGCACGCGGATATTGGCCTGTTCGGCATGGCCGACAAAGCCCTCGATCATGCACAGGCGCGAGCAATAGCGGCCGATATCGGCGGCGGCGTCATCCGTCAGGACGCGCTGATAGGTGTGGGTCTTGATGAATTTCCCGACCCAGAGCCCGCCGGTATAGCGTCCGGCGCGGCGCGTCGGCAAAGTGTGATTGGTGCCGATCACCTTGTCGCCGTTGGCGACATGGGTGCGCGGGCCAAGGAACAGCGCCCCGTAATCGACCATGCTGTCCAGATACCAGTCGTCGCGGTCGGTCATCACCTGCACATGTTCCGATGCGATCTCGTTGGCGACCTGCAACATCTCTTCATGCGTGTCGCACAGGATCACCTCGCCGTAGTCGCGCCACGACGCGGCGGCAGTGACGGCGGTCGGCAAGATCGCCAGCAGCCGGTCGATCTCGGCCAACGTGCCTTCGGCCAGCGCCCGCGAATTCGTCACCAGCACGGCGGGCGAGTTATAGCCGTGTTCGGCCTGGCCCAGCAGATCGGTCGCGCAAAGCTCGGCGTCCACGGTGTCGTCGGCGATCACCATCGTCTCGGTCGGACCGGCGAAAAGATCGATGCCGACGCGCCCGAACAGTTGCCGCTTGGCCTCGGCCACGAAGGCGTTGCCGGGGCCGACCAGCATATCGACGGGGGCGATGGTTTCGGTGCCAAGCGCCATCGCACCGATGGCCTGGATACCGCCGAGGACATAGATCTCATGCGCGCCGGCGAAATGCATGGCGGCGATCACGGCGGCATTGGGCTTGCCCTGGAAGGGCGGGGTCGCGGCGATGATGCGCGGCACGCCCGCGACCGAGGCGGTCAGGATCGACATATGCGCCGAGGCCACCATCGGGAACTTGCCGCCCGGCACATAGCAGCCCACCGCCTGAACGGGGATGTGCTTGTGACCAAGGACCACGCCCGGCAGGGTCTCGACCTCGACATCCTTCATGGAATCGCGCTGGATCTGGGCAAAGCGGCGCACCTGCGCCTGCGCAAAGCGGATATCCTCGATCTCGCGCGGGGTCAGCGTCGCGATCAGCGCGTCGATCTGATCCTGCGACAGGCGGAAGCTGTCCGGGGCGTAGCCGTCGAATTTCGCCGCCATTTCGCGCACGGCAATGTCGCCGCGCGCGGAAATGTCGGCCAGCGCGGCCTCGACCGTCTCGCGGGTGCGGCGGTCGTCCTCGGCACGGGCCGAGTCGCTGCGGCCGGATTTCAGATAGGTGATGGCCATGATTTTTCCCTTAGAAGTTGACCTGATCGCCACCCTTTAGCGCCAGCAGCTCGCGCGCCTCGGCTGGGGTCGCGACCTCAAGGCCCAGCCCCTCGACGATCTGGCGCGCGGCGCGGACCTGCTGGGCGTTGGTTTCCGCCAGACGGCCCTTGCCCGCCCAGAGGTTGTCCTCCAGCCCGACGCGAACATGCCCGCCCATCGCCGCCGACATGGCCGCGATATTGAGCTGGTTGCGCCCGGCGCCCAGCACCGACCAGCGGTAATCCTGGCCGAACAGCCGGTCGGCGGTGCGCTTCATGTGCAGCACGTCGTCGGGATGCGCGCCGATCCCGCCCATCAGGCCAAAGACCGTCTGAATGAACAGCGGCCCCTTGACCAGCCCGCGGTCGTAGAAATGCTTGAGGTTATAAAGGTGCGAGGTGTCGTAGCATTCGAACTCGAACCGCGTGCCCCCCGCGCCAAGCGTGGTCATGACATGTTCCACGTCGCCGAAGGTATTGCGGAAGATGATGTCCTTGTTGCCCAGATAATCCCGCTCCCACTGGTGCTTGAGCTGGGATTCGTAGCGGTTGAGCATGGGAAACAGGCCGAAATTCATCGTCCCCATGTTCAGCGAGGCAAGCTCGGGTTGGTAATGCTGCGCGGGCTGGATGCGTTCGGCGATGCTCATGGTCGGCGCGCCGCCGGTGGTGATGTTCAGCACGGCGTCGCTCGCCTGCTTGATCACGCCGAGGATGGGGTTGAACGCCTCGACGCTTTGGTCGGGGCTGCCATCGCCTTCATGGCGGGCGTGCAGGTGGATGACGGCCGCCCCCGCCTCTGCCGCACCGATGGCCGCATCCGTGATTTCCGAGGCCGAGACCGGCAGATAGGGCGACATGGACGGCGTGTGGATCGCACCTGTCACGGCGCAGGTGATGATGACTTTTCCGTTGAGGCTCATGCGTTTGCTCCTGAAAATCTAATGTTGCGGCTGGTCGGCCAGATGGCGGGCCAGCGCGGCAAGGCGCCCGTCGCGCCAGTCCTGACGGGCGCGGATGGCCTGCGGGGTCGCGGTATCGGGAAAGGCCGAGCCGACGATGGCGGCGGCCTGCGCCGTAAAGGCCTCGTCGCGCGCCGAGGTCTTTGCCAGACCGGCCATCATCCGGCCATAGCGGGCGAGGTAATCCCCCGCACCGCCGGGCGCGTTGAGGTTGATCGTCTCCATCGGGCCCATGAAGGCCCAGCGGCGGCCAAGCCCATGCCGGATAGTGTCGTCAAGCCCCTGCGGATCGACATAGCCCTGCTCGATCAGGCGCAGGCTTTCGGCCAGGACCACCGCTTGCAGGCGGTTGAGGATAAAGCCGTCGATCTCGCGTTTCAGCATCACCGGCACCTGACCGGCGCGGGCATAGATGTCGCGGGCGCGGGCGGTGATCACCGGATCGGTAAAGGGCGCGGGGGCGATCTCGACCACCGGCACCAGATGCGGGGGGTTGACCGGATGGCCGACAAGGCAGCGCGACGCCCCCGGCAGGCCCTCGGCGAAGGCCGAGGCCATCAGCGCCGATGAGCTGGAGGCAAGGATCACCCCCGCCGCCGCCAGCCCGTCCAGCCGGGCGAAAAGCTCGCGCTTGATCGCCAGCACCTCGGGGCCGCTTTCCTGCACCAGCTCGGCGCCGTCCAGCGCCCCGGCCAGGTCCGGCACGGCGCGGATGCGCGCGGCGGTGGCGTCGGGATCCGCGCCCGCCTGCCCGAAGGGCGCGGTCTGCGCGACCATCGCGGCGATGTCGCCGCCCAGCCGTTCCAGCACCTGCGGGTCGTGGTCCCAGACCCGCACGTCGAACCCGGCGCGCGCAAAGACGAAGGCCCATGCGCGGCCGATCAGGCCCGCTCCGACAATGGCGATATGAGACATGCGCCCCCCTACATCCACAGCATTTCGCGCCGCAGCTCGATATCTTCGGCGATGCGGCGGGATTCGATTTCATGCAGCACGCGACCGCGCTCCAGCACGATGGTGCGGTCCGAAAGCGCCAGTGCCAGGTCGAGGTTGTGGTCCACGATCACGATCGACAGCCGGTCGCGCAGCTTGTCGAAGGTGCGGAACAGCTGCTCGACCACCGCCGGGGCCAACCCCTCGAAGGGCTCGTCCAGCAGCAGGACACGGATATCGCCCGACAGCGCGCGGGCGACCGCGGCCATCTGCTGCTCTCCCCCCGACATGCTGTCGGCAGGCGTATCCAGTCGCTCGCGCAGCCGGGGGAAGTATTCGAGGATCTCTTCCAGCGACCAATGCGTGCCCTCGCCCGTCTGGCGGCGGATGCGGCCCAGCTCCAGGTTCTCGCGCACGGTCATGCCGGCGAAAAGCCCCCGGCCCTGCGGCACATAGCCGATGCCCAGCCGCGCGATCCGGGCGCTGGACAGGCCGGCAAGCTCATGCTCCATCAGCCGGACCGAGCCCGAGGACGGCGGCACGATCCCCGTCACCGCCTTCAGCACCGAGGATTTTCCCGCGCCGTTGCGACCCAGCAGCGCCAGGATCTCGCCCTTGTGCAGGTCGAAGCTGACGTCCTGCAGGATGTGGCTCTTGCCGTAATGCAGGTTCACCTTGTCCAGTTGCAGGATCTTTTCCGCCGAGAACTGCCCCTGCCGCGCCGAGGCCGCGACCTCGCTGGTGCCCGAGCCGATATAGATGTCGCGCACCTCGCGCGAGTTGCGGGCGTCGTCCACCGTGCCGTCGACCAGCACCTTGCCGTCCGCCATGACGGTGACATGGTCGGCAAGCTCGAACACGCGGTCGATGTCATGCTCGACCAGCAGCACCGGCAGGCTTTTCGAGACGTCCTTGATCAGCAACCCGACCCGCTCGCGTTCCGCGACCGACAGGCCGGCAAGGGGTTCGTCCGCCAGCAGGATGCGCGGCTCGGTCGCCAGCGCCAGGCCGAGGTCCAGAAGCCGCTGCCCGCCATAGGACAGCGAGCCCGCGCGGGCGTTCTCCATCCCGGCAAGGCCGACCCAGTTGATCATCTCCTCGACCTTTTCATGGACCTGGGCGATGCTGGCGGTCGAACGCAACATGTCGCTGCGGCTGGGATCGCGGGCCTGGACGGCAAGGCGGATATTCTCGCGCACGGTCAGCTCGGGGAAAAGATTGGTGATCTGGAACGACCGCCCCAGCCCCAGATTCGAGATATGGTCGGCCGACTTGCCGGAAATATCCTGCCCCATGAACGAGACGCTGCCCGCGCTGGTCGGGATGATCCCCGACATCAGGTTGAAGGCCGTGGTCTTGCCCGCCCCGTTGGGCCCCAGAAGCGCGTGAAGCGTGCGATCCCTGACCCGCAGCGAGACATCGTCCACCGCCTTGATCGCATTGAAATGCTTCGAGATCCCTTCCGCCACCAGCACGTCGCCACCGCCACCGTCGCGTTCCGCGATGGCGCGGGGCAAGGGATAGTCGCCGGTCCTGCGTTCCGCCATGGCGGCGCCGGTCTCGGGCTCGGGAAAGAAGCGGCGGCGAAGCTGCGCCCCGATGCCGATCATGCCTTGGCGCGCAAAGATCACGAAGCCGACGAAGATCAGCCCGAACCAGAGCAGCCAGTTCTCGCTATACATCGACAGGTATTCGCGGAAGAGGATGTAGAACAGCGCCCCCAGCGCCGGTCCCAGATAACCGCGCATCCCGCCGATGACGACCATCGCCAGCAACTCGCCCGAGAAGATGATCGACATCGGCTCGGCCGAGGTCATGCGGTTCTTGTAAAGCAGCAGTCCCCCCGCAAGCCCGGTGATCGCGGCCGATAGGACAAAGGCTTTCAGCTTGTAGCGGCGCACGTCATAGCCAAGCGCCTGCGCGCGGCCGTCGTTCTCGCGGATGGCTTCGAGGACCGAGCCGAAGGGCGATTGCAGCACCCGCTGAAGCAGCGCGATCACGGCAAAGCCCAGCAGCGCAACGAAGATGTAGAAGCTGAGATTGGCGTCCAGCATCGCGGGACGCTCGATCCCGCCAAGGCCGTTCTCGCCGCCGGTCACGTCGGTCCAGCGGAAGGCGAGCTGGAAGCCCATCGCCGACAACGCCAGCGTCATCAGCGAGAAATAGACCCCGCGCCGCCGCAGCACCAGAAAGCCGACAAGCGCCGCGATCAGCGCGGTGGCGACCACTCCGACGGTCAGCGACACGGCCATGCAGGCATTGCCCATCGACCGCGCGGTCAGCCCAGCGATATAGGCCGCCGTCCCGAACCAGACGCCATGCCCGAACGAGACGAGGCCGGTATAACCCACCAGCACGTTCAGCCCCGTCGCGGCCAGGGCATAGATCACCACCTCGACGGCGGAATTCGCGCCCAACCCGATCCGGCCCAGCAAGACCGGCAGCAGCACCAGCCCTGCCGCCACGATCAGCAGATTCCTCATCGCCGCACGTTTTTGGGTATTCATCTGAAACCTATTCAAAGCGGGTGATGCGTTCGCCGAACAGCCCGCGCGGCCGCAGGAACAACACCACGAACATCAGCAGATAGATGGCCAGCATCGAATATTGCGTATAGCCGATGCCGATCATCAGCCCCTTGACCAGCCCGACCAGCAGCGCGGCGACGACCACGCCCCAGAACGAGCCCAGCCCTCCGATCACCACGACGACGAAGGCCGCCGTCCCGACCTCGACCCCCATCATCGGGTGGACGGGCTGCAAGGGGGCCATCAGCACGCCCGCAAGGGCCGCGATGGCGATGGCGATGGCGACGACCGCCGACAGGTAGGGCCGCAGGGAAATCCCCAGCGTGCCGAGGATGTCGGGATTCTGGATGCCCGCCCGCACGATCCGCCCGAAGGCGGTCCTGTTCAGCAGCACCCAGACCGCCGCCACCGTCGCGACGGCGATGCCGATCAGGAAGAAGCGATAGCGCGAATAGACGAAATCCCTCATGAAGACCTGCCCGCGCAGTTCGTTCGGCATGGAATAGGCGCGGGGAGAGGCGCCGAAATACCAGCGCAGGCTCTGCTCGATGATCATGGCAAGGCCAAAGGTCAGCAGCAGCGAATAAAGCGGATCCTCGCGATAGAAGCGCGTGAACAGCGTGCGCTCGACCACCATCGCGACGCCCGCCGCGATCAGCGGGCCGACGATCAGCGCCCCGAAAAAGCCGATATGCGGCGTCAGCACCAGCGCCAGATAGGCGCCAAGCGTGAAGAACGCCCCATGCGCAAGGTTGACGATCCCCCCGAGCGAGAAGATCAGCGACAGCCCCAGCGCGATCAGCATGTAATAGAAGCCGTCGAGCAACCCGTTCAGAAGCTGCGAAAGAAAGACCAATGTCATGAGGCATCCCCAATGGCATGAGAGATGATCGGGCGCGTCGCCGGGACGCGCCCTGCCCTTGCGGGTTCTTCGGGATCAGAACGTGCAGTCGCCGCCGACCGCGCCCTTGATCAACTCGTCCAGCGGCACCTCCGCTCCGGGCAGCGGCCCCGAGGTGGTGAAGATGTCCCATTCGTTCTGCACCTCGGACGGATCGAGGGCGGTGACGGCATAGACCTCTTGCAAAAGCTGGTGCGTGGCGGCGTCGAACCGGCCCTTGCGGTCCTTGAGGATGTCGAACTCGGTCGCGGGGTCTTCGAGGAACTCGATCAGCGCGGCCGTATCGGTGCCGCCGGTCTTCCCGATGGCCTCGGCCGCAATGCGCACGGCGATATAGTCGGAGTAAGCCTGGTTTTCTGCGGGCTTGCCGTATTTCGCCTGGAACGCCTGCGCGAAAGCCTGCGAGGCGTCGGTCTGCACCTGATGGGTCCAGATGCAGGGCCATGTGCCCTTGAAGTCCTGCGGACCCGTCGCCCATGCGATGGAGCTGTTGTAGTCGAAGCCGCCCAGAGGGATATCCAGGCCGAACTCGCCATATTGCTTCATGAAGCTGGCGCCCGAGGTGCCCGCGAGGTTTACCACGATCAGGTCGGGCTGAAGGTTGCGGATGTTCAGCAGATGCGACGAGAAATCCGTCGCGTCGGTCGGGATCAGCTCATCGCCGACCGCCTGCCCGCCATGCCGTTCAAGGAAGCCAAGCGCACCGTGGCGCAGATCGTGCCCGAAGGCGTAATCCGAGCTGAGAATGAACCACCTCTTGTCCTTCACCATGTCGTTCTGAAGGAAATACTGGCCCTCGGCGTTCACATACATGACGTTCTGCGCCTCGGTGTGGAACATGGTGCGCTTGCAGTCGCTGCCGCGCAACGTGTCCGAGTTCGCGCCGGTGTTGATGAACAGCTTGTTCGCCCGCGCGGTGACCTGCGCGATGGACAAGGCCGAAGCCGAGGAAATCTCGCCGATGATCATCGCCAGGTCGCGGCGCTCGACCAGCCGCTCCGCCTTGGTGGTGGCGGTCTGCGGGTTGACGGAATCCTCTTTCACCACGGTCAGCATGCGGCCGTTGATGCCGCCGTTGGCGTTGATTTCCTCGACGGCGAGGTCGACGGCCATCACCGCATATTCGCCCATCGGACCCAGAAAGCCCGTGCGCGGCGTCAGGTGGCCCAGCACCACCGCATCGCCCTGCGCGCGCAAAAGGCTTGGCGCGGCCAGCGTCATCAGCCCCGCCGCCGTTCCGGTTTTCAGCAGTTGTCGGCGGCCCATCGTCTTGATCATGACAGTCTTTTCCTCCCTGAGACCTGCGGAGCCGTCGCCTCCTCCGGCTTGACTTCCGGCTCCATCAGTGTGATCATAGATCATACTGGAATCGAAATGGGCCCTTTGTCAATGACCGAGCTGAGCAACCCGCGCCCACCCATGAAAACGGCGTCCCTGACCGGACAGGTCTATGACGCGATTGCGGAGATGCTGCTGGATGGGACCCTCAAGCCCGACAGCCGCACCTCGATCCGCGAACTGAGCGAATATCTGGGCGTCTCGGCCATGCCGGTGCGCGAAGCCATCGGCAGGCTGGTCGCCCAGGGCGCGCTGGCGATCCAGCGCAACAAGGCGGTGGTCGTGCCCCCGATGACGCCCGAGGATCTGCGCGATCTGGTCCGCACGCGCGTGCTGCTGGAATGCGAGGCGGCGCGGCTGGCGGTCGACCGCATCCCGGATTCGGCCATCCTCCGCATCCGTGAATTGCACGAACAGTTCAGCCGCGAACTCAGCGCCAACAACCGGGCCGCAGCCCTGACGCTGAACCGCCGGCTGCATTTCACCCTTTACGATGCCGCCGAATCGCCCAGCCTGCGCAACCTGATCGCCATGTCGTGGCTGCGCGCGGGCCCGATGATCTCGCTGGATCTTGGGCCGCACAACGCCATCGAGCGTGCCAGCCATTCGGTCGATGCCCACGCCCATCTGGTCGCAGCGCTGCAATCGCGCGACCGCGAGGCCGCCGCCAAGGCGATCGAACTGGATATCACCACGGCGGCCGGCATCATCCTGGAACACCTGGCACATGCAAGAGAAAGCCGAACATGACCTACCAACTCGAGGGCCAGCGCGCCATCGTCACTGCCGGCGCCTCGGGCATCGGCCGCGCCATCGTCGATGCGATGCTGGATTGCGGGATGCGCGTCGCGGTCTGCGACATCGATGCGACAGCGCTGGACAGCCTGCCGTCCGCGGTGTTCGCCCGCAAGATCGACGTGTCCGACGAGGCCGCCCTGACCGGCTTTGTCGGTGAGGCGATGGATCACCTTGGCGGGCTGGACTGCCTGGTCAACAACGCCGGCATCGCCGGGCCGACAGCGCGGATCGAGAACATCGATTCCGCCGATTGGCGGCGGACGCTGGACATCGTGCTGACCAGCCAGTTCCTGACCGTTTCCACCGCCGTCGCGGCACTGCGGAAAAGCGAGAATCCCTCGATCATCAACATATCCTCGGTCGCGGGCCGGGTGGGCTTTGCGCTGCGAACGCCCTATGCCGCTGCGAAATGGGGCGTGATCGGGCTGACGAAATCGCTGGCGATCGAGCTTGGCGGGGACGGGATCCGCGTCAATGCCATCCTGCCCGGCCTGGTGGCAGGCGACCGTCAGCGCCGGGTGCTGGAATCCAAGGCGCAGCAACGCAATATCAGCTTCCCGGAAGTCGAGGCCGAGGCATTCCGCTATACCTCCATCAAGGAATACGTGCCGCCGCAAGCCATCGCCTCGCAGGTGCTTTACCTCGCCTCGCCGCTGGGGCGTTACGTCTCGGGCCAGGCGATCTCGATTTGCGGCGACACGCAGATGCTGGCCTGAAACCGCCAATCGGCGATTTTCCTCGCGAGCGCCTTCGCACATCGTCGCGGAGAAACGCGCTGGCAGGGCGCCCCACGAATGTATCCGCAGCGCCCGGACCTGGGAGCGGGCGGATCGACCGCGAACCCGATCCGCGACATACCGGGTCCTGGCCCCTAGCACTGGCCGAGCATCCAGCGCCGCGAGGTGGGCGGCGCCTTCTTCTTGCACAGGTTGCAGCCGCAACTGGGCAGGTGGCCGCGCTTGACCACGCGAGGCTCGGCCGAAGTCGCCTCGGCGCGACGCTCGGCCCGGCGCAACGCGCTTGAAAGCGTGCTGACCAGCGGCAGGGCCGGCAGCACGGCACCGGGCGCGCCGCAATGCGGACAGGGGGCGCCGGCAAGGCTGGCCTCATAGCTCATCCGCTCGGTGAAGATGCCATGTTCGGCACAGGCGAAATCATAGATCGGCATGGCAAAACCTCACATCAGGCCGTCGAGCAGCAGGAAACCGGGCAGCCAGCCGGTCACGATTCCGGCCAGCAACGTCACCCAGGCGGTCGGGCGCAGGATAGGCCGTCCCAGCGCCAGCAGCAGGAAATACATGAACCACAGCACGCCCCAGATCAGCCAGTTTCCTGCCAGCCAGATCTCGGCCGGCGAGCCGGCGGCGCTGATCGCGCGCAGAAAGACCGGAACGGTGCTGATCGCCACGAACAGGCTGAACCAGCCCAGGCCCCGGCCATCGACCGCAGCGACGCGGTTATAGGCCACCCAGAAATAGGTGGTGCTGAACATCAGCGTCAGCGCCGCCGCCCGGACCGTCTGCATATCCGCCCCCGAACCGAAGGCGCCCTGCACCACCACGCCCGCGGCGACCAATCCCGAGACCACGTTGATCACCACGATCTCGCGATCCTCGATCTTGCCCATCAGCCACAGCCCGTTGAGAAACAGCACCGCGCCCACATAGAACAATAGAAAACCAAGCAGCATGGACCTCTCCTCCTGTGGAGCCGCGCGCCCCGAAGGCCGGGACGCGGGCGCGTGGAACCGTCAGCTGGTTCTGGCGACCGAAACCTCGGGGACCGAGCGTTTCGGCCCGTCGCCGTTGGGTCGGATGTCGAAGTCGAAGATGCCGGTCGGGATCGCCAGCGTCGCGCAGACATTGGGGATGTCCACGATGCCGGCGATGCGGCCCTCGACCGGGGCGGTGCCGAGGATCATATAGGCCTGCTCGCCCGAATAGCCGAATTTCTTCAGGTATTCGATGGCGTTGAGGCAGGCCCGGCGATAGGCGACATGGGCGTCCAGGTAATATTGCTCGCCCGTGTGCTCGTCGACCGAGATGCCCTCGAAGATCAGGTAGTCGTCGAAATGCGGGTCGATGGGCGAAGGCCGGAAGATCGGGTTGATGACGCCGTATTTCGCCATGCCGCCCTTGATGATCTCGACCTTGATCTCGATCCAGCCGGCCATCTCGATGGCGCCGCAAAAGGTGATCTCGCCGTCGCCCTGGCTGAAATGAATGTCGCCCATCGAAAGACCGCCGCCCTTCACATAGACCGGGAAATAGACCTTGGAGCCGCGCGACAGGTTCTTGATGTCGCAATTGCCGCCATGCTCGCGCGGCGGCACGGTGCGCCATGCCTCCTCGGCGGCGCTTTGCGCGGCGGCGCCCTTCATCTGCCCCATCAGCGCGGTCGCGGCATGGGGCGGCGCCGCCAGCGGCGGGACGCGGTTCGGGTCGGTGGCGATCAGCGCCGCCTCGCGCCGGTTCGCCTCGGCCAGCAGCTTGTGGTCGGGCAGGCAGCCGATCAGGCCGGGATGGATCAGGCCGGGATAGCGCACGCCGGGGATATGGCGCGAGGTGGTGTAGATGCCCTCGAAATCCCAGATCGACTTGGTGGCCTGCGGGTAATGCTCGGTCAGGAAGCCGCCGCCGTTCTCCTTGGCGAAAAGCCCGTTGAAGCCCCAGCGCGAATCCTCGAGCGCACCGATATCGAGGATGTCCACCACCAGCAGGTCGCCCGGCTCGGCCCCCTCGAAGCCGAAGGGACCGGACAGGTAATGCACCCGCGTCAGGTCGACGTCGCGGATATCGTTGGCGCTGTCGTTGTTGCCGATCTGGCCGCCGGTCCAGTCGTAGCATTCGATGCGCAGCACCTCGCCGGGCTTGAAGGTCTCGACCATCGGGATGTCGGGATGCCAGCGGTTGTGCGGCTTTTGCGCGGCGTCCTCGGGGGCCGTGTTGAGATCGACCTTGAATACGGTTTTCGACATGTTCTCCTCCCTCCTTGCGGACCGGCGGGCAGGCCGGTTCCCCGACCAGCCTGGGCCGGGCATGTAATCGCAATGCATGCCGAAAGCCGCGGAAATGTAATTCTTTGTAACCGCCGCTTGCGCGGCTCGCGGTTTCGCGGCGCCATGAAATGCAAGGGGAATTCCCAGCCCGGGCAAAGCCCGCTAGGCTGGCTGCGGCGGCCGCAGGGGGGCAGCCGGGGGGAGCGATGAACAGGCATAGCGCCATCGAGGGGGCCGACCTGCCGCCGCGGGACGAAACCGGCTTTCCCGGTCTCGAACCCACGCCGCGCAGCTATCAGTCCTGGGTCGCGGACGAGACCATCGAGGATTACGCACTGCGCTACGCCCCCGCCAGCCATCGGCGATGGAGCCCCGCCACGATCACCCATACCGCGCTGGGGGGCATCTCGTTCCTGGCGCTCGAGGCGATCGGGGCGGCGCTGACCATCTCCTGGGGGGTGCATGTGACGGTGGTGGCGGTGCTGATCGCCTCGGTCTTCATCTTCGTCACCAGCCTGCCGATCGCCTATCATGTGGCGCGCGCCAATGTGGACATGGACCTGCTGACGCGGGGCGCGGGCTTCGGCTATATCGGCTCGGCCATCACCTCGCTGATCTATGCCACATATACCATCATCTTCTTCGCGCTCGAGGGGGTGATCATCGGCCAGGCGCTGCTGGTCTGTTTCGGCCTGCCGCTGCCGTTGGGCTATCTGCTGTCGGCCCTGGCGATCCTGCCGGTGGCCTCGCGCGGCATGACCGCGATCTCGCGCTTCCAGGTGGCGACGCAGCTGCCCTGGATCGTGCTGGCCCTGCTGCCCTTTGCCGCCATCGCCTGGGCCGAGCCGGATGCGGCAGCCCGCTGGCTGGCCGCGCCCGGTCCCGCCTTCGGCCTGCTGTCGCTGGGCGGCGCCATCGGCGTGCTTTGCGCATTGACGCTGCAGATCGGCGAACAGGTGGACTATCTGCGCTTCCTGCCGCCGCGCGAGGCGACAACGCGGCTGCGCTGGTGGGGCGCGCTGATCCTGGCCGGGCCGGGCTGGATCCTGATCGGCGGCACCAAGATCCTGATGGGCAGTTTCCTGGTCTGGCTGGCCATCGGCGACGGCATGGCGCCGGAATTCGCGGTCGAGCCGATCGGCATGTTCTGGCACGCCTACGAATACCTGTTCGGCCCGCGCACGGCGCTGCTGGTCGCGACGGTCTATATCCTGGTCGCGCAGGTCAAGATCAACGTGACCAACGCCTATGCCGGCTCGCTGGCGCAGTCGAACTTCTTCCTGCGCGTGGCGCGCTATCATCCGGGGCGGCTGATCTGGCTGCTGATCCATGTCGCGATCAGCTGCGCGCTGATGCTGATGGGCGTCTTTGCGACGCTTGAGGCAGTGCTGGCGATCTATGCCAACCTGGCGCTGGCCTGGCTGGGGGCGATCTTTGCCGATCTGGCGGTGCTGAAGCCGCTGCGGCTCAGCCCGGCACGGATCGAGTTCAGGCGGGCCTACCTGCCCGACTTCAACCTGGTCGGCTGCGGCGGCATGGCGCTGGGGGCGCTGGCGGGGCTGGCGCTTTACGCCGGGCTGGGCGGTCCGATCGCGCAGGCGTGGTCGGCGCCCATCGCCTTTGCCCTGTCGCTGATCGCCGCGACCGGCCTTGGCCTCATGCGGCACGGGCGCGGGTTCATCGCCCGCGAGCCGCATGTCTTCCGGCGCCGCAGCCGCTGCGACTGCGCCATCTGCAGCCATGGCTACGAGACGCGCGACATGGCCTATTGCACCTTCTACGAGCGGCCGATCTGCTCGCTTTGTTGCAGCCTGGAGCCGCATTGCCGCGATTTCTGCAAGCGCAGCCGCGCGCCCGGCGCGGTCGATCCCGCGGGCGCCCCTGCCCTTCGGCTGCATCGCATGCCGCCGCGGCTGGGGCGGCGGGCATGGCAGGTCGCGGCCATGTTCGCGGTGCTGATGGCGGGGCTCGGCATGCTCTACCTGATCGCGCGGCATCTGTCGGCCAGCCTGCGCGACATGCAGGTCGTCGCGCATGTCTTCCTGGGCTCGGCGCCGCCCCTGGCCCTGCTGGCCTTCTGGGCGGTGATGGCGAACGAGCGCCGCCGCCTGACCGAAGAGGACCTGATCGACGCCCTGCGCCGGCTGGGCTCGACCCAGCGCGAGCTTGCCATCCGCCAGCGCCTTGCCGCCGTGGGCGAGGTCGCGGCCACGATCAGCCACGAGCTGCGCAACCCCTTGGGCACCATCACCAGCTCGGTCGAGGTGCTGTCGCGCAGCCCCGGCCTTGACCCCGACGCGGAAGAGGACGTCCAGCGCATCCGCCGCAACATCGCCCGCTGCAGCCGCATCATCGACATCCTGCTGGATTTCGCCCGGCAGGGCGCGCATGAGACGGTGCCGGTCGATCTGCGCGACTGGCTTTCGGGCCTTGTGGCCGAACACCCGGCCGGCGCCCATGTCGTGCTGGAGGTGCCGGCCGGAATGCGGTTGCGCTGCGATCCGGCACGGCTGCAATTCGCCATCCGCAACCTGATCGAGAACGGCTGGCAGGCCGCCGAATCCGTGCCCGGCCGAGAGCCGCGGGTGATCCTGCGCGCCTTTCGCGACGGGCACCGCAGCATCATCGAGATCGAGGACAACGGCCCCGGCCTGCCGCCCGAAATCCGCGCCCGCGCCTTCGACCCGCTGGTGACGACCAAGGCATCGGGCGTGGGGCTGGGCCTGTCGCTGGTGCGCCGCGTCGCCGAGTTGCATGGCGGCGACGCCTGGATCGAGCGCACCGGCCCCGAAGGCACGGTCATGCGCCTGAGCGTCGCCGCGCCGCCATGACCCGGCGGCTGCTCATCCTCGACGACGATGCCGATTTCGCCATCTCGACCTCGCGCGCGCTGGCGCTCGAGGGCGTGGAATGCCGCATCGCGCCGGACGGGGCCTCGGCCCTTGCCCTGCTGGAGGTCGAGCCGGTCGAGGTGGTGCTGATCGACATCAGGCTGCGGCACGAGGACGGGACCGAGCTTGCCGCGCGCCTGCACGCGCGCCATCCCGGCCTGGTCATGGTGATCATGACCGCCTATGCCTCGGTGGACAGCGCCGTCGCAGCGCTGAAGGCGGGCGCCTACGACTATCTGCGCAAGCCCTTCTTCCTGGACGAGCTGATGCGCGCGCTGGAGCGCTGCTTCCAACTGGTCGAGCTGCGGGCGGCCAAGGCGCGGGCGGAACGCGAGCTGGCCCTGATGCGCCAGATCGAGGCGACCTCGCAACTGGCCGCCGGCCTGTCGCATGACTTCAAGAACATGCTGGCCGTCATCCGGGCCAATCTGGCGGTGATCGAGGAACGGCTTCCCGCGCAGGACGGGCTGAAACCCTATGCCGGCGACGCGCTGGACGCCGCCCTGACGGCGGGCGAACTCGTCACCCGGCTGATGGGGTTCGCCCGCCAGCCCGTCCTGTCCCCCGAACCCCGGGACCTGCGCCTGCCGGTCAGGACCACCGCCTCCATGCTGGCGCGCACGCTTTGCGCCGGGATGAGGGTCGAATGCGACCTGCCCGGCCATCCGCTGCTGGCGCCCGTCGATCCGGGGCAGATCGGGACCGCCCTGGTCAACCTGCTCATCAACGCGCGCGATGCGACCGATGGCCGGGGCCGGGCGCGGGTCGCGCTGCGCCATGTCTGGCGCGGCGGCGATTATGCGAGGCTCACCGTCGAGGATGACGGCCCGGGCTTCGACGCCGGCGGGCTGGACCATGCGCTGGAGCCGCTGTTCACCACCAAGCCCGAGGGGACCGGGCTGGGGCTGTCGATGATCCAGCAACTGGCGCTGGTCAGCGGCGGCGACTTTCGCATCGGCAATGCCGAGGGCGGCGGCGCGCGCGCGGTGCTGGACCTGCCCTGCCTGAAGCCGTGCACCGGGCCGGATCAGGGCTCGGGCGAGAACATGTAGCCGGTGCCGCGGATGGTGCGGATGCGGCGCGGCTCCGGCCCGTTGTCGCCGATCTTGCGGCGGATCTTGCCGATCATCACATCGACCGAGCGGTCGTAGGGCGACCAGTGGCGGCTGACGGTAAGGTCCAGAAGCTGGTCCCGGCTCAGCACCCGTCCGGGCCGCTGCGCCAGCACGCTGAGCAGGTTGAACTCCTGCGTGGTCAGGTTCTGCACCCCGCCCTGCGCATCCCGCAACACGCGGGCATCGAGATCCAGCAACCAGCCGTCGAAGCCGATCCGGCGCCCTTCGCCCCGCGGCCGGGCCGTGCCGGCGGGCAGGCGACGCAGGATGGCGCGGATACGGGCCAGAAGCTCGCGCGGCTCGAAGGGCTTGACCAGGAAATCGTCGGCGCCGATCTCAAGCCCGACGATGCGGTCCAGCGCATCCTGCCGGGCCGAGAGGAACAGGATGCCGATGTCGCGCTCTTTCTTCAGTTCGCGCGCCAGCACATAGCCGTCCTCTCGGCCCGGCAGGCCCACGTCCAGCACCACGAGGTCGAACCCCCTGGCGGCGAGCGCCCGGCGCATCGCGGCCCCGTCATGCGCGGCCTCGACCAGATAGCCCTGTTCGGTGAAGTAGCGGCAGAGAAAAGCGCTGAGCTTGCGGTCATCCTCGACGAAAAGGATGCGCTGAGGGGGTTCCGTCTCATGCGTCAGGGCCGGAGTGCCGGCCGGCTGGGAAATCATGGCGGGGCGTTCCATCAGGCTTGGATGCGGCCGGTTCAGGCGTCGGGAAACCTGGAGCTTTCTCAACATAGCCGAGCGAAATCGGCCTTCATAGCCCCCTCGCAAGCTCCGGGGCGCCTCCGACCGCGACGCCTTGGAGAAAGCGCAGGACGATCGGCAGAGAGGGCGCGGCCAAGGCCCCGGCGCTCAATCCCGCCAGAACGGCATGCGCACGCGGCAAAAGCTTCCCACGGCCATCCCGGCCGACAGGGAGCCGTCCTGCGGTCCCGAACCGAACTCGGACAACCCGGCCCCTTCGGCCTTTTGCGCGGGATCGAGAGTGAAGACGATGCCTTGCCCCGCCTTGCGTGGCTTGGGCGTGGCGCGCCAGATCCGCGTCTGGCTGGGCTGTCCCAGGACCCGCCGCGCAAAGTCGCCCGCAGCGCACCAATAATCGGTGTCGTCTCGTCTTGCCTCATGGGCGACCGCGATCTCGGTCGGGCCGATCTGCGTTACCGTCATGCCGTTCTGGGCCGTAAAGGCCGCCGCCGGCATCGGCAGCAACAGCGGGACAAGAAACATCAGTCGCATCGCACATTCCCCTGGGACATCCAGAGTATACTGCTTCATGGGCAGGGACAGAGCCAATATTCGCCGGGTGCAAAGATTTCCGGAAACCCTGGGCGTACCCGGCAAGACGCTCAAGGCCCGACGAAGGTCCAGTCGACCAGCACGGTTTCCGGACGGCAGTAATGCCGCTGGATCTCGGTTTCGCCCGCGTCGCTCTGGAACGCTTCCTGGCTGTCGAAGACATGCAGCTGCGCGGCGCGGATCGGACTGCCGAAGATGCCCGTGATATAGAAGGCATAGAAATACCCCTTGTTCTCCAGGGCCATGCCGAGGGTCTCCGACGCATTGCCGTTGCGACCCCGGAAGTATTTCGTCGAGATCCAGGGGGCGTCCGCGGTGAAATACAACTCGGATACCGCCGCCCCATCGGCAAGGTTGTAGGTGTAATAGTCTGGCGAGCTGCCTTCGGTGACCGGCCCCTGGCAGAACTCCACCCGCTTTTGCCCGTCGCGCAGGGTGCAGGCGAAATAGGTCGAGGCAGGCGGCACGCAATTGGCAAGCCCCATCCCAGCCCAGAGGGCGCCGGCAAGGGCCGCGAAGGCAAGACGCTTCAGCATCCGATTCACCTCCTCAGCCCGGGCCGAAATTGTCATTGTCGACCTCGATGGTGCTCGGGTCGCAGACGCGGCGGGCGATGGGCTTGCCGCTTGCATCATCCTGCAAATCCTTCAGGCTGGCATAAACCTCCAGCACCGCAGGAGTGGGGGACGGCGCGATCTGATCGGTGGTTTGCGGAAAGAACATCAGGTTCTTGTCGATCAGAAAGCCGTAATATGTGCCCTTGTTCGACGCGGCGGTGCCGTAGCCTGGGCCGATGATCCCCTGCACCGGCTCGCGAACGAAGCCGATCCAGTCGTCCGTGGCGAATTCCAGCTCGGCCGTGCCATCCGCCCAATAGGTATAGCGCAGGCCCGGCATGTCCGAGGGCCCGGTATGACGGCACAGCTGAACCGCCGCATTGCGCTCGGGGAATTCGCAATAGAACAACGGCAGGTAATCCTCGCCGCAATCCGCGGCGGCACTGGCGGCCCGCATGGCAAGGCAGGCCGGCAGGATGAACGAGGAAAGGCGCATAACGGCATTCCTTTGGCGGGAAGGCCCGCAACTCTCTACCGGCCCTTGGTGGCAAAATACGCTGCGGCTGTAAAGGCTTGGCGCAGGGAAGCAGCCCCGAGTGCTCGGACCGTGATGACATTTCCTCCGGCAGCCGAGCAATGTTCCGCAGAGCTGGCGCTTGCAGCTCCAACCATTGCGGGACAGGCCGTCGAACAGGAGGAGTGCCGGTCGAGAGCGCTGCGCAGCCTCATCCGGTGGCCTGAACAGGACCCGATTCCACAAGGCAGCGACGGCGGAAAGGGCCGCAGCATCCGCAAGCCCCGGCCTCCAAAGGACACGGTCGCGAACCGGCCGGGCCGGTTCAAGCGACCTGGGCTCTTTCCGGCGCGGCCATCTGGAATGCCGCCAAATCCGAGCAGGACGATGCAACGGCGGCGATGCGCGGCAGGTGTCGGAACTCCACCCCCCAGCGGCTGGCGTTGTAGATCTGCGGGATCAGCACGCAATCGGCCATGCCCGGCCTGTCGCCATGGCAGAACCGCCCGGCAAAGCCCGGATGGTCCAGCATCCGCTCGACGGCCTCAAGGCCGCGGGCGATGTTCTCGCGGTTCCAGGCGGCGCGCGCCTCGGGTCCGGCCAATGCCTCCACCCGCGCCAGCACCCCCAGATTCGAGAGCGGATGGATCTCGCAGGCCACCGCCAGCGCCAACGCCCGGGCATGCGCCCGCGCCGCCGCACCTTCGGGCAGCAGCGCCGGCTGCGGCCGGGTTTCCTCGAGGTATTCCAGGATCGCCAGCGACTGCGTCAGCCGCAGCCCGTCGATCTCCAGCACCGGCACCAGCCCCTGCGGGTTCAGCGCCAGATGATCCGCGCGCCGCTGCGCACCGGCCACCAGATCCACCGCCACCCGGTCGTAGGCAATACCCTTCAGCGCCAGCGCGATCCGCACCCGGTAGGATGCGGAGGATCGCCAGTAGTCGTGCAGCACGACCGTCATGGCAGCGCAGGCAGAATGCGGCCTAGGCAGGGACCGAAGCCGATGCGATAACCCTCGCCCCGCGCCTGGGCGAACAGCCCGATCTCGTCGCCGTCCTCGATGAAGGTGCGGGGCGCGCCATTGACCGTGACCGGCACCTTGCCGCCCCCGGTCATCTCCAGCAGCGCCCCGGTCTGCTCGCGCTCCGGCCCCGAGATCGTGCCCGAGCCCAGCAGGTCGCCGACCCGCATCGGGCAGCCGGAACTGGTGTGATGCGCCAGTTGCTGGGCGCTGGAGTAATACATGACGCCGTAATTCGTCCGCCCCATGACCTGGCCGTTCATGGTCCAGCCGATCTCCAGGTCGTAAAGCCCCGGCCGCCGCTCGTGCAGATAGGGCAGCAGCGGGTTCGCCCGCTCGGCACCCGCGCAGCGAAACGGCTCCAGCGCCGCCTGGGTCACGATCCATGCGCCGATGGTGGTGCCAAGCGCCTTGGACTGGAACGGGCCCAGCGGCTGGTATTCCCAGGCTTGCACGTCGCGCGCCGACCAGTCGTTCAGCAGCACATAGCCGAAGATCGCCTGCTCTGCGTCCTCGACGCTCAGGCGCTGGCCCATCACGCTGTCCGCGCCGACGATGGCGCCCAGCTCAAGCTCCAGGTCCAGCCTGCGGCAGGGCGCCCATTCCGGCCCGGCCTCGCCCTTCAACTGACCCATCGGACGGCGGATCGGCGTGCCCGAGACCACGACCGAGGACGCCCGCCCGTTATAGCCGATGGGCATATGCGTCCATTGCGGCGGCAGGGCGTTCTCGGGGCCGCGAAACAGCACGCCGACGTTGAAGGCATGGTTCTTCGAGGCGTAGAAATCGGTGAACTCCGTGACCCGGATCGGCAGGTGCAGCTGTGCCTCGGCCATGGCGACCAGCGGCAGGCTGCGGTCGCCCTCCTCGGCCAGAAGCGCGGTCAGCCGGGCGCGGATCTCGTCCCATTTCGCCCGCCCCAGCGCAATGAAATCGTTGAGCCGCGGCTGCGCGAACGTGCCGCCCGCATCGACCAGCCCGCGCGCCTCGCATTCGGCCAGGTCGAGGATCATGTCGCCGATGGCCACCCCGCAGCGCGGCGCATCGCCCGACACGGAGAACACCCCATAGGGCAGGTTGTTCAGGGGAAACGGGCAATCCGCCTGATTGGCGCTTTCGAGCCAGGACCGCAATAGAGCCACATCCGGCCTCCTTCTTTCTTGTGCAAATATCCCCGGCTCTCGGCTCTCGGCCCTCGGCCTTCGACCTTGGGGCCTCACTTGACGCC
>NZ_JASSPE010000016.1:0-116738 GCF_030234105.1 Paracoccus sp. SSJ | reverse complement strand
TGCTTCAACAGGCTCAAGAATGCTCGCCGCGTCGCTAATCGCTACGACAAAACCGCCGAAAGCTTCCGTGGCTTCATCGACATCACATCCATCCGCCTCTGGCTCCGCCATTTGTCAACATGACCTAAGCCGGCAAGTTGACTATAGAATACGCGAACGCCTCGGCTGCTTAGGTATCGTGTCAAATTATGCAGCAAAACAATGCCGGTGGGATCTGCAAAGCTAACCCGTCTGAAATCAAAGCAAATCTCTGGTCCGGGGGACTGAATATTGACCCCAGATAGGTGGAGGGCGTCAATCACTGGCCGAACCTTCAGGCCGAATGGCAATGAAACAGTGATCACCTTGCTAGCCCCTCACCCTCTCCGCCGCCTCCCTGAACACCGCGGCCACCGCGGGGTGCGCCCGCTCGGCCTGTTCCAGCATCGACCGCGCCGCCTCGGCCCGCCCTTCCGGGGTCGTCAGCAGCACCGTTCCCATGTTCACCAGCGTCTCCAGCAGCGCGGCGCGCAGGGCTTCCTCGGCGGTTTGGTCGGTCATCGCTCAGCAATGCTCACTCTGCCGGGTGATGCACAGGGATGGCCGAGAGCCGCAGACCCAGCGCCGCCACCACCTTCAGGACGGTACTGAACTCGGGATTGCCCTTCTCGCTCAAGGCCCGGTAGAGGCTTTCGCGCGACAGCCCGGCATCTTCGGCGATTTGCTTCATGCCCTTGGCGCGCGCGACCACGCCCAGCGCATCCGCGATGAACGCCCCGTCCCCGGTTTCCAGGGCATCGGACAGGTAGCCTGCAATCGCCTCGTCGTTGTCGAGGTATTCGGCCGGGTCAAAGGCCGTGGTTTCCAGTGCCATGCTCAACCCTCCATCTCTGCGGCAAGCCGCTTAGCTTGTTCAATATCCGCCTGCTGGCGGCTCTTGGTGCCGCCGCACAAAAGCACGACCAGCACCGATCCGCGCTGAACGAAATAGACCCTATAGCCGGGCCCCTCGTTGATGCGCATCTCGCTTACGCCAGCGCCAACCGGCTTCACGTCTCCGGGGTTTCCGAACCGCAGCCGCTGGATACGGCTGGCAATCTTCTGCTTGGCCCGTGCATCGCGAAGGGAAAGCAGCCATTCCCGGAAGGTGTCTGTCTGGCGGATCTCAATCATGATTGTATGTAGCTTACAGGCTACACGAAATCAAGGGCAGCAGGATGGTGCCTTGGCTGCCGCTTTTGAGGGGCCAGCGCCAATGCACGGTAGCGGGGATGGATCGCGGCGGTGTCACCCATGGAGCAAGCGGTCAGCGGCCTCGCGAAGAACGCGCGCCACCTCGGGGTGCGAGACGGCCGCCTTGTCCTGGTAGGATCGGGCAGTCTCATGCTCGCGCCCCGGCCGCAGCAACGGCGAACTCAGGAGCAAGTCCATCACGAACGCCCGGAGCGCCTCACCACGTTTGTCGTTGCTTTCCATCGTTTCATCCCTCTCCGAACTCTGCCCGATCCTGCCCCACGGTTGGTGTGATGTGCAGGCAGCGGAAGGGCGAGACATTTTCAACGGATCTGGGGGATTTCGAAGCTTCGGTGTCAGGGAATACCTTGCTTTCAGTGTTCGCCTTCCCGCCGCTGACGTCCGTCGCGTTGGCGGTCATCACCGCGGGCGTGGTCTGAACGCTCCACTGACAGGGGTTGCTGCGGCCTGGTTGAGCCCGCCTTGGGTTATGGCGTTGCGCCCCCAGCGCGTCTAATCGCGCCGGAGACGGGATGCTTCAGCAGAGCTTCTCAGCGGCCCTTGATCCGGTCTATGGACAGCACCCCGGCACCGGTGGTCACGAGCAACAGGAAAACGAAGCAGAACAGGATGGCTGCATCGCCGCCGTTGGCCACGGGGAATACGCTCTTCGGGGCATGCGCCATCCAATAGGCGAAGGCCATGTGCCCGGACAGGACGAATGCCACCGGCCGGGTGAACAGGCCGAGGATGATCAGTGCGCCGCCGATAACCTCCAGCAGCCCGGAGACGAGCGACAGCATGCCGAAGGTCTCGGGGCCGGGGATGGGGATGCCGAACAGCTTCTGGGTTCCATGCTCGAAATAGAGCAGTCCGGCGACGATGCGCAGGGCCCCGATTGCATAGGGCTGTAGCGCCGAAAGCTTGTCAGTCATCACCGTCCCTCATCTTTGGGTTGATGCTGCGGACAGTGGATGGCAGCATTCGTCAGAATGCAAGCAGGATGAAGGGCGGAGCGCAAAGCAATCGCATTGATCTTCGAGGGGCGCTGCGATGCAAAGCCGCACGGTTTTAATCCGTATCGGGCCCATCAGCCCTCATGGCCACCCCAGGCCCCGCTGCGACTTGCCCGCTTTCGAGGAACTGCACGCCCTGGGCCTCAAGGGCCGCAACGATGCGCTGCACTGCATCCACTGAAACAAGGCCGGCGTGGTCTGGTTTGCCCTCCACCCTGCGAAGGGTGATGAGCGGCACGCCAGCGGCTTCGCAAAGTTCAGCCTGCGTCAATCCTAGCAAATCACGTGCAGCCTTGATTCTTGCCTTCATTGCCTCTCCGATAACTTTTTATCACTGATGCACTTGCTATCAGTTTTGTCTAGTGATAGATAGTTATCAGTTGGTGGTGTGCGGCGTCATCCGCACGACAGCGCCCAGGAGTATGACAGATGATCGACAACGACCTGAAAGGGGCGACTGAGCCCGCATGTCTGAACGGCCGTGCAGGATCCGTCCTGCCGGCAACGGAGCGCGCCTTCATCGCAGAGCGGCTGCGACTGGCCCTGGATGAGGTCGAGACGGGCCCAGGCGATCTGCGCTCTGTCCGCGAAGCCGTGCGTTTCCAGCGAGACGCCATCCGGGCCTCGCACCGCCGTCTCGCGCGGCTGGGCGGTGAGGCATGAGCGCCGCCGCTGTCCATGACCGGCATCATCGCGCGGCCGCGCTGATCCGCGGTTTCATCACCGTGGCCGAGGCTCAGGCGCAGGGCGCGGTGCTGGCCATCCCGTTGCTGCCGTTGGAACTCGCCCTGCGCGAACTGGCGGCGGATCAATCTTTTGAGAAGGAGAACTGACGATGAAACGTCGTGATCTGATGAGACTGGCGCCTGTGGCCTTGGCGGCGGGCGCTGTGCCGGTGGCTGCGGTCGCGGCCGAGGAAACCCCGGTGATGCGGGTGTTCTCGGAATGGAAACGGGTCAACGAGTTCGCCCACAGTCAGACTGACGATGAGGCGTTCGAGAAGGCTCTTATCGAGCGCTGGCAGGTTGAGCAGCGCCTTATGCAGACCCCGAGCCAGAACGAAAGGGACGTTCTGATCAAGATTATCGCCTGGACGAACTTCGGTGACGGCGACCTTGAGTCGGGGAACCCGATCAGCCAGCCGATCTGGGCTGAGGCCCGCGCGCTGATCGGGGGCGCAGCATGAGCGCGCTCGAAACCTATCTGGACAAGATGCAGGACGACGCTGCTGCTCTTGAAGCAATCGCCCAGGCCATGCGCGCCCTGTCCACCCGCGACGAGGAAGACGCCCGCGCTCTGATGACTGAGCTGGCGGAAAAGGCGTTCAACCTCAGCCGTGGTCTGAACAACGGTCTGGACATCGTAAACCTGCCGAAGGGGGCCATAGCATGAGTTATTTCAGCGCGCATTGCGATACCGAGGCCGAGGTTCACACCATCGGGGCGCTGCTATGTGCCTTGGAGACAGCAGCGTTCGACTATTTGACGCGGGACAACGAGCCAATCGCCTCGGGCATTCTCAGTCTGATCCAGGTCGTCGCGGATCGCGTCAAGAGGGCGCAGGAACTGCACGATGCCGAGTTTGCCGCCCATCGGACCGAGACCCGCGAACTCGTCGCCTGATACGACCGCGCCCGGCACTGGTCGGGCGCCTCCATTCCTTCACCCCCATCTTCAACCGGCGCGAGGGCGCATCTGCATGGACACGGCCTATTCGATCAACCGGCACTGGTCGGATCGCTTCATCCCGGAGATCCGCCGCATCGTCGGCGCGCATCTGCTGCGGGTCGCGCCGGATTACCTCGATACCCGCCATGCCACAGACCTGCTGATGTTGGACGGCCGGGACATGCGCATCGCTGCCAGGGTGCGGCGCCATGGCTACGCCGGCCGCTATCCCTACGACTTCACCATCCGCTCGCGCCTGCCCTCGGGCAACCCCACCGAGCTGGCCAAGATTGTGAACGGCGAGGGCGACTGGCTGTTCTACGGCCACGCCAATGCGGCCGGGACGGGCTTTGACCTGTGGTGGCTCCTGGACCTGCGGGCGTTCCGGGCCGGGCTGATCCGTCATGCCTCGAACGGCTATCCCATCTCGTCGGGCGACCGGGTGAACATGGACGGCACCTGCTTCAAGTGGTTCGATATCCGGTCCTTTCCCAAGGAGCCGCCGCTGGTGCTGGCGACCTCGGGGTCTCGTAGCGCCGCGCCGTCGCCGTGGCATGCCTGACCGCTGATTTCTCGGCCCAACCCGGAAGGGGGTGAACATGAGCGCATTGGCCGACGCGAGCCGTCGCATCATGCGGGGGCTTTCGCTTGGGCGGGAGAATTCCGGGAGTGTCGCACGGCGGCATGCGCTCTTAAGGCGAGCCGGGGAGGTTTTGTCAGTTCTGTCAGTTTGTCAGTTCGACGTGGAACCCCTGATCCAGAGGCCCAGACGACTGCCCTTGCTTCTTGGCGAATCGGCGGAAAGCCACTTATCAGGAAAAGGTTAATAAATCGTTAAGAAGTCCAATGCGCCATTTCCTCATTGCTTTCCTCGTCTGCTTTTCCCTGCCCTCGTTTGCGGATGACGGCGCCGTGCCCGTCCTCGGCGCCTTGATGACAGAGGACATCCAGGACGCCCGGCAGCGCCTGCTGGACCTCGGAGGCCCTGATGCGGCCCTTCTGGATGCCGCCTGCTGCAAGATGTGCAGCAAGGGCAAAGCCTGCGGTGACAGCTGTATCAGCCGCGACAAGCAATGCCGCAAAGGCGCGGGCTGTGCCTGTGATAGCTGAACGGCGGGCCACGCCGCACGGTGATGAACTGGATTGCCGCCGGGCAGATCGGAAGCAGCCGCCACGGGGCAACCGTCCTGGTGCGCTCACGGCCCAGCGACAGATCGCGCGGGCGGGGCAGAGGCTGGCTCTAATCTATTCCACCGCGTGGCGAATCCACATCACTCACGACCGCAATCGGTAGCAGCCAACCGCAAATATAAAGGCGGGCATTATGGCGGGTATTCCGCCTAAATGGCGATTTTTCATATAAATATCAAATGGAGATGGCGGAGACGAAGGGATTCGAACCCTCGAGGCGGTTTCCCGCCTGCACCCTTAGCAGGGGTGTGCCTTCGACCACTCGGCCACGTCTCCGCTGCGGGGTCTAGCAGGCGACAGGCAGGAAAAACAAGGGCAAATCGCACGGGCCAGGCGGTTTGACGAAAATTCGCCGCACCCCGCAAAAAGACGGGTCAAGGCAGGTCGGGCAGCCCCCTCCACGGCTCGCCCCGCTCGCAGGCGCGGGGCGCAACCGTCGCGCCCGGACCACGGCGCATAAGGGGCATCAGACAGCGCGGCCGGGCCACGAGGACCGCATATCCGCCGCGCAGGACAGGCCCCGGACGCTTTGCCGCACCGGCGCCTTATCCGTTGCACGAAAGGGCCGCGGCGCTGCGGCACAGCCGCCCTTTCCAGCCACCGAAAACGGTATGAAATCAGGCGTTGAACAGGAAATGCAGCACGTCGCCGTCCTGCACCTCATAGGACTTGCCTTCGACGCGGAACTTGCCGGCCTCGCGCGCGCCGGCCTCGCCCTTGTAGGTGACGTAGTCGTCATAGGCGATGGTCTCGGCGCGGATGAAGCCGCGCTCGAAATCGCCGTGGATCACGCCCGCCGCCGCCGGGGCCAGCGTGCCCTGGTGGATGGTCCAGGCGCGGGCCTCCTTGGGGCCGACGGTGAAATAGGTCTCAAGACCCAGAAGCTTGTAGCCCTCGCGGATCAGCCGGTCGAGGCCCGCCTCGTGCAGGCCCATCTCCTCCAGGAACATCCCCGCTTCCTCGGCGGGAAGCTGGCTGATCTCTTCCTCGATCTTGGCGGAGATCACCACATGGCCGGCGCCCTGCTCGGCCGCCATCTGCGCCACGCGCTCGGACTGGCTGTTGCCGGTGGCGGCCTTGTCTTCCTCGACATTGCAGACGAACAGGACAGGCTTGGCGGTCAGCAGTTGCAGCATGTCCCAGGCTTTCCGATCCTCGTCCGCGACCTGCACGGTGCGGGCGGGCTTGCCGGATTCCAGAGCGGCCTGCGCGGCCTTCAGCAGCTTTTCCTGTGCCACCGCCTCCTTGTCGCCGCCCTTCAGCTTGCGCTGGATGTTGGCCAGCCGACGTTCGATGGATTCGAGGTCGGCGATCATCAGCTCGGTCTCGATGGTCTCGGCATCGGCGATGGGGTCGACGCGGCCCTCGACATGGGTCACGTCGCCGTCCTCGAAACAGCGCAGGACATGGGCGATGGCATCGACCTCGCGGATATTGGCCAGGAACTGGTTGCCCAGGCCCTCGCCCTTGCTCGCGCCCTTCACCAGGCCGGCGATATCGACGAAGGTGATGCGGGTCGGGATGATCTGCTTGGACCCGGCGATCCCGGCCAGCTTGTCCAGCCGCGGGTCGGGCACGGCGACCTCGCCCACGTTCGGCTCGATGGTGCAGAAGGGGAAGTTCGCGGCCTGCGCGGCGGCGGTTTTCGTCAACGCGTTGAACAGCGTCGACTTGCCCACGTTCGGCAGGCCGACGATCCCCATGCGAAAGCCCATGATGCACCCCTTTTCCCCGGATTTTCGCGCTTATTATGGGGCGATGACGCCCAAGTCCAGTGGCGGGCCGTTGATCTTGCCCCTCAAGCCGGGCTAGGGCTGGGCGGTCATGAAGGAGATCCGGGGCGCATGAGCAGAATCGACGACACTTTCGCGCGGCTGTCCGAGACGGGCGGCAAGGCCTTCGTCGCCTATATGATGGGCTGCGACCCGGATTTCGACACCTCGCTGCAGATCATGCGCGGCCTGCCCGGCGCGGGCGTGGACATCATCGAACTGGGCATGCCCTTCACCGACCCGATGGCCGACGGCGCCACCATCCAGGCGGCGGGCCAGCGCGCGCTGGCGGCCGGCGGCAGCGTCAGCAGGGTGCTGGACATGGTGCGCGCCTTTCGCCGGGACGACGATGCCACCCCCATCGTGCTGATGGGCTATTACAACCCGATCTATGCCCGGCAGGGCGGCGTGGACCGCTTCATCACCGAGGCGGTCGAGGCCGGCGTGGACGGGCTGATCGTCGTCGACCTGCCGCCCGAAGAGGATGCCGAGCTGTGCCTGCCGGCACGCGAGGCCGGGCTGAACTTCATTCGCCTGGCAACGCCGACGACCGACGACCGGCGCCTGCCTGCGGTGGTGCGCAATACCAGCGGCTTCGTCTATTACGTCTCGGTCACCGGCATCACCGGCGGGCCCGCAGCCAATGCCGCAGAGGTCGCGCCAGAGGTCGCCCGCATCCGCACCGCCGCCAAGCTGCCGGTCGTCGTCGGCTTCGGCATCTCGACGCCGGAGGCGGCGCAGGCCGTGGCGGGCGTCGCGGATGGCTGCGTCGTGGGCAGTGCCATCGTCAAGCTGATCGGCGAGGGCCGCCCGGTGCCCGAGATCCTGTCCTTCGTCGCGGACCTGGCCCAAGGCGCGCACAGCGCCTGAACCGATCCTCCGCCCGGCGCGTTCGATGATGCAGAACGCCGCGTTCCAGCCATCGCCGGTTGGGGAAACGCGGTGCGACGCTATCTTGGACGCATCGCAAACCGGAGGATTTCATGCCCACCCTGTTCTACCATGCCGGCGCCTGCTCGCTCGCGCCCCATATCGTGCTGGAATGGACCCAGGTGCCCTATGAGGCCGTGGCGGTCGAATTCGGCTCGGCCGAGCTTCTGGCCGTGAACCCGGCGGGTGCCGTCCCGGTGCTGCGCGAGGATGACGGCTGGATCCTGACCCAGGCGGGCGCGATCCTGCACCATCTGGCGCGCAAGCACCCCGAGGCCGAACTGGGTGGCGGCGACGACCTGCGGGCGCAGGCCGAGCTTGATCGCTGGTCGAGCTTCTTCACCGGCGACCTGCATCCGGCCTTCTTTCCGCTGTTCACGCCGCAGCGCTATACCACCAGCCGCGACAAGGCCGACCGCGAGGCCGTGCAGGAGGCCGGGCGCAAGCTGGTCCGCAAGCGGCTGGCGCTGCTGGACGCGCATCTGGATGGTCGCGACTGGATCCTGGGCCGCCGCTCGGTGATCGACGCCTATGCCTTTCCGATGCTGCGTTGGGCCGCAAAACTGCTGCCCGAGGGGACCCAGGGCTGGGCCAATGTGCAGGCCCTGCATGACCGCATCGCGGCCGATCCGGCCGTGCAAACCGTCCTTGCCCGCGAAGAGGGCGCATAAGGAGACAGACCCATGCCCACCGGCATCCATCACGTCACCGGCATTACCCGCCGGGTGCAGGCCAATGTCGATTTCTACGCCGGCTTCCTGGGCCTGCGTCTGGTCAAGCGCACGGGCGGGTTCGAGGATGCCGAGCAATTGCACCTGTTCTATGGCGATGCGCTCGGCTCGCCCGGCTCTCTCGTCACCTTCCTGGTGTGGGAGGACGGGGCGCCGGGCCGGGTCGGCCATGGCCAGGTGGCAGAAATCGCGCTGGCCGTGCCGCCCGAAACCATCGGCGACTGGCTGACCCGCGCCATGACCGCCCGCGTGCCGGTCGAGGGGCCGTTGCGCGAGCGGGGCGAAACCGTGCTGCGGCTGAAAGACCCCGACGGCGTGACCGTCAAGCTGGTGGGGGTGGACCTGCCCGCGACGGCGCCCCTGCCCGATCCCATCGCGCCGACGCGGCTGCGCGGCGCGACCATCCTGACCGAGCAGCCGCAGGCGACGCGCGATTTCCTGGCCCGTTTCGGCTATCGCCCCGGTGCGACCGAAGGCGCGGTGCAGCGCATGGAATCCGACACGGATACCGTCGACATCCGCGACGCGACCGGATTCTTTCCGGGCATTCCCGGCACCGGCATCCTGGATCACGTCGCCTTCCGCGCGCCGGATGCCGATGCGGTGCGCCGGATGCGGCTGGAGTTGAAGGATACCGACGCGACCACCGTGCACGACCGGAAATACTTCCTGTCGCTTTATGTGCGCGAGCCGGCGGGAACGCTGCTCGAATATGCCACCGACGCCCCCAGCTTTACCCTGGACGAGGCGCCGGAGCACCTGGGCGAAACGCTGTTCGTTCCGCCCCATGACGCGGCCCGCGCCGACGACCTGCGCGTGATCCTGCCGCAATTCGCCCTGCCGGGCGAGGAAAGGAGCCCGATGCGCGAGCTGCATTTCATCCACCGCTTCCACCGACCGGAAAACCCGGACGGCAGCACCATCGTCCTTTTGCACGGCACCGGCGGCAACGAATCCGACCTGATGCCGCTGGCCCATCGCATGGCGCCGAACGCCACGCTGCTGGGCGTCCGCGGCCGCTCGACCGAAGAGGGCATCAACCGCTGGTTCCGCCGCCATGACGCCGTGACCTATGACCAGGACGACATCCGCGCCGAGGCCGAGGCCTTTGCCGGCTTCATCGACGAAGCCGCGCGGGCCTACGCCTTGGACCCTGGCGCGCTGACCTATCTGGGCTATTCCAACGGCGCGAACCTGCTGGGGGCGGCCATGCAACTGCATCCGGGCCTGATCGGCCGCGCAGTGCTGCTGCGCGCCGTGCAGGTGCTGGAGGATCCCCCGGCGCTGGGCGCGCAGGGCCTGGCCGGCAGCCGGGTGCTGATGCTGACCGGCGCCCGCGATCCCTTCGCCCGCATGGCCCCGGCGCTGGAGCGCGCGTTGCGCAACGGCGGCGCGGCGCTGGAGGCGAGGGTCATCGAGGCCGGGCATGAGCTTCAGCCCGAGGATCTGACGCTGGCCGCCGGCTGGCTGGCCCACGACTGACGCCGAGTCCAGGCAGTCAAGGTCGCGCCTGTCCGAACTGCCGCATGAGTATTTGTGGAACAGAGAAGCCGGAGAGGCGGGTCGCAAGGCCCGCCTTTCCTTTTCTGCGGCCCGGGCCAGCCGTTTCCGATTTTCGAACGCCGCATCCGATTCCGGTTGGCTTGTCCGAAGGCCCCGCAAGGGCCAGTTTGAGGCCACGATATTCAACCAAGAGGGCCGCGACCGGCCCGCAGGGCCATCACGAAGGACCAGACCCATGACCAGGAAACCGCATATCGCCATCATCATCGGCTCGACCCGCGCCGCGCGCTTTGCCGACAAGCCCGCAGCCTGGCTGCTGGAAAACGCGCAAAAGCACGACGACATGAGCTTCGAACTGGTGGACCTGCGCGATTACGACCTGCCGCTGTTCGACGAGGCCGCCTCGAACCTGTGGGTGCCGTCGCAGGATCCGCGCGCCGTGAAATGGCAGCAAAAACTGGCCGAGTTCGACGGTTATGTCTTCGTGACCTCGGAATACAACCATTCGATCAGCGGCTCGCTGAAGAACGCGCTGGACCAGGCCTACAAGGAATGGAACCGCAAGCCGGCGGCGGCCATGGGCTATGGCGGCGTCGGCGCCGCCCGCGCCATCGAGCATCTGCGCGGCATCGCGGTCGAATTGCAGATGGTGCCGCTGCGCAACGCCGTGCATCTGGGCGGCGGCGATTTCTTCAAGGTCTCGCCGCTGGGCGCCAATGGAGAGATGGCCGAGGTCGAGGCCAACCTGCTGCCCTCGCTGAACGCCATGCTGGACGAACTGCTCTGGTGGGCCGAGGCGACCATGGCACAGCGCGCGAAAACCGCCTGAAGCGATCGGATCAGTCAGTTGGAAGGGGCGGTCACTTCGATCGCCCCTTTTTCCTGGCCCGGTTCAGCGCCACGGCGGCGCGGATCAGCGCCTTGAGCGCCTCGGCCTCGATCCGCTCTCCCTCGCGCAGGTCGATGGCGCGGCGGGTGTTGCCCTCGAGGCTGGCGTTGAACAGGCCCGAGGGATCCTCCAGCGCCGCGCCCTTGGCGAAGGTCATCTTGACCACCTGGCGGTAGGTCTCGCCGGTGCAGAGGATGCCGTCATGCGACCAGACCGGCACGCCGCGCCATTTCCATTCCTCGACCACCTCGGGATCGGCCTCGTGGATCAGGGCGCGCAGCCGCGCCAGCGTTTCGCCGCGCCAGTTGCCCAATTCCCTGATCCGCGCATCGATCAATTCCGAGGCAGGCGTTCCCTTTTCCGACTGGCTCATGCCGCATCGCTCCGTTCCGTCCTGTCGCGGCAAGGAGCATGGGGCGAAACCCCCGATGCGGCAACAGGGCCGCCAGAGGCAGGCGGTTTCCCGCGTGCATGAAAAGGGCCGCCGGATCGCTCCGGCGGCCTTGTTCGTCAGGGGGTGCGGTTCAGTCCAGCGGCTTCAGCCGCGCCTCGATCTGCGCGCGCTGCCCTTCCAGGAAGGGCGGCAGGGACAGCGTCTCGCCCAGGCTCTCCAGCGGTTCGTCCACGGCAAAGCCGGGTTCATCGCTGGCGATCTCGAACAGGTTGCCGCCCGGCTCGCGGAAATAGAGCGAGCGGAAATAATAGCGCTCGACCTCGCCCGAACTGGGGACGCGCATCTCGTTCAGCCGCCTGGCCCAATCGTGGATGGCGGGCTTGTCCGGCACGCGGAAGGCGACGTGATGCACCCCGCCCGCGCCTTGCCGCGCCACGGCAAGGTCGGGCTGGACCGCGACATGCAATTCCGCCGAAGGACCACCCTGCCCCATCTCGTAGACATGGACGGTGCCGTGCCCGTCGGGGCTGGCATAGTCGCGGACCTTGCGCATGCCCATCACATGGGTCAGCACGATCTCGGTCGGCGCCAGGTCCGGCACCGAGATGGTGATCGGCCCCAGCCCGTGGATCTGGTGCTGCACCGGCACCGGGCTTTTTTCCCAAGGCGCGGTCACCGCATCCTGCGCGTCTTCGGTCAGGCGGAAACGCTGGCCTTCGGGGTCCTCGAAGTCGAGGCTGGCGCGGGTGTCGATCTCGGCGACCCGCCCCGGGGTCAGGCCGCGATCCGCAAGCCGGCCGGCCCAATAATCGAGGCTGTCGCCCGCGACCCGCAGCCCGGTGCGGCTGATCGAATGCGTCCCGCGCCGTTCCGGCGCCGCCGGCCAGTCGAAAAAGGTCAGGTCGGTGCCGGGACGGGCCAACCCGTCGGCATAGAACAGGTGATAGGCGCTGGTGTCGTCCTGGTTGACGGTCTTCTTGACCAGCCGCAGCCCCAGCGTATCGGTATAGAACCGCTTGTTGCCGGGTGCGTCGGCGGTGATCGCCGTCAGGTGGTGAATTCCGGTCAGCTCCATGATGGGCCTCCTTTCTCTTGGCACCAATATCGGGCATCGCGGCCGTTTCCGCCACCGGAGCGACTGCGAACATCGCGTTCGGCCATTGCGAACGATGCGGGACCGGGTAAGCTTGCGCCATGCGCTATGACCTGAACGATCTGGAAACCTTCCTGACGGTGATGGAGCTAGGCACCGTCACCGCCGCCGCCGCGCGGCTGAACCTGTCAAAATCCGTGGTCAGCAAGCGGATCACCGACCTGGAGGCCACGTTGGGCGCGGCGCTGTTTCGCCGCAATGCCGGCCGCATCACGCCGACCGAGGCGGCGCTGCGCCTGGCCGAGCGGCTGCGCCCGGCGCTGGCGGAACTGATCGCGGCCGCCGAAAGCACAGCCTGGGACATGGACGGGCTGGCACCCCTGCGCGGCAGCCTGTCCGTCGCCGCGCCGATGAGCTTCGGCGTGCTGCATCTGGGGCCGATCATCGCCCGCTTCGCCGCCCAGAACCCCGAGCTGGAGATCAGCGTCGACTACGACGACCGCAGCCGCGACCTGGCGCGCGAAGGCTTCGACATCGGCATCCGCATCGGCAAGATGCGCGACAAGGCGCTGATGCAGCGCAAGCTGTGCGAGGATGCAAGCATCGCCTGCGCCAGCCCCGCCTATCTGGACCGCAAGGGCCGCCCGCAGACGCTTGCCGACCTGCGCGAGCATGAGGTGATCGGCTACAGCCACCTGCCGAACAGCCAGCTCTGGCAATTCCAGGACCGCGACCGCTTCGTCTCGCCCTTCGTGCAGGGGCGGCTGTCGATGAACAATGGCGAGGCGATCCGCGACATGGCCATCGAGGGGCTGGGACTGGCCATGCTGCCCGGCTTCGTCGTCGCCCCGGCGCTGGCCGACGGGCGGCTGGAGCGGGTGCTGCCCGGCTTCGGCACAAGGCCGCTGCCCATCGTCGCGGTCTGGCCGCCGGTCCAGCCGATGCCGGCCAAGCTGCGCCGCTTCATCGACCATCTGGCAGTGGAACTGAGCAGCCCGGCATGGCAGGCGGGCTGGGTATCCGCACGCCGCGACCCCATATCCCAGGAACCCACAACCCCAAAGGTCGCCCCGTGAAGAAGATTGGCGTGAAGAAGATCGGTTTCCTGTCCTTCGGCCATTGGTCGGACGAGCCCGCCTCGCAGGCCCGCAGCGCCCAGGACACGCTGCTGCAATCCATCGAGCTGGCCGTCGCGGCCGAGGAACTGGGCGCGGACGGCGCCTATTTCCGCGTGCATCATTATGCGCGCCAGCTGGCCTCGCCCTTTCCGCTGCTGGCCGCGGTGGGCGCGCGCACCCAGCGCATCGAGATCGGCACCGCCGTCATCGACATGCGCTATGAAAACCCGCTGTATATGGCCGAGGATGCCGGGGCGGCCGACCTGATCTCGCAGGGGCGGCTGCAGCTTGGCATCTCGCGCGGCTCGCCCGAGCAGGTGATCGAGGGCTGGCGCTATTTCGGCTATACCCCGGCCGAGGAGGAAAGCGACGCCGACATGGCCCGGCGCCATGCCGAGGTGTTCCTGAACGTGATCGAGGGGCACGGCTTCGCCCGGCCGAACCCGCGCCCGATGTTTCCGAACCCGCCGGGCCTTCTGCGGATCGAGCCGCATTCGCCGGGCCTGCGCGAGCGGATCTGGTGGGGCGCCGCCTCGAACGACACCGCCCGCTGGGCGGCGCAGCTGGGCATGCATCTGCAAAGCTCGACGCTCAAGACGGACGAGAACGGCAAGCCCTTCCACGTCCAGCAGGCCGAGCAGATCCGCGCCTATCGCGAGGCCTGGGCGGCGGCTGGGCATGAGCGCGAGCCGAGGGTCTCGGTCAGCCGCTCGATCTTTCCGCTGATGGACGACCGCGACCGGATGTATTTCGGCCGCGGCGGCAAGGAAGCCGATCAGATCGGCTTTATCGAGGAAACCCGCTCGATCTTCGGCCGCGGCTATACTGCCGAACCGGACCGGCTGATCGAAGAGTTGCGCGAGGACGAGGCCATCGCCGAGGCCGACACCCTGCTGCTGACCGTGCCGAACCAGTTGGGCGTCGATTACAACGCCCATGTGATCGAGGCAGTGCTGAGCCACGTCGCCCCCGCGCTCGGCTGGCGCTGAGCGCAGCGAGCGGAGGGCGCCGGCCGCCGTCCCCCAGGCCCACCGTCCCCTAGGCGCGGTCGATCTCGATCAGCCAGGCATCCGCGGCGGGCCCGACGGGCAGCGCGGCATCCGGCCCCTCGCAAAACAGCGCGTCAAGCTGGTCCAGCGCCACGGTCGCGCCGGCAAGGTCCAGCACCACCGGCGCCGTCGCCAGCACCAGCCGCCAGCCGGGCGCGCCCACCGCCGCCTCGGTCAGCCGCGACAGGCGATGGGTAAAGGCGCCGCGCCGGGTCATCACGTTCAGGTCGGTGATCGGTCCCCCCAGCAGCCGCGCCGAGGTCGGCACATCCGCCGGAAAGGCCAGCGGCCCGGATTCCGGTGTCAGCCGCCGCCTGGCCTGTCCCTGCACGTCAAGCTCGATCCCCTCTCCGGTCAGCACCGCAAGGGTGCGGTCGATCTGCGGAAAGATCGAGAAATCGCCGTCCTCGCTTACCCCCGCCATGCTGACCCGCCAGCCGAAATCGGTAAGCCCCGCGCCCTGGGGATGAACGGCGATCTCGACCGTCTCGCCCCTGCCGTTCTTCCACGGCATGCGGCGATGGTCCGCGGCTTTCAGGATGCGATGGCTCATGCGTCTTCTCTCCCCTTGCGACCCGGTCGGGCCATGGTTGTTCTTGGACCTAGCTGCGCCGGCCCAGCACCTTGCCCACCACCGGGCCCAGCACGATGACGATGATCATGCGCAGCAGGTGATGGCTGACCACATAGGCCAGGTCCGCACCGGCGATCAGTGCGATCACCACCATCTCGGCCTGGCCACCCGGCAGGAACGCCAGGAAGGCGTCCAGCCCCGGTGCAAGCCGCAGATGCACGATCACCTCGATGAAGATCAGGCTGATCCAGGCCAGCAGCAGCGCATAGACGATGCCGGCCGTCACATGCAGCCGCAATTCGCGCAGGGTGATGCCGGCGTATTTCACCCCGACCGCGATGCCGATGAAGAACTGCGCGGCCTGGATCATCTCGGCCGGCGGGCGTTGGGTGATCAGGCCCGACAGCGACAGCGCCGCCGTCAGCACCATCGGTCCCAGGATCGAGGCGCCGAAGATGCCCAGCCGCTCGGCCCCCTTCCAGCCGATCAGCCCGGCGGCGACCATCAGCGCAATCTCGGCCGCGCCAGTGGCGCGCATCGGCGTGCCGGGCGGCTGCGACAGGTCCACGCCCCACCAGGCGGTCATGATCAGCGGCGCGACGGTCACGATCACCAGCACCCGCGTCGCATGGATCAGCGACAATGCGCGGATGTCGCCGCCGGCCTCTTCGCCAAAGACCAGCATGTCCTGCAAGCCGCCGGGCATGGCGCCATACCATGCCGTCGCGTGGTCGAAGCCGAAGACGCGGCGGAACAGCGGATAACCGACCAGCGCGATCACCCCGATGAAGCCCGGCACGAACAGCAGCGAGGCCGCCACCTCCGGCAGTTCCGCCAGCACGCCGGGCGTGATCGAGGCGCCGACCGCCACCCCCAGGATGGTGCGCATGAAGATGCCGAACTGTCCGGCCCCGGCCAGGGGCGCCCCCGCCAGCGCCGCGATCAGGCAGGCCAGCATCGGTCCCAGCAGCATGGGCAGCGGCAGGTGCAACAGCAGAAAGGCCGCGCCGCCCAGGGCGGCCAGCGCAAAGGTCAGGATGCGGCGGTTCAGCAGGTTCATCGTCATTCCCGGCGGGCGGCCGGCGCCCAAGCGCCGATGGGCCGAATTGGCACGGCCCGCCGGGAAATGTCAAAGCGGCTCAGTCGATCCGCGCCAGGGCCGCGCCAAAGCCCAGCACCTCGCCCTGCGCGGCGATGCGGGTCAGCTTGCCCGCCCGATGCGCCTCGATGCGGGTCTCCATCTTCATCGCCTCGATGACGGCGACGACCTGGCCCTGCTCGACCTCGGCCCCGTCCTCGGCCTGCCACAGCGTCAGCGTGCCGGGCACCGGGGCGGTCAGCACCGCCTCATCCGCCTCGGGCGCGGGTTGCACCGCAGAGGCGCCGTCGGCGGGCAAGGCCGAAAGCAGGTTCGCGGGCAGGCCCAGCTCGTGCCGCTTGCCGTCGATCTCGATGGCAAGGCGCAACAGCGGCGCCTGCGCGGCCGGCGCGACGCGGGCATGGGGCGCGACCGCCTCGGCCAGCGCCTCGGCGAAATCGGTCTCGATCCAGCGGGTGTGGACGCGGAAATCCCCGTCCTCGGCGCGAAAGTCCGGCTGGGCCAGCACGGCGCGGGCAAAGGGCAGCACCGAGGCCACGCCCTCGATACGGAATTCGCGCAGCGCCCGTTCGGCGCGCTGCAAGGCTTCCTGCCGAGTCGCGCCGGTCACGATCAGCTTGGCCATCAGCGAATCGAAGCTGCCCGGCACCACCGAGCCTTGGGCCACGCCGCTATCCATGCGGATGCCCGGCCCCGAGGGCGCATCGAAGACCTCGACCGGCCCGGGAGTGGGGAGGAACCCCCGGGCCGGGTCTTCCGCATTGATGCGGAACTCGATGGCATGGCCGCGCGGCTCGGGCACCGTCTCGTCGGCCAGTCTTGCGCCTTGCGCCACGCGGATCATGCCGCGCACCAGGTCGATGCCGGTGGTTTCCTCGGTCACCGGATGCTCGACCTGCAGCCGCGTATTCACCTCCAGGAAGGAAATCGTGCCATTGGCAGACAGCAGGTATTCCACCGTTCCGGCGCCGCTATAGCCGGCATGGGCGCAGATGGCGCGGGCCGAGTCGTGGATGCGGGCGCGCTGCTCGTCGGTCAGGAACGGCGCGGGCGCCTCCTCGACCAGCTTCTGGTTGCGGCGTTGCAGCGAACAGTCGCGGGTGCCGATCACCTTGACGGTGCCGTGCTTGTCGGCCAGCACCTGCGCCTCGACATGGCGCGGGCGGTCAAGGAACTGCTCGATGAAGCATTCGCCGCGGCCAAAGGCGGTCAGCGCCTCGCGGGTGGCGGATTCGAACAGCTCCTCGACCTCTTCCAGGCGCCAAGCGACTTTCATGCCACGCCCGCCGCCGCCAAATGCGGCCTTGATGGCGATGGGCAAACCGTGCTGACGGGCGAAAGCCAACGCCTCGGCGGGGCTTTCGACAGGGCCCGGGGTGCCGGCGACCAGGGGCGCGCCCACGGCCTCGGCGATGCGGCGGGCCTCGATCTTGTCGCCCAAAGCCTCGATCACCTTGGGATCGGGGCCGATCCAGATCAGCCCGGCATCCTGCACCGCCTGCGCGAATTCGGCGCGCTCGGACAGGAAGCCATAGCCCGGATGGATGGCATCGGCGCCGGCCGCCCGGGCGATGGCGATGATCTTGCCGGCATCCAGATAGGTCTCGGCGGGCGTGTCCCCCCCCAGCGCATGGGCCTGGTCGGCCATGCGCACGAAGATCGCGTCGCGGTCGGCATCGGCATAGACGGCGACGCTTTCGATGCCCTCGTCGCGGCAGGCACGGATCACGCGGACGGCGATCTCGCCCCGATTGGCGATCAGCAGGCGGCGGATCGGGCGGGTGGAGCCGGTGGCGAAAATGGTCATGCGGGCCTCTCTGGCGTGATGGGTGCGAAATCGGCGCTGGCGGTAAAGCGGATGCGGGCGCCGGGCGGGATTTGCCCGGCCAGGTCCAGCGCCTCGGGGCGCAGGGTGGCGATGACCGGATAGCCGCCGGTCAGCGGATGGTCGGCCAGAAACAGCACCGGCTGGCCGGAATGCGGGATCTGGATGGCGCCGGTCTCGGTCCCTTCCGAGGGCAGTTCGACCGCATCCTCGCGCGTCACCGCATCGCCTTGCAGGCGGATGCCGACGCGCGAGCTTTGCGGCGTCACCAGCCATTCCTGGGTCAGGAAATGCCGCACCATGTCCGGCGTGAACCAGTCGGCGCGGGGGCCAAGCGTCACCGGCAGTTCCACCAGATCGCCGGGTTTCGGCAACGCGGGTTCGGCCTCGGCCGCGGCTGCGGCGACGGCGGAATGGTTCGCGACGGCCAGCACGGTGCCTGCCACCACCGGCTCGGGGCCGACATGGGCCAGCGTATCGGTGGCGGCCGAGCCCAGAACCGGCGCGACCCGGAACCCGCCGCGCAGGGCAAGGTAGCTGCGCATGCCCGCGCCGGGTGGGGCAATGGTGATTTCGTCGCCCGCATCCACGGCAAAGGCTGCACCGTGCGGAACGGCATGACCGGCGATGCTGGCCTGTGACGCGCCGGTCAGGGCCAGCGTCATCGGCTGGTCGGCCCGCAGGCGAACGGGGCCTAGCGTGATCTCCAGAACCGGCGTGTCCGAGGGGTTGCCGACGGCGCGATTGGCCCGGCGCGCCGCGCCCATGTCCAGCGCACCCGAGGCCGAGACGCCCTGCCCGCCCTGCCCCGGCCGCCCCTCGTCCTGAAAGACGATAGGAAAGGCGGTGGAGAGCACGCGCAGGCCCTGCTCGGGCTGCGGCTGCGGGATGGCGGCCGAGGCGTGAACCTTGGCTCGGCGCGCCACGAAGCGGCAGCGCATGCCGGGGCGCAGCAGCGCGGGCGGGTCGCGGGACAGATCCCACATCGGCACCTCGGTCCGGCCGATCAGCTGCCAACCGCCGGGGGTCTCCTGCGGATAGACGCCGCAAAAGCGCCCGGCCAGTGCCACCGAGCCCGCCGGAATACGTGTCCGCGGCGCCGGGCGGCGCGGCAGGTCGAAGCGCGGATCGTCGCAGGTCATATAGGCGAAACCGGGCGCGAAGCCGCAAAAGGCCACCTGCCAGATGGTTTCCTGATGGGCGGCGATCACCTCGGCCTCGGTCAGGCCCATATGGGCCGCGACATCGGCCAGGTCCTCGCCGTCATAGGTCACCGGCAGCTCGACCATCTCGCTGGCGCGCGCGTTGGGCTGTGTGCCGGGGGCAGGCTGGCGGGCGAGGATCGCGCCGGCCAGCCGCGCGTCGGCGGCAACGCCCGGCGCGGTGCGGATCATCAGCGTGCGGGCGGCCGGAACAATCTCGGCCACGCCCGGCACCGGATCGGCCAAGAGCGCGTCGAACAGCGCCAGCGTCTGGTCCAGGTCGTCCAGTTCCGCCAGCAGGGTGCGGGGCCCGATGGGCAGAAAGCGCATGGTCACACCTGCCAATGCGTGTCGGGCACGTCGGTGATGAACATGTAGCCCGGCGCATGGGTGATGGCGAAGGGCGGTTTCGACGCCATCAACGCCGCCTGCGGAGTCACGCCGCAGGCCCAGAACACCGGCACCTCGCCCGGCCGGATCTGGACCGGGTCGCCGAAATCGGGGCGCGACAGGTCGGCGATGCCCAAGGCCTCGGGCGCGCCGATATGCACCGGGGCGCCGTGGACAGCCGGCGTGCGGCCCGAGATCATCGCCGCCTCGGCCACCCTTCCGGCCGGGATCGGGCGCATCGAGACGACCATCTTGCCATGCAGCCGCCCCGCCGGCCGGCAGTCGCGGTCGGTCAGGAACATCGGCACGTTGCACCCTTGGGCGATGTGGCGCACCTCGATCCCCGCCTGCTGCAAGGGCGTCTCGAAGGTGAACGAACAGCCGATCAGGAAGGTCACCAGATCGGGATGCTCGGCCCAGGCGGCGGTGGCGTCGGGGGTTTCCTCGGCCAGCACGCCGTCGCGCCAGATGCGATACAGCGGAATGTCGGTGCGCAGGTCGGCCTTGGGCGCAAGCGCGGTGCGGTGGCTGCCGGGATCGGTCACGTCCAGCACCGGGCAGGGCTTGGGGTTGCGCTGCGCATAAAGCAGGAAATCCCAGGCCCAGTCCTTGGGCAGAGAGATCATGTTGCATTGGGTGAACCCCGGCGCCATGCCCGCCGTGGGACGCGGGGCACCCTGACGGCAGGCCAGGCGGGCGGCGCGGGCCTCGGCCGGATCGGGAAGCAGGGTCATGCCGCGCCCCCCGCAGCCGGGGCGATGGAGACGCCGCCCGCCAGCAGCACCTCGCGGATGCGGGCGGCCATGGCGACGGCGCCGGGGCTGTCGCCATGCACGCAGATGCTGTCGGCGTGCAGATGCAGGACCGAGCCGTCCGCCGCCTCGACCTCGCCCTCGGTCGCCAGGCGCAGCATGCGGGCGGCGACGGCCTCGGGGTCGTGCAGCACGGCGCCCGGCTCGCGGCGCGAAACGAGCTGACCGTCGGGGCGGTAGGCGCGGTCGGCGAAGGCCTCGGCGATGGTGGGCAGGCCGGCCTCGGCCGCTTGCCGCAGGATCTGCGTCCCGGCCAGGCCCATCATGGCCAGCCCCGGATCGACGGCCTTGATGCCCTCGATCACTGCAGCGCCCTGCCTGGGATCGGTGGCGATGGTGTTGTAAAGCGCGCCATGCGGCTTGACATAGCTGACGCGGGTGCCGGCGCTGGCGCAGATGCCTTGCAGCGCGCCGATCTGATAGATCACGTCCGCGGCCAGCTCGGCATGGGTCACGTCCATCGGCCGGCGGCCGAAGCCCACCCGGTCGGGATAGGAGACATGCGCGCCGACCGCCACGCCGCGCGCCGCCGCCTCGCGCACGGTGGCAAGGATGGTCAGCGGATCGCCGGCGTGAAAGCCGCAGGCGACGTTGGCCGAGCTGACGATGCCCAGCATGGTGGCGTCGTCGCCCATCTTCCAGGCGCCATAGCCCTCGCCCAGGTCGCTGTTCAGGTCGATGTTGCGGGTCATGTGTTCCTCCGGGAATCGGGGCGGGAATTGGGGCGGCAGGCCCGCAGGAGGCCCGCCGCGATCATGGCTCAGGCGCTCAGGAAGGCAAAGATCGGGCCGATGGAATTGAAGCCCATATACCATGTCAGCGCGCAGACCACGGCGCTGGCGATCAGCAGCGGGCGGTTGTAGACATGCCCGCCCATCAGGTCGGCCCGTGCGAAGCCGACATAGGTAAAGATGGTCAGGCCGATGGGCAGGATCAGCCCGTTGAAGCCGCCGACAAAGACCAGGATGGCGGCCGGCGCCGTGCCCAGCGACAGATAGACCGCCAGCGAGATAGCGATGAAGATCACCGTCGCGATGTTGCGGTCGCGGTCGCCCATGGTGCGGAAGGCGACGAGGAAGCTGACCGAGGTATAGGCCGCGCCGATGACCGAGGTGATGGCGGCGGCCCAGAAGATCAGGCCAAAGATGCGCATGCCCCATTCGCCCAGCACGACCGCAAAGGCCTGCGCGGCGGGGTTCGCAGCCTGCCCGGACAGGTCCAGCGTCACGCCCGACGCGACGACGCCCAGGATGGCCAGGAACAGGATGAAGCGCATGACCCCCGTGACCGCGATCCCGGTCAGGGAGGCGCGGGTGACGGCGGCCAGGTTCTGCTCTCCGACCAGCCCCTTGTCCAGCAGGCGATGCGCGCCGGAATAGGTGATGTAGCCGCCCACGGTGCCGCCGACGATGGTGGTGATGGTGGCGAAATCGACGATCTCGGGCAGCACCATCTGCCGCACCGCGTCGCCGACCGGCGGGTTAGAGACCAGGGCGACGATGACCGTCATGGCGATCATCAGCAGGCCCAGCCCGATCAGCGAACGGTCGAGCAGAAGCCCGGCCCGACGCGACAGGAAGATGCCGATGGCCAGCGCCGCCGACAGCGCGCCGCCGATCTTGGGCTCCAGCCCGAACATGGCGTTGAGGCCCAGCCCCGCGCCGGCGATGTTGCCGATGTTGAAGGCCAGCCCGCCGACCAGCACCAGAATCGCCAGCAGATAGCCCGCGCCGGGAATGGCGGCGTTGGCGGTGTCCGAGGCGTTGCGCTTGGTCAGCGCGGTAATGCGCCAGATATTCAGCTGCACCACGAAGTCGATCACGATCGAGGCGAGGATGGCAAAGGCGAAGGCAGCGCCCAGCTTTGCCGTGAAGGTCGCGGTCTGGGTGATGAAGCCCGGCCCGATGGCCGAGGTCGCCATCAGGAAGATCGCCGCCATGAAACCGCCGCGCGCGGCAGCCGAGGCGGCAGAGGGGGAGGTGACGGATTCGGCCATCGGTCTGCTCCTGCTGCAAGGGTGGAGTGCGTCTTGGGAATAGCTCGAATGTGAATTCAACAAGACAATCCGTCAACGATAATTTGACACTCACAACAAAATTGTTGAACAACATGTTCATGAAGCAGGGGTAATCTGCCTGGATCATGGGCAGTTCGGCAGCACCCTGCCCATCGCTGCACCGATCATGGTCCATCCAACGTGCAGGAAAAGCGGACGAATCGGCATGGGCCGCCTTGCCTTGCCCCCGACCTCTCGGCCAAGATCGCCGGACTCATGACGAAGGAACCGCAATGGCGGAAGCACGCGAACCCGCCCCCAGCCTTGCCGAAGAGATCGCCGCCCGGCTGCGCGACCAGGTCACCGGCGGCGCGCTGGTGCCCGGCCAGCGGCTGTCCGAGGCGCGGGTCGCGGCCGAGCTCGACATCTCGCGCAACACGCTGCGCGAGGTATTCCGCCTGCTCACGCGCGAGGGCATCCTGCGGCACGAGCCGAACCGGGGCGTCTTCGTCGCCGTGCCCTCGATGGCCTCGATCCTGGACATCTACCGGGTGCGCCGGTTGATCGAGGTGCCGGCGCTGGCCCAGGCATGGCCCGGCCATGCCGCTGTCGCCCGCATGCGCTCCGCCGTCGCGCGGGCCACGGAATTGCAGCGCATCCCCGACTGGCGCGGTGTCGGCAGCGCCAACATGGAATTTCACGCCGCCATCGTGGCGCTGACCGACAGCCCGCGGCTGATCCAGTTCTTTACCCAGATCATCGCAGAGTTGCGGCTGGCCTTCGGCCTGCTCGACAGTCCCGAACTGCTGCACCGGCCCTATATCCCGCGCAATGCCGAAATTCTGGGCAGGCTGGAGGCCGGCGACCCGGCCGGCGCCTCTCGCATGCTGGAGGACTACCTGAACCAGTCCGAGCGCGCCGTGCTGGAAGCCTTTGCCCGGCTGGGCTGACCGCGCCGCGCATAAACCTTTCCGGGGACTTGCAACCTGCCCGCTCCTGCGACAATTAGGCGCATCGGAGCCCATTTTCCGGGCAGGCGCGAAGGACAAGCCAGATGACCAGACCGGCCGGGGCCGTGCTGCACCAGATCGCGCAGGCGCTTGGCCCGGCGATCGCGCCCGGCTCGCCGCGCGAGGCGCTGCGGGCAGGGATCGGCGCGCTGGCAGGGCTGGGCGTGTCGGGCCTGTTCCTGCTGTCGCCCACGACCGACCTGCGGTTGGGGCTTTACATGATCGCGCCCTTCGGGGCGACCTCGGTGCTGGTCTTCGCGGTGCCGAACAGCCCGCTGGCCCAGCCCTGGTCTGCGGTGGTCGGCAATTGCGTCGCCGCCGCCGTCGGCGTGCTGGCCTGCATGCTGACGCCAAGCTCGACACTGTGCGTCGCGCTGGCGGTGGGCGTCACCATCACCGCAATGATCCTGCTGCGCGCCGTGCATCCGCCGGCAGGCGCGGTCGCCATGACCGCCGCGCTGAACCCCGAGGCGATCCGCGAACTGGGCTTTCACTTCGTTCTGGCGCCGGTGCTGACCGGCACGCTGGCACTGGTGGGCCTGGCCATGATCTATGCCCGGCTGACCGGGCGGCGCTATCCCTTTCGCCAGTTCGACGAGCCGGGCCCGCACGGCACCGCCGACCACCCGGCGATGGAGCGGCTGGGCCTGTCCAGGGAGGAGCTGACCGAGATCCTGCAACGCTATCGCCAGTCGCTGAACCTGGGCGTCGAGGATCTGGCCCGCCTGATCGGCGCCGCCGAATTGCAGGCCGCCACCCATCGCACCGGGCCGCTGACCGCGGCGGATGTCATGTCGCGCGACCTTGTCACCGTGGCGCCGCATACGAGGCTGGTGCGCGTCGCCGACATCTTCCGCAAGCACGGCTTCACCTCGCTGCCGGTGGTCGATGGCGAGGGCCGGTTCTGCGGCGTCATCTTCCAGCTTCACCTGATCCGCCGCGCCCGCGACGACGCCTTTCGCCACGACCGCCGCTTTTCCGCCGCAATGTCGGACCTGCTGACCCCAAGCCGCGGCATGCCGACCCGCGCACGCGAGATCATGCAGACCGACCCGCCGCATGTCGCGCCGGACACCCCCATCGGGGCGCTGCTGCCGATGCTGGCCTCGGGCGAATGCGATGCGGTGCCGGTGCTGGACGGGCAGCACATCGTCGGCATCGTCACGCAAACCGACCTGATCTCGGCCCTGGCCCGGCAAAGCCTCCGGCAGGACCTGCCGGCGCATTGAACATGCCCATAACGACAGGCGCCGCCGCATTGCAGAATGCGGGGTCGCGGGGATAGGTTTCCCCTGATCGGAACAATCCTCGGGGGAATCATGACCCGTCCCACGCTGGGCGCAGTGGCCATCGGCCGCAACGAGGGCGAGAGGCTGAAGGCCTGCCTGCGCTCGCTGGTGCCGCTTTGCGAGCGGGTGGTCTATGTGGACAGCGGCTCGCGCGACGACAGCGTAGCCTTTGCCCGCAGCCTCGGCGTCGACGTGGTCGAGCTGGACACATCGGTTCCCTTCACCGCCGCCCGTGCCCGCAATGCCGGGGCAGAGGCGCTGCTGGCCGGCGGCGATCTGGATCTGGTGCAATTCGTCGATGGCGACTGCCGGGTCGAGCCGGGCTGGCTGGAGGCCGGCACCGCCGCCATGCAGGCCGATCCCGAACTGGGCCTCGTCACCGGCTGGCGGTCCGAGATCCACCCCACGGCCACCGTCTATAACCAGATGTGCCAGGTGGACTGGCATCGTCCCGCCGGCCCTATCGTGGCCTGCGGCGGCGACATGATGGTGCGCGCAGCGGCGTTTCGCCGGATCGGCGGCTTCGACCCGACGGTGATCGCGGCCGAGGACGACGAATTCTGCCTGCGCCTGGGCAAGGCGGGCTGGAAGCTGCTGCGCCTGCCGGTGCAGATGACCTGGCACGACGCGGACATGACCCGCTTTGGCCAATGGTGGCAGCGCACCATCCGCAACGGCCACGGCTTTGCGCAGGTGGGCCGCATGCACCCGCCGCATTTCAGGCGCGAAAAGCTGCGGGTCTGGGCCTATGGGCTGGTGCTGCCGCTGGTCTTTCTGCTGGGGCTTTTCACCAGCCTCTGGCTGTCGCTGGCGGTGCTGGGGCTTTACGCGCTGTCTTTCTGGAAAACCCTCAAGGGGCTTCGGGGCCAGCCGATGGCGGCGCGGCAGGCCGCGCTGCTGACGCTGGCCAAGATCCCCAACCTTTTGGGAATGCTGACATATTTCCGTCGCCGCCATAGGGGCGACGCCATGCATATTATCGAATACAAATAGGAGCTTGCCATGACCTCGGACCTGCGCATCGCCATTCTGGGGGCCGGCTACATCGCCTCGTGGCATGCCGATGCGATCAAGGCCGCGCCGGGCGCACGGCTGGTCGCGGTCTGCGATCCCGCCCGCGACGCGGCCGAGGCGCTGGCCGCCAGCCATGGCGTCGCGGCCTTTGCCGACCTGGACCAGATGATCGCGGCCGGGGTCTGCGACGTGGTGCATATCCTGACGCCGCCGAACCTGCATCGCGACCTGGCGGTGCAATGCCTGAACGCCGGCCTGCATGTGCTGGTCGAGAAGCCCGTGGCGCTCTCGGTCGCCGAGATCGACGAGATGGAAGCGGCCGCCACGGCCGCCGGCCGCCAGTTGGGCGCCTGCCACAATTTCCTGGGCCTGCCGGGTTACGAACGGCTGAAACGGGCGGTTCAGGCGGGCGAGCTGGGCCTGGTCTCCAGCGCGCAGATCAACTGGTCGCTGCCGCTGGTGCCGCTGCGCTCGGGGCCCTATGGGCTGTGGATGCTGCGCGAGACGCAGAACCTGCTCTTGGAGCTTGGCCCGCACCCCTTCTCGTTCGCCGTGGACCTGTTCGGCCCGCTGGAGGTCGAGCATGTCAGCCTGGGCCAATGGATCACCCTGCCCGGCGGCGAGCAGCGGCCGCAAAGCTGGCGCATCCTGGCCCGCGCCGGCAAGGTGGACGTGACCATCGCCCTGTCGCTGGTCGAGACCTTTGACGACCGCTCGCTCAGCTTGCGCGGCTCGTCCGGCATGGCGCGGCTGGACTATGCGGCGGATGCGCTGGTTCTGACGCGCGACAATACCGCCGACCTAGTGCTGAACCCGCTGGTCAAGGAACTGTCCCGCTCTGGCGCGCATCTGCGCGAAGGGGTGCGCAACGCCTTGCGCCAGGCCGCCTCGCTGAACCAGAAAAGCCCCTATGGGCTAAGCTTCCGCGCCACCATCGCGGCGTTCTACGACGGCATCCGCGCCGGCCGGCCCGATCCGCGCTTTGCGCCCTCTTCGGCCCGGGCGGTGATGCAGGGCATCGGGGACGCACTGGCCTGCCTGCCCGCCCTGCCCCCGGTCCCGGCCCGGCCCATCGGCACGCCGCAGCCGCGCGTGATGGTGATCGGCGGCACCGGCTTCATCGGCCGCAACCTGACCCGGCGGCTGGTCGAGCGCGGCAATGACGTGCGCGTGCTGTCGCGCGGCCGGAACGGCCCCTTCCCCGACATCGCCGATCATGTCGAGACGCTGGGGATCTCGCTGCATGACGAGGAGGGGCTGGCCGCGGCGATGCAGGGCATGGATTGCGTCTTCAACCTGGCGAAATCGACCGACAAGAGCTGGCAGGCGGCGTTGGACAACGACGTGGCCACGACCGAGCGCATCGGCCGCGCCGCGATCCGCGCCGGCGTCGGGCGGCTGGTCCATACCGGCACCATCGCCTCCTACGACATGTCGGACCCCGCCCGCACCATCACCGAGGCGACCGATTTCGGCGCCATGGACAGCCGCAACATCTATGCACGGTCCAAGGCCGAGGGTGAGCGCCGGCTGATCGCCATGCAGGCGCAGGGCCTGCGGCTGGCGATCGCGCGGCCCGGCATCGTGCTGGGCGACGGCGGCCCCTTGCAGCATTGGGGCATCGGCCGCTGGCACGGCGCCGGGGCGGTCAGGCTGTGGGGCAACGGCCGCAACATCCTGCCCTTCGTGCTGGCCGACGACGTCTCGGACGGGCTGATCGCCATGATGGAACGGGACGAAGCCATCGGCGAGAGCTTCAACCTGATCGGCGAGCCGATGTTCTCGGGGCGCGACTATTTCGACGCCATCCATCGCCGCACCGGGGCGCGGCTGAAGGTCAGCGGCTCGAACCTGACGGCGCTCTGGGCGGTCGATGCGGTCAAGCAGGGGCTGAAGCGCCACGCGCTGCGCCGCAAGGGTGCCGCGCCCGCCTCGTTGGCGGACTGGAAGTCGCGCGGGCATCTGTCGCCCTTCGACAACGGCAAACCCAAGCGCCTGCTGGGTTGGGCGCCCGAGGCCGACCGCGACGCCTTCTGGCGCCGCGCCATCGACGAGGCGCATCTGTTCTGGTGATCAGATAAGCCCGTCCAGCAGCAGGAAGCCCGGCAGCCAGCCGGTGAATATCCCGGCCAGCAGCGTGACCCAGGCGGTCTGCCGCTGGATCGGGCGGCCAAGCGCCAGCAGCAGGAAATACATGAACCACAGGACGCCCCAGACGGCCCAGTTCGCCGCCAGCCAAAGCTCGGTCGCCGAACCCGCCGCCGCCAGCGCGCGCAGAAAGACCGGCACGGTCGTCACCGCCACGAACAGGCTGAACCAGCCAAGGCCGCGCCCATCCGCGCCGCTGAGCCGGTTATAGGCAACCCACAGATAGGTGGTGCAGAACAACAGGCTCAGCGCACCGTTGCGGATGCTCGCCGCACTCGCCCCCGTGCCAAAGGCGTCATGCAGCACCGCCGCACCCGAAACCAGCGCGGTGACGATGTTGATGACGACGATCTCGCGATCGGCGATCCGGCCCATCAGCCACAGGCCGTTGAGAAACAGCACGGCACCGACATAGAACAGCACGAACCCGGTAAGCATTGGACCTCCTGCGCAAGCCTGACCGCGCTTTGGGCAATTGCCTGGAATGCGATCAGTCATGCCTGCCAAGAGGGCAGAATCATCGCCGGATCAATGGGAATATTTTCAATGATCCGTAAAATCAGAATTCGGATTCTGCGCAGTTACAATCCGGTCAGCGGGTTGGCGCTGACAACCTCCCACACCACCTCCTGCATGCGCCGCGCCAACTCGGGCGAGGGTGCGTCGGCGGGACTGCCATCGGCGCGCATCAGTTCATGCGGCAGCCCGACCGGGCTTTGGCCGTAAAGCACCGCGTAATGCGTCAGCGCCACCAGATAGACGCCCAGATCGTTCGGGTGGATGGTGTCGAGCGTGCCGTCCGGGCTGCGGGCGAACAGGCCCTCGCGCGATGTCAGCTCGGCGATGCCGCCCTTGGCCTCGGCCTCGGCCACCAGCCGGGCCATGACCTGCCCCATGGGGATCAGCCAGACCGGCCGGCCAGCGGCGCGGGCGGCGGGCCAGAGCAGGCCGGGCTTCCACATCGTCTCCAGGTCGTCGGGAAGGCGCGACAGCCAGTCCGGCTGGTCGTCCAGCGCGTGCCAGCTTTCGTAAAGGAATATCTGCCCGGCCGGATTGCCGGCCGCCGCCTCGGCCGCCCATTTTCCTGCATAGGTGCGGCTTTCCTTGTATTGGATCGCATCCTTCAGCCGCACCATCTCGGTCATGACAAAGGCGTCGTAAGCGCCGCTTGCCAGCGCCTCATGGGCCTCGCGGTGATGGGGTGTGGCGTTTTCCTGGTCGAAGCCGTTGACCGCCTCGCGGCCCTGGTGATGCTCGCGCAGCGCGGTGCCCCAGCCCAGTTGCAGGGCGTAGTCATGCCCCTGCCCGGCCAGTTGCGCCAGCATGGCCGGCATGTCGCGCCCGACCAGGCTGTGGCCCAGGTGATAGACCCGCAGCGGCCCCTGCGGCAGCGGCCGGCCCGCCTGGTAAAGCGCCTGCACATCGGCGCCGTCGTCATGCGCGGCCCCGGCCTTTTGCGCATGGCGCCAGTAGAACAGCGCCGCCACGGCGACGACGACCAGCAGGGCAAGCAGGTAACGCATGTCCATCCCTCGTTCAAACCACAGGGACAGGGATAGCAAAAAGGCCGCCGCCCCGAAAGGCAGCGGCCGTTCCGCGTCGCTTGGCCGGGCTTACGCCTCGACCGCGTGGTTCTTGCGGTTCCAGCGGATCGAGGACCAGAACGAGATGCCGATCAGGGTTGCGCCGCCCAGGCCGGTGATGACCTCGGGGATATGCACCAGCGGTTGCACGAACATGATCACCGACAGCGCGATGATGGCATAGAAGGCGCCGTGTTCCAGGAAACGGTATTCCGCCAGTGTGCCGCGCTCGACCAGCATGATGGTCATCGAGCGCACATACATGGCGCCGATGCCCAGGCCGATGGCGATGACGAACAGGTTATGCGTCAGCGCGAAGGCGCCGATCACGCCGTCGAAGCTGAAGGACGCATCCAGCACCTCAAGATAGAGGAAGGCGCCGATGCCGCCCTTGGCGCCGGCCTGCATCGCCTCTTGCGAGCTGTCGAGCAAGCCGCCCAGCACCTCGACCAGCAGGAAGGTCAAAAGGCCCCAGATCGCGGAATGGAAGAAGACCTGCGAATCGGCCCCTTCGAGGAAGCGCGAGAAGATCAGCACCGTGACCAGCACCACCGCCACCTCGATGCCGCGGACGGTGGCATAGCGCTGCATGCGATGTTCCAGCCAGCGCACCCAATGCACGTCCTTTTCATGGTCGAAGAAGAAGCTGAGGCCGACCATCATCAGGAAGGTGCCGCCGAAGGCCGCGATGGGCAGATGCGCGTCATGCATGATGCGCGAATACTCGTCGGGCTGGCTTGCGGCCAGGACCATCGCCTGCCACGGGCCGATATTGGCTGCGATGACCACGATCAGCAGCGGAAAGACGATCCGCATCCCGAAGACGGCGATCAGGATGCCCCAGGTCAGGAAGCGGCGCTGCCACTTCGGGGTCATCTCTTTCAGCTTGTTCGCGTTGACGATGGCGTTGTCGAAGGAAAGCGAGATTTCCAGCACCGCCAGCACGGCACAGATGAAAAAGATCGTCAGCGTGCCGCCGACGGTCCCGGTCGTCTGCCATCCCAGCACCGCGCCAAGGGCCAGGCCGAGCGCGGTGACGATGAAGGACCATTTGAAGTAGTGCAGGGTCGGACGATGGGTTCCATTCGTCGAGCCCCCCGCGGACGGGTTGTTTCCTTGCTGCATGTAAGAACAAGTCCAGGCGGCTGGTCAAAGATCGATGCCGACATCACGAACGTGCCGCCACGTTCGCCAGAGGGGCCCGGCCATCAAACTGCGTTCACAAAGACGCGAACGCGCAAAAGATGGCGAATCCATGTCACGATTGCAAGGGTTCCGTGTCGATGCCGGCATTTTCTTGCGCTGAGCGGGTCGTTACCAGCGCCGGCAGGGTGATCCGCGCCAACAGCCCGCGCCCGCCGGCCCTCTCGTCCAACACCAGCCGGCCACCGAACAGGCTGGCGATTTCCAGTGCCACCGGCAGGCCCAGCCCCATCCCCGGTCCCGAGGTCTGGCCGCGGGCGAATCGGCTGACGGCGGCGGCACGCGCGGCGGGCGGGATGCCGGGGCCGTTATCCTCGACCTCCAGCACCGCATCGCCACCCTCGCGACCGACCCGCACCGTCACCACGGCCGCGCGGCCGGCATGCAGCAGCGCGTTCGAGATCAGGTTGCTCACCGCCTCGCCCAGAAGCAGCGGCTCGGCGCGGACCGTCACCGGCCCCCCGCCCTCGAAGCCCAGGTCGATGCCGGCCTCGGCGGCGGCGGGGATGTGCTCGGCGGTCAGGTCGCGGGCCAGCGCCGCCAGGTCCAGCGGCGCGGCAAGCGCAGCGCCCTCGGCGGTATCGACCCGGGCCAGCAGCAGCAGTTGCGCAAGGATGCGCTCGGCATGGGCCACGGCGGCATCGCCCTTGGCCGCCGCGGCCTGCGCCTCGGGCAGGCTGGCGGCCCGCGCCGCCAGCGCCAGCTGGGTGCGCACCACGGCCAGCGGCGTGCGCAGCTGGTGCCCGGCGTTGCCGGTGAAGTTGCGCATCCCGTCCAGCGCCGCGCCCAGCCGCCGCATGAAGCCGTTCACCGTGCCGACCAGCCCGCGCACCTCGGACGGGACCGGCGTTTCGATCGGGCTCAGGTCGTCGGGATTGCGGGCGGCGATTTCCTCGCCCAGCCGGTAAAGCGGGCGCAGGGACAGCGTGACCGCGATCCAGACGATCAGCGCCGCCCCCGCGATCATCAGCACCAGCCGCAGGGCCGAGCGCATCAGGATCGCCCGCGTCAGTTCGCGCCGGGCATTGGTGGTCTCGGCCACGGTCACGACAAAGGGCACCTCGTCGATGCCGGTCGAGGCGGCGCGGGCCAGGCTGGCGACCCGCACCGGCTCGCCCCGGAACACGTCGTCGGCATAGGCGGGCCCGCCGCCCGGCCGCGCCGGGGCCATCGGCAGGTCGCCATAGCCGGTGACGATATGGCCCGGCGGGCCGTCCACGCGATAAAAGACCCGGTCCTGCGCGGCGGAGCTCAGCATCTCCAGCGCGCCATAGGGGATCTCGATGGCGATGCGCCCGTCCTCGTCCAGCGAGGCGCGCTCGGCGATCACCAGCGCCGAGCCGGCCAGCACCCGGTCGGCCAGCGCATTGGCCATGCGCACCGCCTCGCGCCAGGTGTCGATCAGCGCGGCGGTTCCCAGCACCAGCGTCGCCAGCAGCAGCCAGGCCAGCAGGCGACGGCGCAGGGAAAACGGCCGCCGGATCACGGCTCCGCCCGGTCGAGGAAATAGCCGATGCCACGCGCCGTCCTGACGGTCAGCCTAGCCGGAGCCAGCCGCTTGCGCAGCCGGCTCACATATTGCTCGATGGCATTGGCGGACAGGTCGTCCTCGAGCGAGGTCAGGGACTGCACGATCGATTCGCGCGCCACCACCTTGCCGGCGCGCATGATCAGCAGCTCCAGAAGCCCGCGTTCCCGCGCCGGCAGGTCCAGCGGCTGGCCCGCCAGCAGAAAGCTGCGCGCGGTCTGGTCCAACACCAGGTCGCCGAAGCTGACGGTGGAATTGCGCAAACCCGCCTGCCGGCGCAAAAGCGAGCGGATGCGGGCCTCGAACTCGCCGATGTCGAAGGGCTTGATGAGATAGTCGTCGGCGCCCAGGTCAAGGCCGCGCACCCGCTCCTCGGGCGCGCCGCGCGCGGTCAGGATCATCACCGCCGCCGGGTTGCGCCGCGCGCGCATGGCGCGCAGCACCTCGAGCCCGTCCATCTGCGGCAGGTTCAGGTCGAGGATCACCAGATCGAAGCTTTCCGCCGCCGCCAGGGCCTCGGCCGAGGCGCCGTCATGGACCACGTCCACCGCATAGCCCGATTGCCGCAACAGTGCGGTCAGGCCTTCGGCCAGCGACAAATTGTCCTCGACAAGCAGAATACGCATGTTTTCCCTCTCCCGCCCGCAGCCTAGCGGCGCGGCGCGGGCTTGTGAACGGGTTGCCGCTTTGGCAAAGTCGCCCATCATGCGCCTGATCGCCCGCCTTATGCCAGCCATCGCCACAGCACTTGCGCTGTGGCCGGGCCCGGCATCGGCGCAGGTGACGCTGTTTCCCGCCCCGGCAGGCGACGGGCGGGAACTGTCGGTCTATTCCTCGCTCGACGACGATCTGGCCGCGCCGCTGGTCGCCGCCTTCCAGAACCTTCATCCCGGCGTCACCGTGCGCTACGAGAACCTGCTGACGACCGAGTTGCACGACCGCATCGTGGCCGAGACGCAGGCGGGCGGAGGCACGGCGGATTTCGCCTTTTCCTCGGCCATGGACCTGCAGGTCAAGCTGGCGAATGACGGCTTTGCCCGGCCGGTCGAGACGCCGCACACGCGCGGCTGGCCGGGCTGGGCGAACTGGCGCGACACCGCCTATGCGCTGACCTTCGAGCCTGCGGTCTTTGCCTATCACAAGCCCAGCTTCGCCGGGCGGGAACCGCCCGCCACCCGTGCCGACCTGATGCAGTGGATGGCCGAGCACCCGGACGAGGCGCAGGGCAGGATCGGCACCTATGACGTGTCGCGCTCGGGCGTGGGCTATCTGTTCCTGGCCCGCGACCAGGAGCTTTATCCCGGCATCTGGTCGGTGGTGCAGGCGATGGGCCGGGCGGGCGTGCAGCAATTCCCGACCTCGGCCCAGTTGCTGGAGCGGATTGCCGACGGGCGGCTCAGGCTGGGCTACAACCTGCTCGGCTCCTATGCCTCCGACTGGGCGCGGCGGCATCCCGATGTGGGCGTGATCCTGCCGCGCGATTTCACCGTGGTCGTCTCGCGCGTGGCGCTGGTGCCGGCGGCGGCGCGCCAGCCGGGGCTGGGCGCGGATTTCCTGGCCTTCCTGATGTCGCCCGAGGGGCAGGGCCTTCTGTCCCGCACGCTGCGGCTGTCGGCCGTCAGCCTTGAGGTCGCGGGCCAGCCCGGCCCGGCGGGCGGCATGCAGGACCTGGCCGGGCTGCGGCTGAAGCCGGTGCCGGTCAGCCCCGGCCTTCTGGCCTATCTGGACCAGGCGACGCGGGCCAAGCTGCTGGCGCGCTGGAACAAGGCCCTGACCGGAGAATAATTTTCGCCGCGATGTCAGGTCCATGACAGCTTTCTGTGCTGGAAAGGCACGGGGCCCGCCTGCGCGCGGGCTTACGGAGGACGCCCGCATTCCGGGAGAGATGCGGGCCAGAGCCAGAAAATACGGATAACGGGACCGGCGCACATGCGTCCGGCCGATGCGGAGGAAGACCATGAAGCAATTCGTTCTCGCCAGCCTGTTCGCGGCCGCCACGGCCCTGCCGGCCATGGCCGATTACACCATCATCGCCCCGGCCAATCCCGGCGGCGGCTGGGACCAGACCGCGCGCACCATGCAGACCGTGATGCAAGAGGAAGGCATCTCGAAATCGGTGCAGGTCCAGAACGTGCCCGGCGCCGGCGGCACCATCGGGCTGGCGCAGTTCGCCAGCCAGAACAAGGGCAATCCCGACGCGCTGATCGTCGGCGGCTATGTCATGGTCGGCGCCATCCTGACCAACAACTCGCCCGTCTCGCTCAAGGACGTGACGCCCATCGCGCGGCTGACCGGCGAATACGAGGCGATCGTGGTCCCCGCCGCCTCGCCCATCCAGGACGTCGCCGGGCTGATCGAGGCGCTGAAGGCCGATCCGGGCGCGGTCAGCTGGGCCGGCGGCTCGGCCGGCGGCACCGACCATATCGCCGTGGGCCTGATCGCCAAGGCGGCGGGCGTCGATCCGACCAAGATCAACTACATCGCCTATTCCGGCGGCGGCGAGGCGCTGGCGGCGATCCTGGGCAACCAGGTGACGGCCGGCATTTCCTCGCTGGGCGAGTTCGAGGCCCAGATCCAGGCCGGCACCTTGCGCCTCCTGGCCGTGACCGCGCCCGAGCGGCTGGAGGGCGTCGATGCGCCGACCCTGCAAGAGGCCGGGCTGGACGTGGTGCTGGAGAACTGGCGCATGGTCGCCGCGGCACCGGGCCTGTCGGACGAGCAGAAGGCCAAGGTCATCGCCGATATCGAAAAGATGGCCAAGTCGGAGAACTGGCAAAAGCAGCTCTCGGACAAGGGCTGGATGGACACCTACCTCGCCGGTCCCGAATTCGAGGCCCAGCTTGAACAGGACGTGACCTCGACCGAGGCGATCCTCAAGGACATCGGTCTGGTGAAATGAGCGTCAGCCGCTATGAACCGCCGCGCCGCCGGGATACGGCGGCGCTGATCATCGCCGCCGGGCTGGTGGTGATCGGCGGCGTGATGCTGTGGGACAGCGCACGCCTTGCCGATCTGGGCGGCTATTCCGGCGTCGGCCCCGCCAGCGTGCCGCGCGTCGTCGGCTTCGCGCTGATGGGCCTTGCGGTCTGGACCGCCATCGAGGCGCTGCGCGGCGATTTCCCCCAGCGGGCGCCGCAGAACGCCCCGCCGGTCCTGTGGATCGTGGCGGGTCTGGCGGCGCAACTGATGCTGCTGCATGTCGCGGGCTTTTCCATCGCGACCGGCATCCTCTTCGCCTTTACCGCGCGGGCCTTCGGCAAGCGCAACCTGGCGACGACCATCCCCATCGGCATCGTCGTTTCCTTCGTGGTCTGGGCGATCTTCTCGCAACTTCTGATGCTGCACCTGCCCGCCGGGCCGCTTGAGCATCTGATCTTTCCGCGGGGCTGAGCCATGAGCGCATTCGAATTCCTGATGCAGGGGCTTGGCACCGCCGCCGACCCGATGATGCTGCTTTACGCACTGATCGGCGTGACGCTGGGCACCGCCGTCGGCGTCCTGCCCGGCATCGGCCCGGCGCTGACCGTGGCGCTTTTGCTGCCCGTCACCTACCGGCTGGACCCGGCCGGCTCGCTCATCATGTTCGCCGGCATCTATTACGGCGGCATGTATGGCGGCTCGACCACCTCGATCCTGCTGAACACGCCGGGCGAAAGCGCCTCGATCATCACCGCGCTGGAGGGCAACAAGATGGCCCGCAAGGGCCGCGGCGGCCCCGCGCTGGCCACGGCCGCCATCGGCTCGTTCATCGCCGGCCTGATCGCGACGCTGCTTCTGGCCTTCCTCGCGCCCAGCATCGTCAAGCTGGCGCTGGTCTTCGGCCCGCGCGAATATTTCGCGCTGATGGTGCTGGCCTTCGTCACCGTCTCGGCCGCGTTCGGCGATTCGGCCCTGCGCGGGCTGACCTCGCTGTTCCTGGGCCTGGCGCTGGCCTGCGTCGGCATCGACCAGCTCACCGGGCAGGCGCGGTTGTCCTTCGGGGTGCCCGAGCTGCTGGACGGGATCGAGGTCACCACCATGGCCGTCGCCATGTTCGCCGTGGGCGAGGCGCTGTTCATCGCCGGCCAGCGCGTGCAGGTCGACGACGAGGTGACGGCCGTCAAGGGCTCGATCTGGATGAATCGCCGCGACTGGGCGCGGTCGTGGAAGCCCTGGCTGCGCGGCACGTTCATCGGCTTTCCCATCGGCGCCATGCCGGCAGGCGGGGCCGAGATCGGCACCTTCCTGTCCTATGCGACCGAAAAGAAGCTGACCAAGCACCCCGAGGAATTCGGCAACGGTGCCATCGAGGGCGTCGCCGGTCCCGAGGCCGCGAACAATGCCAGTGCCGCCGGCACGCTGGTGCCCCTGCTGACGCTGGGTCTGCCGACCTCGGCCACGGCGGCGATCATGCTGGCCGGTTTCCAGCAGTTCGGGCTACAACCGGGCCCGCTGCTTTTCGCCACCAACCCGACGCTGGTCTGGGGGCTGATCGCCTCGCTGCTGATCGCGAACGCGATGCTGCTGGTGCTGAACCTGCCGATGATCGGGCTGTGGGTAAAGCTGCTGACGGTGCCGAAACCTTGGCTCTATGCCGGCATCCTGCTGTTCGCGACGCTGGGCACCATCGGCGCCAATCCCTCGGCCTTCGAGCTGGGAATGCTGCTGGCCTTCGGCGTGCTGGGCTATGTGATGCGGCTTTTCGGCTATCCCATCGCGCCTATCGTCGTCGGCCTGATCCTTGGCCCGATGGCCGAGCAGCAGTTGCGGCGGGCGCTGGCGATCAGCCAGGGCGACTGGACGACGCTGGTGCAATCGCCCATTGCCGCCACGCTCCTGGGGATCGCCGCGCTGGCGCTGATCGTGCCGCTGATCCTGCGCGCCCGCGGCAAGGGCGAGGTTCTGAGCCAGCTTGCCGGCGACGAGGACTGATCAAGAAAATACAAGCCCCGGCCTGGAACGGCCGGGGCTTGTCATGTGCTGGCGGCATGGCCGCCTTGCCCTTTTGCCGCGTTGCGGCAAGGCCCGGCAGCCCCCATCTGTCTGTCATCGAAAACCTCGATGAATCGTACAGACAGGCAGAAAAATGCACCGCGCCTTCCATTCCATCGCATCGGCCCTTTCGACCTTGCGGGCCGCCATTGCCGTCGCCTCGGCGACGGAAGCGCATCGCCACCCCGCCGCCGCCGACCTGCGCCGCCTGGGTATCGACGCGACGAAGTTCAACGCGATCCACCTCTGATCCGCCCGTCGTTCCGGTGCTGACCGCACTGGAACCAACCCACCCCAGTCCATCCGCTTGCCTCGCGCCCGTCGCTTAGGGACGCGCGGCAGGGCGGTTTACCACAGGTGACGGCGCAGCGCGTCGCCTTCCTGCGAGGGGGCGGTCCCGGCTTCGCTGCGCATGTCGGCAACGCCGATGTCGCGCAGCAGATGCGACGGCAGATCGGCCAGCGCCTTGCGCGTCGCGGGGTGGTCCAGCGCGGCCATCCGGTCGGCGCAAGGCGATAGGCTGGGCTTATCGCGACGCAGCACACCGAAAAGCATCCGGGCCAGGCCCGGCAGGAAGGGACGCTGGCGCTCGCATACGGAATTATCGGACATTTTTGCCCTCCTTTCGGTGATCATGGTTGATCCATGACCCGATCATGCTAGGTTTCCGCGGCATTGACCAACAAAGCCTCGGCAAGCACCCATAAGGCAAGCTTATGTCCATTCCTCCGCTTGCCGCCCTGCGCGCCTTCGAGGCGGTGGCGCGGCATCTGAGCTTTACCCGCGCTGCCGAGGAACTGGGCATGACCCAGGCCGCCGTCAGCTATCAGATCCGCCTGCTGGAGGAACGGCTGGCCACGCCGCTGTTCCTGCGCAAGCCGCGCGGGATCGTGCTGACCGAGACGGGGGCGCTGTTCGCCCGACCGACCATCGACGCCTTCGACATGCTGCGCGAGGCTTATGCCGACCCGTCGGCGGATTCGGTCTCGACGCTGTCGATCTCGACCGTGCCGACCTTTGCCGGGGCATGGCTGTCGCCGCGGCTGGGCAAGTTCCAGATGAACCATCCCAACCTGGCCGTCCGGCTGGAGACCAGCGACAACCTGGTCGATTTCGGGCGCGAGGACATCACCGTCGCGATCCGCGCCGGCGAGGGCGGCTGGCCGGGGGTCGAGGAACATTGCCTGATGCCCATCGAATACACGCCCATGCTGTCGCCCGAGCTGGCGAAAAAGCACGAGTTGCGCGAGCCGGCCGACCTGCTGAACCTGCCGCTGCTGGATCGGGTGGACCCGAACTGGGCGGTCTGGATGCGCGAGGCGGGGGTGGATTTCTGGGAATCCCCGCCCCGGCCGGGCCTGACGCTCTCGACCGACCTGCACGAAGCGCGGGCGGCGCTGGAAGGTTACGGCGTGGCGCTGCTGACGCCGCGCTTCTTTCGCTTCGAGCTGGCGACGGGCAGCCTGATCCAGCCCTTTCCGCTGGTGGCGCAGAACGGCCGCAGCTTCTGGCTGGTCTATCCCAAGGGCCGCCGCAACCGTCCCGCGATCCGCAAGTTCCGCGCCTTCCTGCTGGACGAGATCGCCCGCGATCCGGGCTAGGCCGGCTGCCCGCGCGGCATTCCGGGCAGCGGGAACACCCGGTCATAGATCACGTTGAAGGCGAAGTTGTAGACCAGGTAGAAGGCCACGATGAACAGGTCCAGCAGCAGCGTCTGCCACAGCGTCATGCCCAGATACCAGGCCATCGGCGGCAAGAGCATGACCAGCAGGCCGAATTCGAACAGCACGGTATGCAGCAGCCGGTGATGCACCGCCTTGTGGACATGCCCGACCCAGCGCCGCATGGCGTGGTCGAAGCCCAGGTTGAAGACAAAGGTCCAGACCGTGGCCAGCGTCGCCGCCCCGACCCCCACCACGCCCATGTCGAGCATCGGCTTGTCGTAAAGCCAGGCGGCTGCCGGGGTGATGATCGCAAGGCCGATGATCTCGAACATCAGCGCATGCCGCACCCGGTCGGGGAAACTGCGCATCGTCATATTCCGAATCTTTCCGTTGTTTCGTGTTGCGCCGTTTCTATCTTGATTCTCTGCAAGGCAAAGTTAGCTTCCATCTGAAAAAAAGATGGATCGATGACCGTATCGCTGGACCAGTTGGAAGCTTTCGTCGCCGCCGCAGAACATGGCTCGTTCTCGGCCGCCGGTCGGGCGTTGCGCAAGGCGCAGTCCGCGATCAGCACCCAGGTCTCGAATCTGGAAGACGACCTGGGCGTGCTCCTGTTCAGCCGCGAGGGGCGCAATCCCGTGCTGACCCCGGCGGGCGAGCGGCTGCTGGCCGAGGCCAAGGTGGTGCTGGATCGCCGCGAGCACCTGATCGGCGTCGCCGCCAGCTTCGAGGCTCATGTCGAGCATCGGCTGGTCGTCGCCATCGACGAGCTTTACCCCGAACAGCCCCTGGGCACGCTTTTCGCCGATTTCGCCGCGAACTTCCCGCATGTCGAGCTGGAGCTGCTGTTTCCGATGATGGAGGATGTCAGCCGGCTGGTGCTGGACGGCAAGGCCGATATCGGCGTGATGTGGCGGCAGGAAATCCTGCCGACCGAGATCGCCTTTCACACGCTGGGCTGGGTGCCGCTGAAGCTGGTCTGCGGCAAGGACCACCCGCTGGCCAATACGGTTGTCGATTGGGAGGAACTCAAGCGCCACCGCCAGCTGATGGTCGCGGTGCGCAGCGAGGGGCCGGAAAAGCAGCGGCTGCGCACAGCGGCCGAGGTATGGTGGGTCGAAAGCCACTGGGTGATCCTGCAAATGGTGCGGCAGGGCATCGGCTGGGCATTGGTGCCCGACCATATCATCGAGGATTCTCCGGTTCGGGACGATCTGGTCACGCCGCCGCTGCAATTCGACGGCGCCGACTGGCCGGTGGCGCTGGAACTGGTCTGGCACAAGCAGCGGCCCAGCGGCCCGGCCGCGCGCTGGCTGCGCCAACGCTTTGCCGCCATGCGGATCAGCGGCCTTCCGGGCGGAAGCCCCGGCTAGGACCGCGACGCGCCGGCAAGCGCCAGCCGGTCGAGCTGGGCCAGGAAAGGCGCCTCGTCCTCAAGGCAGCGCAGGTCCAGCAGGAACTGCCCCTTGTGCACCCGGCCGATCACCGGCAGCGGCAGGTCGCGGAACGCCTGCGCGATGCGCGAGACCGGGACGGCGCCGGTTTCGGCAAAACCCAAGCCCGCGCTTGGCAGCAGGTCGACCGGCTGCGCGCCGCTGCCGATCTGGCTGAGGCAGTCGACGACCCGGACCTCGGCCAGCCCCGACAGCGCGGCGTGGACCGGCGGGCAAAGCCGCTCGGCCAGCGCGCGGATCTCGTCCTGCGGCCGGGTCAGCAGGCGCAGGGTCGGGATCTCGGCGCGCGCGCGTTCGGGATCGCCATGGCTTTGCAGCGTCTCGGCCAGCGCGGCCAGGATGATCTTGTCCACCCGCAGCGCCCGTTTCAGCGGATTGGCCCGCATCCGGTCCACCAGCGCGCGCGAGCCGGCGATGATGCCGCATTGCGGCCCGCCCAGCAGCTTGTCGCCGCTGAAGGTCACCGCATCGGCACCGTCGCGGATCGCCTGCCGCGCCGTCGGCTCGGGCGGCAGGCCGAAGGCGTCGAGGTCAAGCAGCGAACCGCTGCCCAGGTCGATCAGCAAGGGAATGCCGTGGCGCCGGGCCAGCGCCGCCAGATCGGCCTGCGGCACCTCGGCGGTAAAGCCCTCGATGGCGTAATTGCTGGCATGGACCTTCATGAAAGCGGCGGTGTCCTCGTTCACCGCATTGGCAAAGTCGCGCAGATGCGTGCGGTTGGTGGTGCCGACCTCGTGCAGGCGGCAGCCGGCCCGGGCCATCACGTCGGGCACGCGGAAGGCGCCGCCGATCTCGACCAGTTCCCCGCGCGAGACGACGACCTCGCGCCCCAAGGCCAGCGTGTTCAGCATCAGCATCACCGCGGCGGCATTGTTGTTCACCACCGTTGCCGCCTCGGCGCCGGTCAGCCGGCAGATCAGCGCCTCGACATGGCTGTCGCGGTCGCCGCGCGTGCCACGCTCAAGATCGTATTCCAGGTTCGTGGCGCTGATCATGGCCCGGAAGGCCGCCTCGGCGGCCCGCCGCGACAAGAGCGCGCGACCCAGATTGGTGTGGTTGACCGTGCCGGTCAGGTTCAGCACCGGCCGCAGCGAGGGCCGGGCCTGCGCGGCCAGCCGCTCGGCGCATTCGTCCAGCACGCCCTCGCCCGCCGCCTTGTCGCCCCGGCCTGCCGCCATGCGCCGGTCCTGCAACAGCCTGCGCAGCATCCCGACCACATTGTCGCGCCCGTGATGCGCGATCAGTTCCCGCGCCTCGGCCTGGCGCAAAAGCCTGTCGATCGAGGGAAGGGCGCTGCGGGGGTCCATGGATCCTTCGGAATGGCGGCGGTTGCTCGGGGGGCCATCTGCCGGAAACGCGTTTTTCGCCCCTGCGGGCCAGCTTGGGTTTTGCGCCCCGCCCTGTCAATCCGGTGACCCGGATGCCCGTGGCCGGCCGACAATCCCGATAAAAACCCATGGTCAAACTTGACCCCATCCCCGCCGGGCCTTTACCTGCGCCCGACGATCCGCAGGAGGCAGGCATGTTTGTCAAATTGATCGCTTGGGCAGCAACGGCGCTGACGCTGGCGGGCCCGGCGCTGGCCGAACCGATGACCATCGCCCATTCCCAAGGCGAGACGGTGTTGCCGGCACCGCCCTCCAAGGTGCTGGTCCTGGACATCAACGCGCTGGACATCGCCCATGCCATGGGGGCCGAGCCGGCCGGGGTGCTGGGCAGCAACCTGCCGGATTACCTGCAGGAATACGCCGCCGACCGGCCGAAGATGGGCACGATCTTCGAGCCGGACTACGAATCCATCGCCGCCTCGGGCGCCGATCTGATGATCGTCGGCACCCGCACCGCGCCGGCCTATGCAGAGATGTCCCGGATCCTGCCGACGGTCGACCTGAGCCTTGGCGACGACCTGTTCGCGTCGGTCAGGGAAAATGTCGAGACGGTCGGCCGGATCTTCGGCAAGCCCGCAAAGGCGACCGAGATGGTCGCGGCGCTGGACGCCAAGATCGCGCATCTGAAAGATCTCGCCCCCGGTGCCGGGACCGCGCTGATCCTGGTCACCAACGGCGGCAAGCTGGGCGCCTATGGGCCGAAATCACGGGTGGGCTGGGTCCATACCCAACTGGGCTTCGCCACCGTCGCGCCGGATATCGACGACCGTTTCCACGGCGGCGACGTGATCTCGTTCGAATACATCCTGGAGCGCGACCCCGACTGGATCTTCGTCATCGACCGCGATGCCGGCGTGGGCGAGGCGGGTGCGGGTGCCCGCGCCGCACTGGACAATCCGCTGATGGCGCGGACCCAGGCAGTGCGGAACGGGCATGTCGTCCATCTGGACCCCCATGCCGCCTATATCGCCTTTGGCGGCTATACCGCGCTGAACCGGCTGCTGGACCAGTTGACCAAGGCGCTGGCCGCGACGTCCTGACATGACCCGGCTGGCGGCAGCGGTGCTGGTGACGGCAGGGCTTGCCCTGGCAAGCCTGTTCGTCGGCGTATCGAATGTCAGCCTGCGGGGCATCCTGGCCGGGCAGGAACTCGACTGGCTGGTGCTGGTCGAAAGCCGGCTGCCGCGCATGCTGGCCCTGCTGTTGTCGGGCGCCTCGATGGCGATCGCCGGGCTGCTGACGCAGATCGTGATCCGCAACCGCTTCGTCGAGCCGGCCAATACCGGGACGATGGAATCCGCGGGGCTGGGCCTGCTGGTGATGACGCTGGTCGCGCCGGGCGCGCCGGTCATCGCCAAGATGGCCGCCGGCGCGGGCTTTGCCATGGCGGGCACGGCGCTGTTCCTGGCCATCCTGCGCCGGGTGCCGCTGCGCGATCCGATGCTGGTGCCGCTGGTCGGCATCCTGCTGAGCGGGGTGATCTATGCCGGCACCGCCTTCGTCGCCTATCGCTTCGACCTGATCCAGACCGTGTTGGCCTGGACGCAGGGCGACCTGTCGGGCGTGCTGCGCGGCCGCTATGAGCTCTTGTGGCTGGGCGCGACCCTGGCCGCCGTCGCCTGGCTGGCCGCCGACCGCTTCACCGTCGCGGGGCTGGGCCGGGACATCGCCAGCTCGCTTGGCCTGGCGCATGGACGGGTGGTGGCGCTGGGGCTGACCATCGTCTCGCTGGTGACGGCGGTCGTGGTGGTGACGGTGGGAATGATCCCGTTCCTCGGCCTGATCGTGCCGAACATCGTCAGCCTTGCCCTGGGCGACAACATGCGCCGGGCGGTGCCCTGGGTCGCGGTCTCGGGCGCGGCGCTGGTCCTGGCCTGCGACATCCTGGGCCGGGTGATCCGCGCGCCCTACGAGGTGCCCTTGGGCACGGTGCTGGGCGTGTTGGGCAGCGCCGTGTTCCTGGTCCTGATCCTGCGGAGCCGCGACCGTGCCGCATGAGCGTCGCGCAAGACTGGCCCTGCTGGTCCTGGCCCTGCTGGCCCTGGGCGCGATCCTCGCCTTCATGACGCTGGGCGCGCGCGGCAACTGGGGCTTCGTGCTGCCGTTTCGCGGCAAGAAGCTTTTGGGCCTGCTGCTGGTCGGCCACGCCGTCGCCTGCTCGACGGTGCTGTTCCAGACCGTGTCCGCGAACCGCATCCTGACCCCGGCGATCATGGGGTTCGATTCGCTGTTCGTGCTGTGCAGCACGGTGCTGGTGGCTCTGTTCGGCTCGACCATGATGGCGGGGCTGGACCCGCGGCTGGTCTTTGCCGGCAACGTCCTGCTGATGGTCGGGGCCTCGATGGCGCTTTACCTGTGGCTTTTCGGCGGCGAGGAACGCAGCCTGCACCGCCTGCTGCTGATCGGCGTGGTCTTCGGCATCTTCCTGCGCATGCTGGCGGAATTCGTCCAGCGCATGCTGGACCCGAACGAGTTCATGGTGCTGTCGGACATGCTGTTCGCCAGTTTCGGCACCATTCCCGCAACACTGCTGGGCATCGCCAGCGCCATGGTCGCGGGCGTGACGCTGTGGCTGATGCCGCGCCTGTCGCGGTTGGACGTGATCGCGCTTGGCCGGCCGGTGGCGGTGAACCTGGGCATCCGCTGGCGGGCCGAGGTGCTGGCGGTCCTGGCGGCGGTCTCAGCGCTGGTCGCGGTCTCGGCGGCGCTGGTCGGGCCGGTGCTGTTCTTCGGCCTGATCGCGGCCAGCCTGGCGCATCTGGCGGTCGGGCAATCGGCGCATCGCTACCTGCTGCCCGCCGCCTCGCTGATCGGCGTCACCATGCTGGTCGGCGGCCAGACCGTGCTGGAGCGGGTCTTTGCCTTCAATACCGCGCTTGGCATCATCGTCGAATTCGCCGGGGGCATCACCTTCATCGCGCTATTGATCGGAAAGGGCCGCCGATGATCGAGGTCCGCAGCCTCTGCAAAAGCTACGGCGCGGCGCCGGTGCTGCACGATGTGTCGCTGAGCCTGCCAAGGGGCGGCGTCACCTCGCTGATCGGCCCGAACGGGGCGGGGAAATCCACGCTGCTGTCGCTGATCGCCCGGCTGATCGCGCCGGATTCCGGCAGCGTGACGGTGGACGGGCTGGACGTGACCCGCACGCCCGGGCCGGTGCTGGCGCGGCGGCTGGCGATCCTGCGGCAGGAAAACCACCTCGTCGCCCGGCTGACGGTGCGCGAACTGGTGGGCTTCGGCCGCTTTCCGCATTCCGGCGGCCGGCTGACGGCCCAGGACCGCACCGCCATCGACCGGGCGCTGGACTATCTGGAACTGGCCCCGTTGGCCGACCGCTTCATCGACCAACTGTCGGGCGGGCAGCGGCAGCGCGCCTTCGTCGCCATGGTTCTGGCGCAGGACACCGATTACCTGCTGCTGGACGAGCCGCTGAACAACCTGGACATGAAGCACGCGCAGGCGATGATGCGGCTGCTGGCCAGCGCCGCGCACGACCTGGGCAAGACGGTGATCGTGGTGCTGCACGACATCAACTTCGCCTCCTGCCATTCCGACCGCATCGTCGCCATGCGGCAGGGCCGCATCTTCGCCGCCGGCACGCCAGCGGAAATCGTCACCCCCGCCCTTCTGGGCGAGCTTTACGAGATGCAGATCGCCGTGCGCGAGATCGACGGCCAACGGATCGCGCTTTTCTACGGCTGACCCCAAACATGCAGTTGCATGTTTAGGCTGGAATCGTTATCCGGCAATGGAAAAGCCAAGGCCCCGCGCCTCAGCCAGCCTTCCCCGGAACGGAGCTTGCTAATGGCCGCACCCTTCACCCCCCGCCTGATCCTTGTTGCCGGCGCCGCCGCGGCGCTGGCCCTGCCCGCCTTGGCCCAGGAGGCCGCAGAGACCGTGGTCCTGCTGGACCCGATCACCCTCCGCGCGCTGGACGCCGACGGTAGCGCCGCCGACCGCGGCGCCAGCCAGTATGTCGCGGCGGCCGAGCTGGAGCGGGCGCGGATGGGCGACCTGAAGGACCTGTTCACCGGCATCGCCTCGGTCTCGGTCGGGGGCGCGATCCCGGTGGCGCAAAAGATCTTCATCAACGGCGTGGACATGCTGAACCTGTCGGTGACGGTGGACGGGGTCGAGCAGAACAACCGCGCCTTCCACCATGTCAGTGCCAATGCCATCGATCCCGGCCTGCTGAAATTCGTCCGCGTCGATGCCGGCGTGGCGGCGGCGGATGCCGGCCCGCATGCCGTGGCCGGCGCGGTGGTGATGGAAACGGTAGACGCCGCCGACATCATTGAGGACGGGCGCAGCTTCGGCGGCAATGTCCGCCTGTCCTATGGCGACAACGGCCGGACCTTCGGCCGCGCGGCGACGCTGGCCGGACAGATGGGCGGTTTCGAATGGCTGGGCTATCTGAAATCGGCGACCGGCGACGACTACCAGGCCGGGGGCGGCCAGACGATCAGGGGCTCGGCCGCCGACCTGCAAAGCGTGCTGCTGAAGCTGGCCCATGAGACGCCCGGAGGCCATCGGATCGAGCTTTCCGGCCAGCGGCTGCGCGACGATACGCTGCGCCCCTATCGCGCCAATATCGGCCATATCGAGGGCGGCGCCCCGCTGCCCGAACTGCGCCGCTATGACACCACCCGCAGCAGTTGGTCGCTGTCCTACGAGAACACGCAGGCCGGCGGGCTGTGGGATCCGAGATTCGTCATCGGCCGCTCGGAAAGCCGGGTGCATGTCGACCAGCCGACCCTGGTGCCGCCCTATGTCAGCAAAGGTGACAGCGACACATTCTCGGCCAAGCTGGAAAACCGCTTTCACCTGTCCGACGCCAACAGCGTGACGGCGGGGATCGACTGGTATGACCGTTCCAGCACCTACAGCGATCCTTTCGGCGGGCTGGACGAGAACGCCCGCAATATCGGCCTTTACGCCCAGGCCCGGCTGGAGCCGGTCGAGCGGCTGGACCTGTCCTTTGGCCTGCGCTGGGACCGGCAGGACTTTACCGGCACCAGCGGTTGGAAGGACACCAACTCCGGCTTCAGCGGCAATGCCTCTCTCGCCTATGGCCTGACCGATGCGCTGGTGCTGCGCGCCGGGGCCTCGACCGTCTTCGGCGGCATCGCCATCGAGGACAACTACATCTTCAACGGCGCCTGGGACTACGACACGCTGCGGCCGGCGCGGGCGCGCAACTATACGCTGGGCTTCGACTACGAGGCGGGCGACCTGCGGCTGGATGGCGAGCTGTTCCTGACCCAGGTGGACAATGCCCGCGGCGGCACCTATCGCGGCATCGAGAATTTCGACTTTGAAAGCCGGGGCTACAATCTCGGCCTGGGCTATGGCTGGAACGGCGGCTATCTGCGGGCCAGCATTTCGGACAGCCGGGTCAGCGTGAACGGCAACCCCGCCTCCAGCTACGAGGCGCTGGATTTCGGCGCGCCGCTGGGCCGGGTGTTTTCCATCGAGGCGCAGCACACGCCCCAGGGCAGCGCCTTCACCTATGGCGGCAGCATCGAGGCCGCGGCGAAATACGACCGGATCGAGGGCGACTCCGACCGCACCATCCCCGGCTATGCGGTGCTGAACCTGTTTGCGGAATATGCGCCGGAGCAGGTCGAGGGGCTGGTGCTGCGGGCCGAGGTGGCGAACCTCTTCGACAAGGATTACGCCGACCGCGCCACCTATGGCGGCGACTACGCCACCGTCACCCCGCTGCGCGAACCGGGGCGCACCTTCTCGCTGGTGGCGACGAAGCGGTTCTGACGCGGCAGACGAGCACGGGCCCCCTGGCCGATCAGCGATAAAGCCGGTTCAGGGTCCGCACCAGATCATAGGCCTCGTCCGTGGTCAGGGCGGGGGCAAGGGCGGACTGGATCCGCTCGACATAGATCTGCCAGATCCGCGCGTGCAAGCCCCTGCCCGGCTCGGCGATGTAAAGGATCTGGCCGCGCCCGGCACCCCCGGCCGCGGCGCGCCGGATCAGCCCCGCCTTCTCGATCCGCGCGACATGGCGCGACAGCGCATATTGCGGCACGAACAGCCGCCGCTGCAGCACCTGCATCTGCACGCCGTCCTCGCCCGCCTCTTCGGTGGCCAGCAGGATCTCATACCAGATCGGATCGGCGACGCCGATCTCGCGCAGCGCCTTCTCGATCTGCGGCATCAAGGTGCGGTGGATGCGCAGGATGGCGAAGAATACGCGGTTATAGGCGATCCGCGGATCGTCGTCGCCGAATTGCGGCTGGGCGGTCTGGGCTTGGTGCGTGGTCATGGCGATCGGGACGGGCTCATGCAGGAATGGCGTCGGCGGCCCCTGCCTAGTCGAGAACGCAGTCCCATGCCAACCGCCGTTGCGGCATCGCCTTGGCGGCAGCGCATATCGCGCAGGATGCGGGCGCCCTTCGGAACCCGGCATGCCAGCCTTGCGGCGCCCCGGCATCCGGGAATTCGGCATAAGGCAGGTCAAGGCGAAATTCCGCAGCTTTTTCGCGATCGGAAGCATCCATCGCCGCCTGCCGACATTTCATGACGCGCGAACTGTAGGAGCCGATGCTGTCATTCTGCGGTTCATGACAATCAATCGGCAGTTCAAGATATTTCAGCCTCTCGGAATGGCGATCCAAGGCATCGCGCTGGGATGCGGAAAAGGCATCCGATAGCCGGATTCGCATCGGAAGATGGTGCGCGCGAGGTGCCTTACTTCACCAGAATGGTCCTAACGGAGAGCCGCTGTGTTTAAATTCGTCAATTGTTTAAAAGTTATAGCAAATAATGGGCATTTGCCCGCCCTCCCTCTCCGTCGGACCCGCACCAGGGTAAGCGAACAGGTTCGCACGGGTGAAAACAGATGACGGACCCGATCAACAACCAACCGCTGAATACCGCAGCCATGGCCTTTTCCTCGTCCGCGCAGCCGGACGGCATCGTGGACGGCACCGATGGCGACGACTACATGGTCCCCGGCTATGTCGACCATCAGGGCGATGTGGTCGACGGCGCTGACGGCGTGAACGACTGGATCAACGCCGGCGCCGGCAACGACACCGTGAATGGCGGCGCGGGAAACGACACCATCGAGGGTGGCGAGGGCGACGACCTGCTGCGCGGCAATGCGGGGCACGATATCATCCGGGGCGACGCGGGCAACGACACGATCAACGGCGATGCCGGAAACGACACCATTGAGGGCGGCGAGGGCGATGACCTGCTGCGCGGCGATGCCGGAGACGATGTCCTGCGTGGCGGCGAAGGCAACGATACGTTCAACGGCGGCATCGGAAACGACACCATCGAGGGCGAAGAGGGCGACGATCTTCTGCGCGGCGACGACGGGGACGATCTCCTGCTGGGCGGCGTGGGCAGCGATACGCTCAACGGCGGCTTGGGCAACGACACCCTTGACGGCGGCGACGACGACGACCTGCTGCGCGGCGACGACGGGAACGACCTCCTGCTGGGCGGCGCGGGCAACGACACGCTCAACGGCGGCAACGGTGACGACACCCTGGAGGGCGGCGAGGGCGACGACCTGCTGCGCGGCGATGCCGGGCACGACCTTTTGCAGGGCGGCGCCGGCAACGACACGCTTGAGGGTGGGCAGGGAAATGACGTCCTGGAAGGCGGGGACGGCGACGACTCGCTGATCGGCGGCCCCGGCGCGGACACGATGACCGGCGGGGCGGGGAACGACCGCTTCGTGGTCAGTGGCGGCGGCGACCTGATCACCGATTTCGACGCGGTGACCGGCATCGGCGACGGACAGTCCGACAACAACGATTTCGTCGATCTGAGCGCGTTCTACAACGGCACCACGCTGGCGGCCTGGAACGCCGCCAATCCGCATCAGACCTACGCCTCGCCGGAAAGCTGGATGCAGGCGGACCAGGCCGATGGCGTGCTTGATGCCGTCGGGGGCCTGCGCATTCAGGACGGGACCGGCAATTCGGTCCTGGGCAGCCAGCTGACCACGGAAAATACCGGCGTGCTCTGCTTTCTGCGGGGCACCCTGATCAAGACCGCGGATGGCGAGGTTCCCGTCGAGCAGCTGGAACCGGGCACCAAGGTGATGACGCTGGACCATGGCTGCAAGGCGCTGCGCTGGATCGGCAAGCGCGTGCTCTCGGCCGAGGAACTGGCGGCCCAGCCCAAGCTGCGGCCGATCCGCATCCGCGCCGAGGCCCTGGGCGAGCGCCTGCCCGAGCGCGACCTGATCGTCTCGCCCCAGCACCGGGTGCTGCTGCGCTCGGTGGTGGCGCGGCGGATGGTCGGCGAGGCCGAGGTCCTGCTGGCCGCGCGCCATCTGATCGGGCTGGACGGCATCGAGGTGGTCGAGGACATGCAGGAGGTGGAATACTGGCACTTCATGTTCGACCGGCATGAGGTGGTGTTTTCGAACGGCGCCCCTACCGAAAGCCTGTTCACCGGCCCCGAGGCGATGAAGGCGCTTGGCCCCGAGGCCCGGCACGAGATCCTTACGCTGTTCCCCCAATTGGCGCAGCCCGCGCCGCAGCAACCCGCCGCGGCGCGGCTGCTGATGCGCGGCCGGCAGGGGCGGCATCTGGTGCAACGCCTGGTCGCCAACGGCAAACAGCCCTTCAGCTGGGGAAAGGTGGGCTGATGGCGGCCGCGACGACCTGCCGGGTTGGCCGGGCGGAACATTGGTGACGCCGGCCGAACGGTCCTGGCGGCGGCAGAGGCAGCGCCGCCGGGGCCGGCTCTTGCCCGGGGCGGCAATTCCCTCTTGCCGCCCCGGACGAGAGCCGGCAGCGCCGTCATCTGCACCACCGCCCGGGATCGGTTGCACCAAGCCATCGCGGCGGGATGCGGCGCCTTATGACGGGAACGGTTGCAGGCGCAGCCGGCGCATGGCTGCCCGCAAACGGACCCGCAAAGCCGATACGGAGCCCAAGGCGATCATGCCCGCAGGACATCGCCGCCCAGATCCGCGGCAATGGCGCCATGATCCTCGGGGCAATCCTTGCGCATGGGAAGCATTCTCCAGAGCCGCCATACGACGATCATGCCAAGAGCATCGGCATTCCCGGCCATCCTCGCCCCATGCGCCGGGGATGCTCCTGGCACCGACCGGGTGGGCCTTTGCACGCTCGATGCCTGCGGGACGGGGACGAAGGCCAGGCCGGTCCCGACCGCACCACCCCGCCGGGGCATGGGTGGCGCGCAGAAGCGCGACCGCTTCGCGATGCCCTGCGGTTTCCGCCTGCGCCATGCCGGCGCCGTCCTCCCTTTCACCAAAAGAGCCGAACCATGCTGAAGAAACTCACGCCTGATAGCGTTTCCCGATCCGACAGGGATCAAGATCGCGGCTTCCCCCTTGGGATCGTCGTCCTTGCGTCCTTGGCGGCGGTCGCGGCGACGGCTCTGGCCTGGCTGATGGGCTGGGGGCTGCCGTGGCTTGTCGCGACCTATTGCCTGACCGGCTCGGTGGCCCTGCTGGGGCTTGCCTGGCACAAGGCCAGCCGGCCCGACAGCGAAGAGCGATACGAAGACGCGGATGCGGCGGAAACCGGCCATGCGCCGCGTCGAGCGGCCGTGAGCGGCCGGCCCCGGTAGCGCCTCGCCTTTTCGCACCCGCAGGATACCGAAGCGCAGGATCGGCGCGGCTTCGCGCTTCACCTGACATCTCCGCTTGGCAGCCGGCATCGCATTGGCCATCCTTCATCGCCTGCTGCTATGACAGGCTGACAGACGCGACGAACAGGTTTCGACGATGGCCCGCCCCCTGCTGACGAACCGCGATGCCCGTCGGTTGTTTCTGGACCGGCACTTGCTGCTGCGCCCCGGCGCGGGGCCGGGCAAGGGCGCGGATCTGGAGAATGTGCTGTCCGGCCTTGGCTTCGTGCAGGTGGACAGCGTGAACACGCTGGCCCGCGCGCATGACCTGATCCTGTGGTCGCGGCGCGGGCAATACCGGCCGCAGGCCCTGGAGAGCCTGATCGCCCGCCACCGCGCCGGTTTCGAGCATTGGACCCATGACGCCGCCGTCATCCCGATGCGCTTTTACCCGATGTGGCGGCTGAAATTCGCCCGGGACGAGGCGCATATGCAGCGCCGCTGGCCGAAATGGCGGCGCGAGGGCTGGGATGCGGAATTCGACAGCGTGCTGCGGCACATCGCCGATCACGGTCCGGCCAGTTCCTCGGATCTGGGCGGCGACGAACCCAAGGGCTCGGGCGGCTGGTGGGACTGGCACCCGTCCAAGACCGCGCTGGAATACCTGTGGCGCTCGGGCCGGCTGGCGATCCGCCATCGCTCGGGCTTTCGCAAGGTCTATGACCTGGCCGAGCGGGTGATCCCGGCCGAGCACCTGAATGCGCGGCTGGACGACGCCGAGATCATCGACTGGGCCATGACGGCGGCGCTGGAGCGGCTGGGCTTCGCCACCAGCGGCGAATTGGCCGGTTTCTTCGCCATCGCCAGCCGCGACGAGGCGAAGCTGTGGTGCGCCGAGGCGCTGGCGGCGGGCCGGATCGTGGAAATCGACGTGGAAATGGCCGATGGCTCGGTGCGGCGCAGCTTCTCGGCCCCGGCGCTGCTGGACCTGGTCCCCGCGCTGCCCGATCCGTCCTCGCGCATCCGCCTGCTCTCGCCCTTCGATCCGGCCTTGCGCGACCGGGCGCGGGCCGAGCGGCTGTTCGGTTTCCGCTATCGCATCGAGATCTTCGTGCCCGCCGAGCGGCGGCAATACGGCTATTACGTCTTTCCGGTCATGCAGGGCGACCGGCTGGTCGGGCGGGTGGATGCCAAGCGCGAGGATGGCGCGCTGGCCGTCCGCGCCTTCTGGCCCGAGCCGGGGGTGCGCATGGGCCAGGGCCGCGTTACAGCACTGGCGGCCGAGTTCCAGCGCATCGCGCCGCTGGCCGGGGTGGACGAGATCCGCCATGCGCCGGACTGGCTGCGGGCCTGAGCGACGCGCCAACTGTCAGGCCATCGTTTCCAGGCCCTGTTCGGCGACGACCCGATCCGGCACGATGACCAGCTTGCCGATGAAATCGCGACCACGCTCGACGAACAGGCGCTCGGCCTCGCGCAATCGCGACAGCGGCATGATCCCGGCCAGCACCGGCTTCAGCCGGTTCTCCCCGATCCAGCCGATCAACTGCCGTGCCTCGGCGCGGGTGCCGTGCGAGACGCCGAAGATCCGCACCTGGTTCAGGTAGATCAGCGTCCAGGGCAGCGCGGTGACGTTGCCCGCACTGGCGCCGGCGATGGACAGGCGGGGCGGCGTGGTCCGGCGGCGCATGTCGCGGCACATGGCCTGGATCAGCGGCACGGTCATCTCGCCGCCGACGAGGTCCATCACCGCGTCGATCGTTGCCCCGCCGGTCGCCCGGTCGATGGCCGAAGGCCAGTCGCCGACGGCATTGCGGTCGATCACCGTTTCCGCGCCAAGCGCATGCAGCGCCTCGGCCTTGCCGGCGCTGGCGACCGCATGGGGTATGGCGCCGATTACCCGGCAAAGCTGCAAAAGCGCGGTCCCGACCCCGCCCGAGGCGCCGGTGACCAGCACATGCTCGCCCGCCCCGACCCCGGCCGAGGTCAGCATCCGGTAGCCCGTCTGCCACGAACACATGCCCAGCGTCGCAAGTTCGGCATCGCCCAGCGCGGGATTGGCGATGGCGTGGAACTGCTCCGAGGGGAAACAGCCATATTCCGCAAAGCCGCCATCGGCGCCATGGCCGAAATAATCGGGCGCCAGGTTCAGGTCGTCCCGCGCATCGGGGTAGATGTTGAAGTCCAGAAGCCCCCTTTCGCCGATCCTGTCCGTGGGCACGCCCTGGCCAACGGCGACGACATGGCCGACCACATCGGCGCCCTGGATGCGCGGAAAGGACAGCGTGTTCCCGGCCATGGCAAACGAGGTGACGGCGCCGTCATCGGCGGTGGAGTATAGCCCCTCGCGCACCTTGCGATCGGTGTTGTTCTTGGCGCAGGCGGTGATGCGCACCAGAACCTCGCCCGGGCCGGGACGGGGGACCGGCCAATCCTCGCGCCATTCCAGCCGCTCGGTGCCGCCATGGCCGGTCAGGACCATGGCGCACATCGTCTCGGGGATCGCCGTCACGGGTCAACCCAGCGTTTCGCGCAGTGCCGCAGCGGTGACATCGACGATCACATCCGCCTCGGCCTCGGTCAGGCAGAGCGGCGGGGCAAGGCCGACGATGTCGCCCTGCGGCATCGCTCGCGCGATCACGCCGCGCTTGAGCATGGCGCCGACCACCTTGCCGCCAATGCCCTCGGCCGCGTCGAAGAAACCGCGCGTATCGCGGTCGCGGACCAGCTCGACGGCGCAGAGCATGCCCTCGCCGCGAATCTCGCCCACGTTCGGGTGATCGCCAACTGCCGCCCGCATGCGATCGTTCAGGTAGCGGCCGACCCTGCCGGCATTCCCGACCAGCCCCAACTCGTCGATCAGCCGCAGGTTGGCGATGCCGGCCGCGGCACCGATGGGATGGGCGGAATAGGTCCAGCCATGGCCGAGCACGCCATATTCGTCGGTGCCCTGCATCAGCACCTCCCAGACCTTCTGCCCGACGATGCTGCCCGACAGCGGCGCATAGGCCGAGGTCAGGCCCTTGGCGCAGGTGATGATGTCAGGGGTCATGCCGTAATGGTCGCTGCCGAACATGCTGCCCAGCCGGCCAAAGCCCGTCACCACCTCATCGGCGATCAGCAGGATGTCGTGGCGCGCCAGCACCTTCTGGATCGCCTCCCAATAGCCCTTGGGCGGCGGCACGATACCGCCCGTGCCCAGCACAGGCTCGCCGATGAAGGCGGCGATGGTGTCGGCGCCCTCGGCGGCGATCAGTTTTTCCAGCTCATCGGCGCAATGGGCGCTGAACTGTTCCTCGGACATGCCGGCGTCCTTGCGGCGATAGTAATAGGGCGCCTCGGTATGGATCACCTGCGCCAGCGGCAGGTCGAATTTCTTGTGGAACAGCTCCAGCCCGGTCAGCGAGCCGGTCATCAGCCCCGACCCGTGATAGCCCCGCCAGCGCGAGATGATCTTTTTCTTCTGCGGCAACCCGCGGATGTTGTTGTAATACCAGACCAGCTTGACATTCGTCTCGTTGGCATCCGAGCCGCCAAGGCCGAAATAGACCCGCGCCATGTGCCTGGGCGCCCGGTCCATGACCATCTTGGCCAGCGTGATCGAGGCTTCCGAGCCGTGCCCGGCATAGGCGTGATAATAGGCCAGCTCGCGCGCTTGCGTCGCGATGGCCTCGGCGATCTCGGGCCGGCCGTAACCCACGTTTACGCAATAAAGCCCGGCAAAGCCGTCCAGCAGCCGGTTGCCGTCGCGGTCGGTGACATAGACGCCTTCCGCGCCCGAGACGATGCGCTGCGGACCCTCGCCGCGCGCGAACTGGCCGAGATTGGTCGAGGGGTGGAACAGGCTCTCGCGGTCCCACTTGGACAGTTCGTCATTGGTCAGCATCATGCTCTCCTTGTCTCTGCCCAGTCGCGGCAGACGTATTTGATCTCGGTGAAGGCTTCGAGCCCGTGGCGGCTGCCCTCGCGGCCCAGCCCGGACTGCTTCATGCCGCCAAAGGGGATCGGCGCGCCGGTGACCTTGGTGCGGTTCACCGCGACCATGCCGAACGACAGCGCGCGCGACAGGCGATAGATGCGGCGCGGATCGCGGCTGTGGACATAGGCGACAAGCCCGTATTCGGTGGCGTTGGCGATACCCACCGCCTCGTCCTCGGTCTCGAAGGGGGCGATGGCGGCGACGGGGCCAAAGGTCTCCTCGCGAAAGACCAGCGCCTCGCCCGGCACGTCGGCCAGCACGGTCGGGCGATAGAACAGCGGTCCCTGCGGATCGCGGGCACCGCCGGTCAACAGGCGCGCGCCACGGGCCAGCGCGTCGGCGACATGTTCCTCTTGCTTGCGGACCGCGCCCTCGTTCATCAAGGGGCCAAGGTCGCGATCCTCGACCCCCGGCCCCAGCGCCAGCGCGGCGGCAGCGGCAGTGAAGCGGCGGCAGAACTCTTCATAAATCGGCCGCTCGATCAGGAAGCGGTTGGCGCCCAGGCAATCCTGCCCCGAGGTGGCGAACTTGGCCTTGATCGCCTCGTCCACCGCCAGGTCGAGGTCGCAATCGGCAAAGGCGATGAAGGGGGCATGGCCGCCCAGTTCCAGCACCAGCCGCTTTACCGTATCGGCGCTTTGGCGATAAAGCAGCTTGCCCACCTGCGTCGAGCCAGTGAAGGAAAGCGCCCGCACACGCGGATCGGCGCACCATTCGCCGACGATCTCGGGCGCGTCCCCGGTCACCACGTTGAAGACTCCGGGCGGAAAGCCCGCGCGATCCGCCAGTTCCGCCAGTGCGGTCGCCGACAGCGGCGTCTCGGCCGAGGGATGCACCACCACGGTGCAGCCCGCCGCCAGGGCCGCCGCCGCCTTGCGGGTGATCATGGCGCAAGGGAAATTCCAGGGCGTGACCAGCGCCGCGACGCCCAGAGGTTCGCGCCACAGTTCCATCTCGGCAGTCGAAAGATGCGAGGTCACGCTTTCGATGTTCGGCCGCTTGGCTTCCTCGGCATAGAACTCGACGAAGCTGGCGGCATAGTCGATCTCGCCGCGCGATTCAGACAGCGGCTTGCCCTGCTCGGCGGTCATGATCCGCGCCAGGTCCTCGCGCGCATCCACGATCAGCCGGTGCCAGCGCATCAGCACGGCGGCGCGCTCCTGCGGCAGAAGCGCCGCCCAGCCCGCGAAAGCCGCCTGCGCCGCATCGACCGCCGCGCGGGCCTGCGCCGCATCCAGCCGCGCCACCTGCGCAATGGCCGTGCCGGTCGCGGGGTCGGTGACGGCGAAACGCTCGCCCCCCAACCAGACGCCGTTCACGAAGGCATCCTCGCGCATCAGGGTCTTGTCGGTAATCATTCGTCGACCTCCACGCCGATGACGGCGACGCAATCGCCGGGTTTCACGATGCCGGGGAAATGCCGCGCCATCATCAGGCCGGCGCGGCCGGCGGGAACCGTGACCGGGGCAAGGCCGGTGCGCGTCACCGGAAAGATGCGGGCGACGGGCTGGCCCTTTTCCACGGCATCGCCAAGATCGGCCAGGAACTCGATCAACCCGCCATCCTCGGCAAAGGTGAAGCAATCCGCATCGGGCATGTCGAGCCATCGCGTCGGCTGCGCCGCGACCTCGCCCCGCATCACGCCCGCCGCGACCAGCAGGTTGCGCAGGCCCCGCTTGGCGATCCCGGCGGTGCGGGCGGACGCCGTGCCGCCGCCGCCAAGTTCGGTGGTGACGAAGACCTTGCCCATTTCCTCGGCCGCGGTGTCATACATGCCGACCGCGTCGATCTCGAGCATCCTGACCGACCATGGCGCCCCGAAGGCGCGCACAAGATCGAAGGCAGCCGCCTGCTGCCGCTTGTCGGGCAGGATATGGGCGGCGCAATAGGGCAGGAAATCCAGCGTCTTGCCGCCGGAATGGAAATCCAGCACCACATCCGCCATCGGCAGCAGCACGCGCTGGAAATAGTCCGCGATCTTCTGCGTGACCGTGCCGTCCGGCCGCCCCGGAAAGCTGCGGTTCAGGTTGCCCCGGTCGATGGGCGAGGTGCGGGTGGCCGCCGCGAAGGCCGGATAATTCATCGCCGGCACGATGATGAGGCGGCCGGTGACGTCTTCGGCCCTGACGGTCGCGGCCAGGTCGAACAGCGCGATCGGCCCTTCGTATTCGTCGCCATGATTGGCGCCGGTCAACAGTGCCGTCGGCCCCTCGCCGTTGTTGACCACGGTGATCGGGGTCATGATCGACCCCCAGGCCGCGTCGTCGCGCGAATGGGGCAGGCGCAGGAAGCCGTGGCCGACCCCCGGCGCCGCGAAATCCACCGTCGCCGCGATGGGCGAGGGCGCGGGCTGCATCTGCAACATGGCCCTAGTCCTTCACGAACAGTTGCCGCGGGACATCGGCAAGACATTCCACGCCGGTCTCGGTGATCAGGATCGACTCGGTGATCTCCAGCCCCATGTCCTCCAGCCACAGGCCGGTCATGAAATGGAAGGTCATGCCGGGTTGCAGCACGGTGCGGTCGCCGGGGCGCAAGCTCATGGTGCGCTCGCCCCAGTCCGGCGGATAGCTGACGCCGATGCCGTATCCGGTGCGGTTGTCCTTGACGATGTCGTATTTCGCCAGGACGTCGAAGAAGCCCTTGGCGATGTCCTCGCAGGTATTGCCGGGCTTCGCGGCGGCGAGCCCCGCCTCCATCCCCTCCAGCGTCGCCTTTTCCGCGTCCAGGAAAGCCTGCGTCGGCTTGCCCAGGAACACCGTGCGCGACAGCGGCACATGATAGCGGTGATAGCAGCCGGCGATCTCGAAAAAGGTGCCCTCGCCCGCCTTCATCGGCTTGTCGTCCCAGGTCAGATGCGGCGCCGAGGCATCGCGCCCGGACGGCAGCAGCGGCACGATGGCCGGATAGTCGCCGCCGATCCCATCGACGCCGCGGGTGCCGGCGTCATAGATCTCGGCCACCAGGTCGCATTTGCGCATCCCCACCTGCACCTTGTCGAGGATGCGGGCATGCATCGCCTCGACGATCCGCGCGGCATTGCGCATATAGGCGATCTCCTGCGGCGACTTCACCGCGCGCTGCCAGTTCACCAGCGCGGTGCAATCGGTAAGCCTCGCATCGGGCAGGTTCGCCACAAGGCTGGCAAAGGCGGCGGCGGTGAACCAGTAATTGTCCATCTCGACGCCGATGCGCTTCGCGCCCCAGCCCTTGTCGCGCAGGATGCCCGACAGATGGTCCATCGGGTGCATCGCCGGATTCTGCACGTAATGGTCGGGATAGCCGACGATGTTCTCGGGCTTCAGATAGGCGGTCAGCTTCGCGCCGTTCGCGTCCTGCCCGCGGCCATACCAGATCGGCTCGCCCTCGGGCGGCACCACAACGCATTGATGGACATAGAAGGACCAGCCGTCATAGCCGGTCAGCCAGTTCATGTTGGAGGGATCGGTGACGATCAGCAGATCGACGCCCTTTTCCTCCATCGCCCGGCGGGTCTTGGCGAGGCGCTGCGCATATTCCTCGCGGGTGAACTTCGATGCGACGTCTGTCATGGCGGTTTCTCTTACAGGGTGAAGGTGCGGCCGGCCCCGGCCTTGCCCGCGCGGGCAAGCGCCAGGGTGGCGATGGCGGTGTCCTGGATGCCGGTGCCGGTCAGGTCGGCCAGGGTGATCTGGGCGGAATCGGTCCGGCCGGGGCGCTGTCCGGCCAGGATCTGGCCAAGCTCGGGGAAATCCCGCCCGACCAGCGGCGAGTGGTGCAGTTCGCCCAAGGCCCGGGTCTGCGACAGGCGGTCGGCGACGTAATGGGCGGCGGCGATCAGGGCCGGCGCGATTTCGTTCTTGTGCCCGGCATCCGAGCCCATGGCGGTGACATGGGTGCCGGGGGCGATGTCGGCGGCGCTCAGGATCGGGCTTTCGGACGGCGTGGTCGTGACCACCAGATCGGCATCCCGTGCAGCCTCGGCCACGCTGGCGCCGGCGGTCACGGGAATGCGCAGGATGGCGGTCATTTCGGCCGCGAAAGCCTGCGCCTTGGCGGGATCGCGCGCCCAGACCCGCACGCCGGTCAGCGGGCGGACCAGCGCCAGCGCCTGCAACTGCATCCGCGCCTGCATCCCGGCACCAAGGATCGCCGCCGTGGCCGCATCCGGTCGGGCCAGTGCATCGGCGGCCACCGCCCCGGCGGCGGCGGTGCGCACATCGGTCAGATAGCCGTTGTCCAGAAGCAGCGCCTCGACCAGCCCGGTGCGCGAGGACAGCACCACCATCATGCCGTTGGTCGAGGGCAGGCCAAGCGCCGGGTTGCCGAAGAAGCCCGGCGAGATCTTGATGGCGAAATGCGTAAGCCCCGGAACATAGGCGGTCTTGACATCGACCTCTCCCCGATGCTCGGGGATGTCCAGGCGCAGAATCGGCGGCATTGCCACGGGTTTCGTCGCCAGCGCGACAAAGGCGTCGCGGATGCAGGCGACGGCCTCGGCGTCCAGCGGCACCAGGGCGCGCAGATCCGTCTCGGTCAGGATGGTCACGGGCGGTCTCATGCGGCCTCCGCCATGATGCGGGCATGCAGCGCGGGGTCGATATTCGCGCCGGAAAGGATGGTGACGGTCGGGCCCTGCGGGACGAACTTGCCCGCCAGCAGCGCGGCGGTGCCGACGCTGGCCGCGCCCTCGACGACATGGCCGGCGCGGCCCAGATGGCGGATGCCCTCGGCGATCTCGGCCTCGGTCAGCAGGATCGCATCGTCCAGCAGGTCGCGGCAGATCGCAAAGGTCACGCGGTTCTGCAACCCGATGCCGCCGCCAAGGCTGTCGGCGAGGCTGGGGCTTTCGGCAACCTCGACCGGATGGCCGGCGGCAAGGCTCGCGGCCATCGCGGCGCCGTTCTCCATGGTCAGGCCGATGACGCGCGTGGCGGGCGACAGCGCCTTGATCGCCACCGCGACCCCGGCCGCAAGCCCGCCGCCGGACAGCGGCACCAGCACCGCATCGGGGGTCAGGGGCGCGATCTCCGGCCCCAGCGTGCCCTGGCCAGCGACCACCGCCTCATGGTCGAAGGGCGGGATCTCGGTCATGCCCTCTTGCGCCACGGCGCGGGCGACCTCGACCATCGCCTCGTCCTGGCTTGCGCCGGTGATGCGGACCGTGGCCCCCAGGTCGCGGATCGCCTGGACCTTGTTGCCCGGCACCAGCCGCGACAGGCAGACGGTGGCGGGCACGCCCAGCGCGCGGGCGGCATGGGCCAAGGCGCGGCCGTGATTGCCGGTCGAGGCGGTGACCACGCCGCGCGCCAGCGCATCGGGCGCAAGCGACAGGATCGCGTTGGTCGCGCCGCGCAGCTTGAAGGCGCCGGTGGCCTGGCGGTATTCGCATTTCAGCCAGACCGGCTGGCCCAGCCGCGCCGACAGCACCTCGTCACGGACCATCGGGGTTTCCACCACATGGCCCCGGATGCGCCCGGCGGCGGCGCGGATGTCGTCCAGCGTCACGCTCATGCCAGCCTCATCAACTGTCCGGGCGCCATCGGCCCGGAGATGCCGCAGGCCCGCGCCGCGGCCCAGAGCGTCGCCGAATTAGCCGAGACCACCGGCACGCCCAGCGCATCCTCGATCCGGTCGATGATCGCGGCCGCGCGGACGGCGGTGCAGGCGACAAACAACGCCTGGCTGCCCGGCGCCAGCGCGGCGCGCGCGGCCTCGACGATCGTCGCATGGGAAATCCGCGCCATCTCGCGGTCGTCGGTCAGGTTCAGGCAGGACACGCCTTGCAGCACGAAACCACCCGCCTCGAAGCATTCCGCCATCGGCTGGGTCGTCCGGGGAGTATAGGGGGTCAGCAGCGTGATCCGCCCTGCCTCCAGCGCCCTGAGCGCAGCGAAACCGGCCGAGATCGGCGTGATCGGTTCCGCCGAGGGCTTGCCCAGCCGGATCGCGTCCCGCACGGCCTGATCCCCGATCACCACCGAGGCCGAGGTGCAGCTATAGACCACCGCATCCAGTTCCTCGTCGGGCAGGATCAGCGCAGCAGCCGCCGTCACGTCGCGCGCCATGGCGGCCAGCGTCTCGGGCGTCACCGGGTTGGCAAAGGGGATGCGGGTGGCATAGACGCCCACGCCATGCGCCGGCAGGGCCGAGAAATCGACCTCGGTCGTGTGGTCGGTGGCCAGCGTCACCAGACCGACGCGGCGCGGCAGCGGGCGTTCGTCAAGGGCGACGGGAACGGACAGGACAGTCACCGCGAAATCCTCCCATAACGGCGTTCCAGCCAGCGCAGGCCGATGACCGAGATCAGGCTGACGACCAGGAACATCACGCCGACCAGCGTCATCGGCTCGACATAGCGATAGGAGCTGTTGGCCACCGACTTGGCCTGGTTCATCAGTTCCAGCACGGTGATCGCGGAAAGCAGCGGCGTTTCCTTGAACATGGCCAGCAGGTAGTTCGCCATGGCCGGGATCATCGGCGGCAGGGCCTGCGGCAGCACGACATGCAGCCAGGTCTGGCGCGTGGTCAGGTTGGTGGCCTTGGCCGCCTCCCATTGCCCGCGCGGCACCGCCTCGATGCCGCCACGATAGACCTCGGCGGCATAGGTCGCGTAATGCAGCCCCATGCCGATCACCCCGGCGGTCAGCGCCGGCAGGCGGATGCCCAGATCGGGCAGCACGTAGAAGATGAAGTAAAGCTGCACCAGCAGCGGCGTGCCGCGGATGAACTCGACCACGAAGCCGGTGGTGCGGGCGACCAGCCGGTTGGGCGAACGGCGCAGGATGGCAAAGACCAGCCCCAAGACGGCGGCGACCATCGCACCAAGCACCGTGGCGATGAGGGTGATCCGAAAGCCGGCCAGCAGGGTCGGCATGATGGACCATGCGAAATCCCAGTCCCATTCCATCTCAGCGCACCCCGTCCAACCCGCGCGTCACCCGCCGCTCCAGCCGGCGCATGCCGAATGAAAGCGCCGAGGACATGGCGAAATACAGCAGCAGGATGGTGACGAAGGGCATCAGCGTGCTGCCGGTCTGCGAGCGCACCACCTGCGCCTGGAAGGTCATGTCCGAGAGCGAGATCAGCGAGACGACCGAGGTGGCCTTCAAAAGCTCGATGGCGTTGTTGCCGAAGGTCGGCAGCATCAGCGGCAGCGCCTGCGGCAGGATGATGTGGCGCATGCGCTGGAACCGCGTCAGGTTGACGGCGACGCAAGCCTCGTGCTGGTCACGCGGCACGGCCAGGATGGCGCCGCGCACCACCTCGGCCCCATAGGCGCCGACGTTCAGCCCCAGCGCCATCACTCCCGCCTGCATCGGCGTCAGTTCCGCCCCGGTCATCGGCAGCACGAAATAGATCCAGAACAGCTGCACGAAGATCGAGGTGCCGCGGAAGAACTCGATATAGGCGGTCGCCAGCCAGCGAACCGCGGCGTGGCGCGAGATGCGGCCCAGCCCGGCGACGAAGGCCACGACCAGCGCCAGGGCCGAACCCATCAGGGTCAGCTTGACCGTGACCCAGGCCCCCATAAGGATGAGTGTCAGATATCCTGCCCAGTCGCCCATGCGCCGTGCCTGCCCTTCTGTCGTTGTCGGGTGGGCGGGGACGACCCCCGCCCCGATGTCACTGGGCGGCGCAGAGGGCGTCGCGAGTGGTGGACATGGCCGCAGCCGCCGAGAAGCCGTAGGGCTCGACGATGGCAGCGAATTCGCCCGATTCCTTCAGCTTGGCCAGTTCCACGTCGAAGGCGTCGCGCAGTGCCGTGTCCTTCTTGTTGAAGGCGGCGCCGTCGCAATAGACCGGGGCGCCCTCGACCGGGGCAAAGACCTCGAGGTTGGCGTCGCCGGACTTCGCCAGCAGGTCGTTCAGCGACAGGACCGGCAGCGAATAGGCGTCGATGCGGCCGTCCTGCACCATCTTCAGCCCCGATTGCGGATCGGGCACCACGACCAGCCGGTCGCGCGGCACGCCGGCATCCAGCGCCAGCTTTTCCTCGGTGCCGCCGCCGGGAGCACCCAGCCGGGCCGAGGCGTCGTTCGCGATATCGGCATAGGAGTTGAAGCCCTTGGGATTGCCCTTGGGGACCAGGAGCGCCTCGGCATCGCAGAGGATCGGCTCGGAATAGGCGACCGCGTTGCAGCGCTCCGGCTTCATGAACAGGCCCGCGGTGATCGCATCGACGCGCCCGGCCTGAAGGCTGGGGATCATCGCGCCATATTCGGCGATGGACGCCTCCAGATCCTTGATGCCCAGCTTTTCGAACACCGCGCGGGCCACGTCCGGCGCCGCGCCCGAGACCTTGCCGTCCGAGGCGACGGCGGTATAGGGCGGCTCGTTGCCGATGGCGATGCGGACATAGCCCTGTTTCTGCAGGTCCTCCAGCTTGTCGGCCAGGGCGGGCAGCGGCACGGCCAGAAGGGCCGCGGCAATCAGGCATTTCTTCATCATTCTCTCCTGTCGGGTTGGCATCACACGCGCTGTCCTGCGGCGATGATCTTGCGCAGGAAGGACTTCGTGCGGTCCTCTTGCGGCGCGGTGAATATCTGGGCGGGCGGGCCCTGCTCGACGATGCGGCCCTTGTCGAAGAACAGCACGCGATCGGCGAAATCATGGGCGAAACCCATCTCATGGGTGACCAGCAGCATGGTCATGTCGGTCTCGGCGGCCAGGCGCTTCATCACCTCCAGCACTTCCTCGACAAGCTCGGGGTCCAGCGCCGAGGTCACCTCGTCGAACAGCATGATCTGGGGCTGCAAGGCCAGGGCGCGGGCGATGGCGACGCGCTGCTTCTGGCCGCCGGAAAGCTGGCTGGGCATGTAGTCTGCCTTGTCGGACAGCCCCACCATGTCCAGAAGCTCGCGCGCGCGCTTTTCGGCGACGGCGCGAGCCTCGCCCTTGGTCAGCATCGGCGCAAGCGTGATGTTCTGCAGCACCGACTTGTGCGGGAACAGGTTGAAATGCTGGAACACCATGCCGATGTGACGGCGCATCTTGTGTAGGTGCGCCTCGTCCGCCGGCACCTCGGCGCCGCTTCGTTGCATGTGGTAAAGCGGCTCGCCGCACACCTCGATGCGCCCGCCCGAAATATCCTCGAGCGTCATCAGGATGCGCAGGATGGTGGTCTTGCCCGAGCCAGAGGGGCCGATCAGCGCCAGCTTCTCGCCCTTCATCACGTCGAAATTCAGCCCGTCGATGACGGTCAGCGTCCCAAAGGACTTTCGCAGGTTCTGGATGCGAATGATCGGCTGGTCCAAAAGCGTCCCCCTTGCTGTCCAGAGGAACTTTGCAGCGAGATTAAATCAGGTCAATATTTAAATAATATCATAACAATTTTCTAGTGTAATCTGCCCATCAAATCAGCGGAAGCAGGGGTTCGGCGCTGCCGCCCAGGGTCTCGGCCACCAGAGTAAGGCCCCGGCGCAACTCATCCGCCCCGGTCGAGCCGAGCGCGATTCGCACCGCATCCCGCCTGCCGCGCTCGCTCAGCCGAAAGGCCCGGCCCGAGGCGACGGCAACGCCGCGCTGGCGGGCCTGGGCCACGAACTCCTCTTCGTCGCGGCCGGGAGGCAGTTCCAGCCAGATATGCAGGCTTTGCGGATGGGCGCGGAACGGCGCCGCGCCCAGAACCTCGCGCGCAATGCGGTGGCGGGCGCCCAGCGCCTCGCGCTGCCAGAGGATCAGCCGGTCCACGGTGCCGTCGCCGATCCAGTGGCTCAGCAACTCGACCATGGCGGGGGTGGCCATCCAGTTCGTCACCAGATGCCGATTGGCCGTGGCCGAGGCAAGGCGCGCCGGCGACAGCAGCCAGGCCACCCGCAGGCCGGGCAGCGTGGTCTTGGTAAAGCCGTTGATATGCAGAACCCGCTCGGGCGCCAGGGCCGCCATGGGCGGCGGCCGGTCCGGTATCATCACGTTCAGCATGTCGTTCTCGATGACCAGCAGGTCGTGGCGGCGGGCGATGGCGGCCAGTTCGGCGCGACGCTCGGCGCTGCTCATGATCGCCATCGGATTGATCGCCGCCGGCTGCATGTAAAGCGCGCGCAGGCTGCCCTTGCGCGCCAGATGGTCCAGCGCCTCGGGCACGATGCCGTCCTCATCGACCGGCAGTCCTTCCAGATGCAGGCCCAGATACTTGCATAGCGGCATCAGCAGGTGATGGGTCAGCGCCGCGGCGGCCAGCGTGTCGCCGGCGGGCACTGCGCTCATGACCGCGGTGGTGATGGCCGAAGTGGCGCCGTCGGTGATGGTGATGTTTTCGGGCTGGGCGTCGATTCCGCCGCGGCGCAGCCAGTCGGCGGCGATCTGCCGGTGCTGCGGCAGGACCGAGCTGGGCCGGAAGGACAGCGCCGCCGGTACGGGCAGGTTCTCGGCCACCCAGTGCAGCCCCTCGCGAAAGGTCTCCACATGCATCCGCTCGGTCACGGGCTTGAGGATCGACAGGTCGATAAGCTCGCCCAGCCGCTCGGCCAGATAGGGCGGCGTATTCTCGGAACCCGGCGGCAGCACGAAAGATCCGCGCCCGACCTCTCCGACCACAAGGCCGCGGCGGATCAACTCTTCATAGGCGCGCGAGACGGTCTGGACCGACAGCCCCAGATCATCGGCCAGCCGGCGCTGGGGCGGCAGGCGGGTTCCGGCAGGCAGCATGCCATCGCGGATCGCCCGCGCATATTGCTCGGCAAGGGAAAGATAGGCCGGGCGATGCAAGCCGCTGGGGTCAGGGGTCCATATTGTCATGAAGCAAGGCCGAGACAATCTATTTCACAGGCCATAATGCTATGATTTATCGAACCGGCCTGCAATCGCCCTCTTGCGGCCGAGGAACTTGACGTCTCGCATGGGCCAAGCCGACGAGCAGCAGGCCAAAACGGCCTGCCGCAGCAATCGGGAAAGGCGCGATCGACGACCTGCGCCTAGCGCAGATGCTTGCCCTTGGTTTCCGGGGCCCAGAATATGGACAGAACCAGGCCGAGAAGCGGAAAGCCCGCCATCATCACCAACGTCGCCGAGAAACCGAACTTCTGCAGCAGCCAGGGCAGCAGGTACGTCACCCCCGCCGCCGATATCCGCGAGAAGGCGGCCGAGAAGCCGATGCCGGTCGCGCGGATATGGGTGTCGAAGATCTCGGGCGGATAGACGAACTGGATGTTGTTCGCGGCCGGGGCGACGAACATGTAGGTCGCAAACAGCGCCACGACGACCCAGGTCGGCGCCTGCGGGAACAGGCCCAGCGCCAGGAAGGTCAGCAGCACGATCACGAAGGTCCAGATCACGAAGCCGCGCCGGCTCATCCAGTGCAGCAGGAAGACGCCGACAACCGCACCGGCGATCTGGATGGCGTTCAGCGACATGTCGACCGCGGTCGCATCCCGCAGGCCCAGCGATTCGAGCACCGGGGCCAGGAAGGTGAAGATACCGAAGAAAGGCCCGACCTGGCAGAACCAGAAGAGGCCGGAGTAAAGCGTCTGCCGCCAGGTCTCGGCCGTGAAAAGCTCGCGCGGGGAGGCGTGGTGGGGGTTCGGATCGACATCGGGGATCGCGTATTCCGAACCGAAATGCTTGTCGACGATGGCCCGTGCCTCGGCATCACGGCCCTGCGCCTTCAGCCACATCGGGGTTTCGGGCAGGGTCATCCGCAGGACAAAGGTAATCAGCGCCGGGATCACACTCGATGCCAGCAGCATGCGCCAGTTGTCGCCGTCATAGAACGAACCGACGACGAAGGCGACGGTGAAGCCCACCTGCCAGCCGATGGAAAAGCAGCCCAGCAGCACGCCCCTGCCCTTGCGGCGCGAAAACTCGGCCAGCACCGAGGAGCCTACGGCATATTCCACGCCGATCGCCAACCCCAGCGCCAGCCGGATCGCGACCAGTTGCCAGACATCCTGCACGAAGATCTGCAACACCGACAGCACGATGAACGCTGCCAGGTTCCAGCCGAAGACTGGCCTGCGGCCGAAACGATCCGCCAGGTTGCCGAAGAACAGCCCGCCGATGAACACGCCGATCAGCGCACTGGAGGCGATCAGGCCCTGGCTGATCGCAGAAAGCTGCATTTCCTGCCTGGCGATGGACAGGGCCGGCCCGACGATGCCAAGCACATAGCCGTCCAGAACCGCCCCGCCCAGCACTGCGGCCGCCGCCACGATATGGATCGGCTTCAGCGGCGCCTCGTCAATCGGCAGCCGCCCGAAAGCATCCCGCATCGCGGGCCCGCCGGGCAAGATCGATATAGCCATGGAATACCTTCCTGAATTCAAGATCGGACGTTCCGCTGAAGGCTGGCGGGCGGTCCCCTATACGCATCGTGCTTTCCATGGCCCCCCACCGGCGTGGCTCCTCCACGGGTCCATGAAATTGCCGGCCGTGCAGCTTCGGGCACTCCGGGGCTGCACCAGCCTGTCCTGGCCGCCGGTGCCTGGACGCGCGGCCCCATCCTCCCCGAACGCTCGGCCTGGACAGGTTGTCGACCAGGCGGCCGAAGCCCATGCCGCCGGAAGGCCCGGCGGGCGAAGGCAAGGCCCGGCATCTGCTTTCAATCGGCCGGGGCTGATGACCGGTCATGTTCGCCCGGGCGCCCCGCAACCCGGACACGCGGCTTATTTCCCGACGGGCCCGTTGGAGCAAACGAGAATATTCTCTCAGAAAGCATTAGAATTTCTAACGCCACCGTCCTTTTGCGGCTGGAACGCCGATGGCGAATGCGAAGCATCCTGTCCGACGCGCCGTTACTGCCCTGGTTTCGGGTTGACCCGGGATCGCGCTGGCAGGAACCTTGCGCGGATGGAACAGTCGCCGCCCGCAGGAAACCTTATGTCCAATTGTCGCCCCATCGTGCTGTCCGACGATCACGTCGCCCGCGTGGCTTCGGCCGAGGAGGGGCTGTTGCACGATCCGCGCTGGCGGATGCTCGAGGACGCCGACCTGGACCTGCTGGCCGACAGGCTCACCCGGGGGCGGCCGCGGCCCATCCCGGTCTTTGCCTACGGCTCGCTGATCTGGAACCCCGGCTTTGCCGTCGGCGGGCGCCGCCGCGCCACCGCCATCGGCTGGCATCGCCGCTTTTCGATCTCGCTCGACCATTTCCGCGGCACGCCCGAGCGGCCCGGGCTGATGCTCGCGCTGGCCTCGGGCGGCAGTTGCGAGGGGCTGGTCCTCGACATCGCCGAAGGGACCGAGGCGCAGTCGCTCCGCGCCATCCTGCGGCGCGAACTCGTCGCCCATGAACTGTCCGCCAATGCCTGCTGGATCGAGGTCGAGACCGACTGCGGCCGCGAGGATGCGCTGACCTTCTATGCCGACCCGGTTGGCACGCAACTTGCCGAACTCACGGTCGAGGAACAGGCGCAGCGGTTGGCCCGCGCGGCAGGTGCCGCCGGATCGGGCGCCGAGTATCTGTTGCGCACGGCCCGGGGGCTGGCGGAAATCGGCATCCATGACGACTATATCTGGACGCTCCAGCAGCTCGTGGCCGAGGAAATCGACGCCGGAACGGCAGAGCCCGAGGAACGGCCCGGCGAATGATCGCCTTGCAGCGATCAAGCCCGGCATGAGGCGCGGAAGCCGGCAAGGCGTGGCTGAGGGGCTAGCCGGCAACTACACCGGCTTCCCCTGCCCGACCGAACCGCGAAGGATCAGGTCGGGCCGCGACACTTCACATATAGGCTCGGGGGCAAGCCTGCCCTCGAGCCGGTCGATGAGGATCTCGGCCAGACGGCGCCCTGCCATCTCGACGGATTGCTGGGTGGCGGTCAGTGCAGGGGCGAAGTCCGCCGCCGAAATGCCGCGCAGCTGGTCGTCATGGGCCACCACCGACAGATCCTTGCCGATGGTCCGCCCCGCCTCGGCCGCGGCGCGATAGACGCCTTTCGCCAGGAAGATCGAACCGCAGATGATCGCCGTCGGCGGCTCGGGCAAGGACAAGAGCCGGGCGCCTAATTTCAGCCCGTCCTCTTCCGTCATCGCGGTTTCCAGAACCAGATCCGGGTCGACGGGCACATGACGGCCTTCCATCGCGGCGCGATAGCCCGCGTCGCGGGCCGCGGCATAGCGAAACCGCCGATAAGAGTTCAGCGCCGCAATGCGCCTGTGCCCGTAATCGAGCAATACCTCGGCCAGCCGCCTGAAGATCTCGAAGTTGTCCACATCGACATAGGAACAGGAGATGTCGACGTCGCTGCGGCCATGCACGACGAAGGGGATGCCGGTCCCGGCCAGCAGCGCGATGCGGGGATCATGCACCAGCGGCCGGGTGATGATCAGCCCATCGACCATCCGCGACGTCGCCAGCCGGCGCAGCACCGAGGATTCGTCGTCGCGAAACGGGGACAGGAGGAGGTTGTAGCCGCGTTCGGTCACCACGTCGCTGATCCCGCTGAGCACATCGACGAAATTCGTCTGGACAAGGCGCAGGCGCTCCAGCGGGAAGACCAGCCCGATGGCCTCGGTCCGGCCGATGGCCAGGCCGCGCGCCCGGGCATTGGGGGCATAGCCCATGCGCTTTGCGGCCTGCGCCACCCGTTCGCGGGTAGCCGCGGGAATCGAGGGGTGATTGCGCAAGGCGCGGCTGACCGTCGATTGGGACAGGCCCAGTTCGTCCGCCACCACCTTCAGGCCGATGCCCTGTCCGTGATTCGGGCGATCAATGGCCATGTCATTCCCTTCGCTTGCGCAGCGTATTCTTTAAAAAATCAGGATATTTCTTGAGTTTCATCGGGTCAATCCCCTGTTGGTCGCGAAAGCTTACACAAGCGCTTGTGTACCCTCGGGAGGAGACCCATGACCCGCATCGCCCTGACCGGCACCGCAAAGCTGCGCCTTGCCGCAGCCGCCCTTGCCTGCGCCACCGCACTCGGCCCCAGCGTCGCTTCGGCGGATGTCGAGATCGAATATTGGCAATACGTCTTTGACGCCCGCGTGAAGGCGATGGGCACGCTGATCGACATGTTCGAGGCCGAGAATCCCGGCATCACCGTGAAGCAGGTGACCTTCCCCTATGCCGACTACCAGACCCGCGTGGTTGCGGCCCATGTCGTCGGCAAGGGGCCCGATGTCGTGCAGCTTTCTACGGCTGGATCGACAATTTCGTGGATGGCGGCATCCTGCAACCGCTGCCCGAGGATGCCTTTCCCGCAAGCGCGATCGAGGCGGAGTTCTTTCCGATCGTGGAGGCGATGAAGCGCAACGACCAGTATTACGCGCTGCCCACGGCGGTGCGGACCATGGCGCCGTTCTACAACAAGAAGTTGCTTGCCGAAGCCGGCGTGACCGAGCCGCCCAAGACGCTGGACGAGTTGGTCGAGGTCGCGAAAAAGACCGCCAGGCAGGACAATGGCGGCAATCTGGTCCTGACCGGGATCGCGCTGGACATCGCCCGGCAGGACCATCACTGGTGGCGGACGATCCTGACCCCCCAATATGGCGGCGCGCCCTATTCGGAGGACGGCACGACCGTGACCTACGACAGCGAAGCCGGGTTGAAGGCCCTGGACTATTACCTGGCGCTGCAGACCCAGCACAGGGTCGGCAAGGAAGGCTTCATGGACGAAGGCCAGGCCGCCTTCCGCGCCTGGCTGGCCGCGATGGTGGTGGACGGAACCTTCCGCCTGGCCAGCTATGGCACGATCGGCAGCTTCGAATGGGGTGTGGCCGAGCTTCCGGCGGCAGCGGATGGCACGCGTGCCAACTATGCCAGCTATTTCGCCAATGGCATCGGGGCCTCGGCCTCGGGCGAGGAGCTTGAGGCGGCGAAGAAGTTCCTGGCCTATATCTCGTCGCCGGCCGCGATGGAGCTTTGGCAGAAGGAGGTGGGCGAACTGCCCGCCCGCAAGGATGTCGCCATGACCGAGGCGAACCTTGCCGATCCGGTCTTCGGCCCGTTCATCCGGGCGCTGGATTATTCGCAGACCACCCGTTTCGTGGACGAGGCCGCGCAACGCCAGATCGCCATCGACATGGTGAACCGGGCGCTGCTGCAAGGCCAGAGCCCGGCGGATTCGCTGGCCGAGGCCGAACAGGCCCTGCTGGACAAGCATTTCTCGAAATGACCCGTCGGTCCCGGCCCTCATCCGGGCCGGGACCCTTCGCGGCTTCAAGCATCCAGGAACATGTTATGACACCATCCGACCATCGCGGCGGAGGGACGGGTTCCCTGCGCCTGTGGGACAGGCTGTCGGTCACGACCAAGCAGATCGTCTGGGCATGGCTTTTCCTTGCCGTCCCGATCCTGTTCTTCGGCGTCGTGCGCTTCTATCCCACCCTGCAAGCCTTCTGGCTGTCCCTGACCGACTGGGACCTGCTGAACGAGGCGAACTTTATCGGCCTCGACAATTATCACAAGATGCTGGCCGACCCGCTGTTCTGGCAGGTATTCCGCAATACCTTCGCCTATTTGCTGATCGGCACGCCCATCAGCATCGCGGTCTCATTCGTGATCACCTATTACCTCGACCGCGTGCGCTTCATGCACGGCACGATCCGGGCGCTGTATTTCCTGCCCTTTCTGACCACCGCGGCCGCGATGGCCTGGGTCTGGCGGCTGTTCTACCAGCCGCCGCCCATCGGCATCATCAACGGCTTCATCGGCATGCTGGGCTTTGAGGCGCAACCCTTCCTGCGCTCGACCGAACAGGCGCTGCCGGCCATCATGGTCACGGCGATCTGGGCGGGCCTGGGCTTCCAGATCATCATCTTCCTTGCCGGGCTGCGCGCCATCCCCACGACCTATTACGAGGCCGCGCGGGTGGACGGGCTGGGCGAATTCACCATCCTGCACCGGATCACCCTGCCTTTGCTGAAGCCGACCACGGTGTTCCTTGTCGTGTTCTCGTCCATCGGCTTCCTGCGGATCTTCGACCAGGTCTACAACATGACCAGCAACGATCCGGGCGGGCCGCTGAATTCGACCAAGCCGCTGGTGCTGATGATCTATCAGACCGCGTTCTCTTCATACCAGATGGGCTACGCCGCGGCACAGACCGTCGTTCTGTTCACCATCCTGCTGGCCATCACCATGATCCAGCTCTGGATCCTGCGGAGCCGTTGAGATGAGCCGATCCGCAACCGCCCTTGCCCCGCGCATCATCCGCCCCGGCGCGATCATCGCCTGGACCTGCCTGTTCATCGGCGGGGTCATCATGGTCACGCCGCTGTTCTTCATGTTCTCGACCTCGCTGAAATCGGCGGGCGAGGTGTTCGACCTGCGCCTGATCCCGGCCAACCCGACGCTGCAGAACTATATCCGCGTGCTGTCGGACGGCCGCTTCCTCGGCTGGTTCCTGAACTCGACCCTGATCGCGGTGATCACCACGGTCTCGTGCCTGTTCTTCGACAGCCTCGTCGCCTACACGCTGGCCAAGTTCTGCTTTCCGGGCCGCAGGCTGGTCTTCCTGGCGATCCTGTCCACGCTGATGATCCCGACCGAAATGCTGGTCATCCCGTGGTATCTGATGTCGAGCAGCCTGGGCTGGACCGACACCTATTGGGGCATCATGTTCCCCGGCCTGATGACCGCCTTCGGCGTCTTCCTGATGCGCCAGTTCTTCGAGACGGTGCCGAACGATTTCCTGGAGGCGGCGCGGATCGACGGGCTGAACGAATTCACCATCTGGTGGCGCATCGCCATGCCGCTGGTGACACCGACGCTGTCGGCATTGGCGATCTTTACCTTCCTCGGCAACTGGACCGCCTTCTTCTGGCCGCTGATCGTCACCACCGACCGCGATCTCTACACGCTGCCGGTGGGGCTCTCCAGCTTCGCGGTCGAGCAATCCATCCAGTGGGAGATGATCATGACCGGGGCGGCGCTTTCGACCATCCCGACCCTGCTGATCTTCCTGTTCTTCCAGCGCTATATCGTCCGCGGCGTCATACTGGCCGGCGTGAAGGGCTGACCATGACCATCGTTTCCGACACCTTCCCCGATCCGGTCTATCGCGACACGGTGCTGATGCCGCTGTTCGACGGCGCACGGCTGGGCCATGCCCAGGCGCTGCGGCAGGTGGACAAGGCCCATCTGGTGATGCTGACTGAGACCGGCATCCTTACCCCCGCGCAGGCAGGCGCCATCGCCGACGGGCTGCGCGCCGTCTGGACCGAAAACGACCCCGCCGCCATGCGCTATGCCGGCGATGTCGAGGATTTCTTCTTCGCCATGGAAAAGGCGCTGAAGGCGAAGATCGGCCCCGACCTGGGCGGGCGCCTGCATACGGCACGTTCGCGCAACGACATCGACCATACGCTGTTCCGGCTGGGGCTGAAGCCCAGGGTCGAGGCGGCGCTGGCCGAGGGTCGCGCGGCGCTGGCCCAACTTCTGGACACCGCCGGGCGCGAGGCCGGAACGCTGATCTTCGCCTATACCCACGGCCAGCCCGCGCAGCCGACCACGCTGGGCCATTACCTTACCGCCGTGGCCGAGGTGATGCTGCGCGACCTGGCCCGGATCGAGGCCGCGCTGGAGATCGTGGACCGCTGCCCCCTGGGCGCGGCGGCGATCACCACCACCGGCTTTCCGACCGACCGGCACCGGGTGGCGCAACTGCTGGGCTTCGCGGCGTCCTTGCAGAACTCCTATGGCTGCATCGAGACGGTGGATTACATCTCGGCGACCTATTCGGCGCTGTCGCTGATGCTCCTGCATCTGGGCCGCCCGGTCCAGGACTTGCAGTTCTGGAGCAGTTTCGAGGTCGGGCAGATCCGCCTGCCGGGCGGACTGGTGCAGATCTCCTCGATCATGCCGCAAAAGCGCAACCCGGTCGCTATCGAGCATCTGCTGCATCTGGCCAGCCTGGCCTGGGCGCGCAGCAATGCGGTGCTAGACATCCTGCACAACACTCCCTTCACCGACATGAACGACAGCGAGGGCGAAACGCAGGAATTCGGCCATCAGGCCTTCGACACCGCGCTACGCGTGCTGGGCCTGTTCGGCCGGGTCATGGCCGCGTTGAAGGTCGATGGGGTGCGCGTAGCCCGCAACCTGCGCCTGTCCTGCGCCACGGTGACCGAACTTGCCGACATGCTAGTGCGCGAGGCGGGCCTGTCCTTCCGCACCGCGCATGAGATCGCCTCCGAGATCGCTGGCGTCGTGGTGGCGGCGGGCGAGGACCTGTCCGCCGACGGTTATCCGCATTTCCGCCGCGCCTATGAGGCCGCGACGGGCCAGACGCCGGACATGGATGCCGCGGCCTTTGCCCAGGCCACGTCTGCCTCGCGTTTCGTCGCCGTGCGCGACCGCTTCGGCGGCCCGGCCCCGGCGGCGCTGCAACCGGCACTGGCGGGCTATCACGCGGAATTGCAGGCCCTTGAAGACCGTGCCGCCGCCCGTGCCGCACAAAACCGCACGGCGGCGGAAGCCCTTGAACAATCCTTCAATCAGCTCTCGGGAGGAGCATGATGGCGAGCATTACCCTCGACAAGATCGTCAAGAACTACGGCGCCTCGACCGCCGTCCATGGTATCGACCTGCAAATCGCCGACGGCGAATTCGTGGTGCTGGTCGGCCCCTCGGGCTGCGGCCAGTCCACCACGCTGCGCATGATCGCCGGGCTGGAAAGCATCTCGGGCGGCACGCTGAAGATCGGCGACCGCATGGTGAACCATATGGAGCCCAAGCAGCGCAATATCGCCATGGTGTTCCAGAACTATGCCATCTACCCGCATATGACGGTGCATCAGAACATCGGCTTCGGGCTTTACACCTCGAAACTGTCCAAGGCCGACAAGGATGCCCGCGTGCAGGAGGCGGGAAAGATCCTTGGCCTGTCCCACCTGCTTGAACGCCGTCCCGCTGCCCTGTCCGGCGGCCAGCGCCAGCGCGTCGCCATCGGCCGCGCCATGGTGCGCGATCCGCAGGCGTTCCTGTTCGACGAGCCGCTGTCGAACCTCGACGCGCAACTGCGCGGCCAGATGCGGCTGGAAATCAAGCAACTCCATCAGCGTCTTGGCAGCACCATCGTCTTCGTGACGCACGACCAGGTCGAGGCGATGTCCATGGCCGACCGCATCGTGGTCATGCGCGACGGTCGCATCCTGCAGGTCGGCGCGCCGATGGAGCTTTACAACCGGCCCGCCGACATGTTCACCGCCCGCTTCATCGGCAGCCCCGAGATGAACATGCTGGATGCGACCTGTCCGGCGATAGCCTCGCCTTCGGCGCCAACGCAGGCAAGATCAGCCTGGTGCCGGACGCGCTGCCACCGGAACTGCGCAGAGCGTCCGCGTCCCGCGTCGCCATCGGCATCCGTCCGCAGGATCTGGCGCCGCTCGATGCCGAAACGACTGGCGCAGCGCTGGTATTGCACGGCACGGTCCGGGTGGCCGAGCCGCATGGATCCGAGACCTTCGTGCATCTGGACCTGCCCTCGGGCAGCGTGATCGCCCGGGCGCCGGCAGCGGCGACCTATCGGCCCGGCGACACGGCAAGCTTCAAGGCGGATCGGCATTGCATCCGCTATTTCGATCGCGAGACCGAAAAGCTGGTCGCATAGGCCGCCTCTCGACCCCACGACAAGCACCCGTCAGGCGACGAATATCGCCTGATGGACTGCCGCACCCGGGATGGGATCAGCGGCTATCCGCCGCAAGCGCCGCCAGGACAGCGTCCGCGCTTCTGGCATTCACCGCCAGTCGGACATCGTAAAGGATCGCCAGCCGCAGCAGCGATTTCACGTCCACGTCATGCGGTAATGCGGACAGCGGATCGATGAAGAAGATCAGGTTCCTCAGCCGCCCTTCGGAAATCATCGCCCCCAGCTGCGCGTCGCCACCAAGAGGCCCACTGAGAAGCCGTGTCACCTCAAGCCCGGTCGCCGCGTGGATCCGCGTCCCGGTGGTTCCGGTGGCGACCAGTGACAGCGGCCGCAGCAGATCGATCCGCTCCTCGACCCACGAGATCATATCGTCCTTCTTGCCGTCATGCGCGACAAGAGCCAGATCGGCATGAATATCCATACGCATCCTCTGCCTGGCTGCTTCGTTAGCGCTATCATAGCAATCCGACAGCCAGAAGTCGAACCAGGGATGAGGCGCATCGGAAATAATGTGGCGCCCTTACATGCCTCGTCAGTCAGCCGGCAGCGGCGGAACGCCGTCCTTCCAGGCCTGCCAATCCGCCACGATCCGATCCACCAGAGGCGCACCGGCCAATGCGATATTCTCGGCGGTTTCCGCAAAACCACCTGCCGTTTCGCCGGGCGCGGGATCAAGATGCTGAAGCGTGGTCTCGTTCGGGTTCTGGCGCGCCGTGATATCCGCCTTGCGGTAATTCACGGCGACCTGATCGGCGATCAGCGGGTTCTTGGCGCGGATGCGCAGGATGGCGCCATGAGCCACGACACAATACTGGCATTGGTTGAGATTGCTGGTCGCCACCACGATCATCTCGCACTCGGCCTTGCTGAGATTGCCGGGCTTGTCCATCAACGCGTCATGATAGGCGAAGAACGCTCGAAACTCGTCTGGACGATGCGCAAGCGTCAGAAAGACGTTCGGGACGAAGCCCGATTTCTCCTGCACCGCCAGAATGCGGTCCCGGATGTCGTCGGGCATGTCAGCGATGTCCACAGAACATCAGAGATCACTGAGCGGAACGATGACGCGACCGCGCACGGCACCGGCGATGAGTCGTTCGGAAACGTCGATGACATCCTCGAGCGCGATGCGGTTCGTCATGGCGTCCAGCACGCTCGGGTCGAGATCCTGGCCAAGGCGCCGCCAGGCTTCGCGCCGTTCGGCGGGCGGGCACATGACACTGTCGATGCCCGTCAGCGTGACGCCGCGCAGGATGAAGGGCGCGACCGTGGCTGGGAAATCCATGCCGCCTGCAAGACCGCAGGCCGCGACCACGCCACGGTATTTCATCGAGGCGCAGACATTGGCCAATACGCGCCCGCCCGCCACGTCTACGGCGCCCGCCCATTGCTCGCGGCCAAGCGGCTTGCCCGGTTCGCTGAAATCGGATCGCGGCAGGATGCGTTTCGCGCCCAGACCGGTCAGATAATCTGCTTCTTCGGGGCGGCCTGTCACTGCCACGACATGATAGCCCAGTTTTGCCAGCACCGCGACTGCGACGCTGCCCACGCCCCCGGCGGCACCTGTCACCAGCACCTCGCCGCTGTCGGGAGTGACGCCGTGGCGCTCCAGCGCCATCACGCACAGCATCGCGGTATAGCCCGCGGTACCGATGCTCATGGCCTGGGCGGGGGTTAAGGCGGGCTCCAGCGGGATCAGCCATTCGGCCTTCACCCGGGCCAGTTCGGCCAGCCCGCCCCAATGCACCTCGCCGACGCCCCAGCCATTCAGCACGACCTTGTCGCCGGCTCGGAAGGCGGCGTTGTCCGAATGCTCCACCACGCCCGCGAAATCGATGCCAGGCACCATGGGAAAGCGCCTGACCACCGGTCCCTTTCCGGTGATCGCCAGCGCATCCTTGTAGTTCAGCGTCGAGCAGGCAACGCGGACCGTGACGTCGCCATCGGGCAACTGGCTTTCGTCCAGTTCGGACAGCGACACTCGCTGCCCGCTGTCGTCTTTTTCTATCAGAAGCGCCTTGAACATGGTGTTACCCCTTTGAAGTTTCAGAGCCAGATCGCAGCAGGGCGAGGAAGCCCCGAGCGAATTCATCGAGCGGGCCCGGGTCTTGCTCCAGTTTGGAGCGCAGCACCGCGCCCTCCCAGCCGATCCAGAAGAACCGTGCCAGCCGGTCGCAATCCGCATCTGCACCGATCTGGCCGGCGACCTGCGCCGCCCGAAGACAGCGGGCGGTTCGCGCCTCCCAGTCGTGAAACACCGCCGCCAGGCGGTGGCGGTAGGATTCGAGCAAAACACCCATTTCCTGCCCCAGATTGCCGACCAGACAGCCTCGCCGAAAGCCGAACCGCGCCATGCCCGCCTTGGCATCGACGAAGAAATTGCTGAGGCGTTGTAGCGGCAACCGGGTTTCATCGTTGAACCAGCGATCCAGCTTGCGGGCAAAATACCCGGCATAGGCATCGATCAATGCCATGCCGAAAGCCTCCTTGCTGGGGAAGTAGTGGTAGAAAGACCCCTTCGGCACGCCCGCCGAGGAGAGGATGTCGTCGATACTGACCGCACTGAAGCCTTTTTCCGTCAGGATCGCCACGCCCGTCCGAATGAGCACCATGCGCGGCGCATCCGGCTGACTCTGATCCTTGCGTGGACGGCCACGTGTACGTGGGCTGGGGTCTAGCGAATCTCCCATCAGGCTTTTCTAGACCGATCCACTCCTAAAATTTACAATAATTAGACCGGTCGTCTTTCAAAATAGAGACAATCTTGCAGAGCAGATCTCAATGAAATGGTAAGTGTTGATTATTGTTAAATTAAATATTCGCGCTTCCAGTTGAGCGGCCCTATGGCGCAGCCTCAGGCCCAACGACCAAGTGCAGCCAGCGTCACTATCCAAGCCTATTGCACCCAAAGGCCCGGCGCTCATCAGCCGGAGAACGCACTACCGTAAGCCTGTCTGGAACCATGCGAGGCTTCAGCCGACCGACGTGCTCCAGGATCTTCGGGATCTTCCGACTTGACCTCATGCCGAGCGGCGCTCTCGTCAGTCTTTCCACCCACGAGGCGTCCTTGCACGTGGTCGTGCCGATCGACGCCGAGGCCTTCGGCTTCTGGCTGAAGGGGGCGTTCGGGGCGCCCACCACCTCGGGCACCGCGCCCGGGCCCTTCACGCATGAGTTCCGCTCGGGCGGCTGGGTGCTGCCCTCGATGGCCATCGAGGTCGCCATGCCCGAGGTGCCGCGCTTTGCCATGTACGCGGGCTGTGTCGTCGATCAGCTGTCCTTCCAAGTGCAGCGCGCGGGCTTGCTGACCGCGACCGCTCGGCTGGTGGCGCAGGGCGAGGCGCTGGCCGCAACCACCGGCGCGGGGACGCCCGCCGCACTTGACCTGCTGCGCTTCGGCCATTTCAACGGCACGGTCACGCGCAACGGCACGGCGCTCGGCAACCTCGTCACCGCCGAGCTGACCTATGCTAACAATCTCGACCGGATCGAGACCATCCGCGCCGATGGACGGATCGACGGGGCCGATCCCGGCATGGCCGCCCTCACGGGCCGGATGGAGGTGCGCTTCGCCGACCAGGTGCTGGCGAACCAGGCCATCGCCGGGGACCCCTGCGAGATCGAGCTCGGCTGGTCGCTGCCCTCGGGCGAGAGCCTGACCTTCACCATCCACGCCGTCTACCTGCCGCGCCCACGCATCGAGATACCGGGGCCTCAGGGCATCCAGGAGAGTTTCGACTGGCAGGCGGCGGTCGATCCCGCGCTCGGGCGGATGTGCACGGTGACGCTAGTCAACGAGCGGGAGACATTCTGATGCTGACTCTGGACCTGACGAACGAACCCCGCTGGCTCGACCTGCTGCCGGGCGTCCGGCTGAAGCTTCGCCCGCTGACGACCGCGCTTATGGTCTCCGCCCGCGCCGATCCGGCGGTGGAGGCCCTGCCGGCCGAGGCGACGACCGAGGAACTGGCGCTCGCCATGGCGAAGGCGGTGGCCCGTCTGGCGATCCTCGATTGGGAGGGCGTCGGCGATGCCGAGGGCGCCCCGGTAGGCGTTACCCCCAAGGGCATCGACGCGCTCCTTGAAATCTGGCCCGCCTTCGAGGCATTCTAAGGGGCCTATGTCGCCAAGGGCCTGCTGCTGGAACAGGAAAAAAACGCCTCATCGCCCTCGCCGACTGGTCCTACGGCGGGGGCGAAAGCTACTGCGCGGCGTGCTCGCAAGCCTGCCCGGACTGCCCGGCAAGGCTGAACCTGCCGATCACCTTTGAGGGCACACAGGTCTGGGACCTAGCGCGGCGCCTCGGCGGCCAGCTGCGCATCCTGCCCGGCGCGGTGATCGGCTGGGCCATGGGCGCGGCGCTGGCGCTGGGTCTGGCGCTGGGCGCTGGGCGTCCCGCCCCTCCCCATGGCCGAGTTCCTGCCGCCGATCGAGGCGGTGATGGTGCGCAGGATCAACGACCAGATGGCAGCAGAGCGCCTATAGCCGTTTCAGCGCACCAGCGTGCGCTGAACGATCTGCGGATCCTTGTCGATCAGCGCCAGCAACACCCGCGCCGGCCCTTCGGGGCTGCGGCGGCGCTGCTCCCAGTTCAGAAGCGTGCCCTTCCTGATCCCGATGCTGCGCGCGAAGTCCGACTGCGACAGGCCCGTGCGTGCCCGGATCGCCTGCACATCCGGCTCCGGCAGCTCGATCTCGTGGACCAGGCCGACCTTCTCGCCCCGCGCATGGGCCAGAGCCTCCTGCAGGCCCGTTTCGATGCTCTTGAATGCGTCGCTCATGACGTCCTCCTGTAGCTTGCCGCAAGGGCCTCGCCCAATTGCCTGACCATGTCCGTCTCGCGCGGGGTCAGATTGGCCTTCTCGTTCTTCGCAAAGACCGTGATCAGGAAAATCGGCACCCCGCTGTTCGGGCTGAAGAAGTGGATCACCCGATACCCGCCGCTCTTGCCGCCACCGTCGCGCGCGAAGCGGAACTTGCGCACACCGCCCCCGATGGACACGCCCGCCGTCGGATTGCGCGCGACGAAATCGATCAGGGCCAGCCGCTCGTCCTCCGACATCAGGCGGCCCGCGCGGCGCTGGAACTCCGGTGTCTCGACAACAGTAACGATGCTCATGACCCCATGTATGCGCCAATGGCGCATATGTCAATGACGCACGCCGAAAGGACGACACGATGGCCGAGAAACGCGTATCCGTCCGCCTCGCGGCGGTGGGCGGCCGACAGGTGCGCGCCGAACTGGAAGGCGTCGGCGAAGCGGCGCCCGCGGCTTCGGACGGCTCAGCCGTGAGATGGAACTGGCCAACACCCGTCTTGCCGCTTTCGCGCGGCGCGCGCGGATCGCGGCCGCGGCAGCCGCCGGGGCGCTGGCGGCGGCGGCCACGGCGATGATCCGCTCGGGGCTGTCCGTCGTGGATGCGCAGGCCAAGCTCGCGGCCTCGCTTGATACCACGCTCGAGAGCATCCAGGTGCTCGAGCACGCGGGCGACCTGGCGGGCGTGTCGATGGGCCAGGTCGAACAGGCGGCGATGCAGCTGACCCGGCGGCTGAGCCAGGCCGCCGCCGGAGCCGGACCCGCGACGGAAGCCCTGCGCCGCCTGCGGCTGTCGGCGGGAGAGCTGCAGGCCCTGCCGCTCGACCAGCGGATCGCCCTCATTCAGGACCGGCTCGCGGATCTCGTGCCCGAGGCGGAACGCGCAGCCATCGCCTCGCAGCTCTTCGGGGACCGGGCTGCTCTGGTCTTCACACGCATCGACACCGCCACGCTGCGGCAGGCAACACAGGACGTGCGGGATTTCGGCGTCGTCGTCAGCTATCAGGATGCCCGCCAGATCGAACGGACCAACGATGCCATCTCGCGCCTCGGCCTGATCTGGCGCGGGCTCTCGAACCAGCTGGCGGTCGCTGCCGCCCCCACTTTGGAGGCCGTTGCGAACGCCATGGCGGCGGTGGCACGTACAACCGGGCCGCTCGGGATCGCGATCCGGGCCCTGTTCGACAACCTCGGGCGGATGGTGAGCATCGCGGGCACCTTCGCCGCCTTGATGGCGGGTCGCGGGGCTCGCGGCTGCGGCGCTCTCGGTGCGCGGGCTGGCCACGGCGCTCGTGGTCCTGCACGGGGCGCTGATCCGCACCGGCATCGGGGCGCTGATCGTCGGCGCGGGCAAGCTGGTCTATCAGTTCTCCCGCCTCGTCACCGGGGCGGGCGGCTTCGGCAACGCGCTCGAGCTGATGGGCAAAGTGGCCCGCGCGGTCTGGGACGGCATCAAGACCACCATGGGCTCGCTGGTCGACGATTTCCGGGCGTTGCGCGCCGACATCGAGAACATCTGGACGCAGCTCATGGCTTTTCTTGCAGGCAAATGGGCCGACTTCCTCGGGATCATCGGGCCCACCTTCAACGCCGTGGCCGACCGGATCGGGGCGGATTTCCAGATCGACTGGTTCGGCGCGCAGTCCTGGGCCTCGATGCTGGATCATGCCGCCAGCAACGCGGGCACCATGGCCGAACGATTCCGCCAGCGGGCAGCGGACACACGGGCGAGCGCCTTCGACGGAGTCCGCGAGGCGGTCACCGCGCTGGTCGAGGCGGTGCGCGGCTCGGGCGAGGAAACCGAGGGCGCGCTCGATGCCGCTGCCGCTGGCGCCCGGCGCGTGGCCGAGGCACTGGATGTCAATCGGCGTTGAAGAGTGCCCCCTTATCGGCGTCCAAAAGGGCCCCCTCTGGCGATGTGGTGAGCAGGCCCGTGGCGGCGTAGCTTTCCAGCTGGCGCAGCCGACGCGGGCCTGCGTTTTGGCGGGCGGTCAGGCTCGTGTTTTGATGCGCCAGCTGTCGTTGCCGGTTTCGACGATGTCGCAATGGTGGGTGAGACGATCGAGCAGCGCGGTGGTCATCTTCGCGTCTCCGAAGACGGTCGGCCACTCCCCGAATGCCAGGTTGGTGGTGACGATGACGGAAGTCTGCTCGTAGAGCTTGCTGACCAGATGGAACAGCAACTGGCCGCCGGATTGGGCGAATGGCAGGTAGCCGAGTTCATCGAGGATGACGAAGTCGAGTCGCATGAGATGTTCGGCCAGGCGGCCCGCCCGCCCTGCACGGACCTCGGCCTCCAGCCTGTTCACGAGATCCACAACATTGAAGAAGCGGCCCCGGGCGCCGTTGCGGATGACGGCTCGCGCGATCGCCACGGAGATATGGGTCTTGCCGGTCCCGGTGCCACCAACCAGCACGACATTGCGCTGCTGGCTGAGGAATTCCCCGCTGGTCAGATCGCGCACCAGCGTCTCGTTGATCGGCGTATCATCGAAGGTGAACTCCTCGATCTCCCGGGCATAGGGCAGCTTGGCGGTGGTGATCTGGTATTTGACCGACCGCGCCTTCTTCTCGTTGATCTCGGCGGCCAAAAGATCACCAACGATCTGGCGGGGTTCATGCTGACGGCGCACAGCCACCGCCATGAGTTCGTCGTAGGCGGCGCGCATGCCGTAGAGCTTCAGTTCGCCCATCGCTGCCATGATCTCTGCACGATCCATCAGCCGGCCCTCCGCAGCAGGTCATAGCGGGCACAGTCTGCCTTCGGTTCATGGGTCAGGCGCAGGGCCGGAGAGGTGAGCAGCAAGGGTGGCGGCTCCGGGTCGCGCCTGCGGGACAGGATGTTGAGGATCACATCGGCGGAGTGGACGCCCTGCGAGAGCGCTTCGGCACAGGCCTTCTGCACGGCGGGAACCCCCTCCGTCAGCACGGCGCCGAGGATCTTCACCATCTGGCGGTCGCCATCCGACGACCCCTGCAACTTGCGGCGGATCTGCTCGAGGGCGCCGGGCAGAACCCAGTCCTTGAACGGTGCGCCATTGCGCAGCGCCCCGGGTTTGCGAAGCAGGACAGGCACATAGTGCCAGGGATTGTAGATTGCCCGGCCCCGCCCGAAGTGACGGGGGTGATCCCCGACCAGCCGCCCTTCCTGCCGGATCTCGATCCGCTCCGCATAGGCCCGGATCTCGACCGGCCGCCCGACAGCCGTCGCCGCGACCGAGTATTTGTTGTTGTCGAACCGCACGAGGCAGGTCTTCGATACCGCCGCAGGCAGCGAGTGGAAGCCGTCGAAGCGCCCGGCATAAGGGACGAGGTGCGGGCGCTCTTGCTGAAAGACTTCCCAGACGGTCTTGTCCGTCAGTTCGGGATGCTTGCTGCTCCTGGCCGAGGCGATGCACTTGTCCAGCAGCCAGGCATTCAGTTCCTCGTAGCTCTTGACCCTGACCCGGGGTGAGAAGAACCGTTGGCGGACCGTGCCGACCTGGCTCTCCACCTGACCCTTCTCCCAGCCCGAGGCCGGGGTGCAGGCGACGGGCTCGACCAGATAATGGCTGGCCATCTGCAGGAACCGACGATTGTAGAGGCGTTCCTTGCCGACGAAGATGGTCTCCACCGCCGTCTTCATATTGTCGTAGATCCCGCGGGTGCAGGTGCCCTTGAAGAAGGCGAAAGCCCGATCATGGGCATCGAACACCATCTCCTGCGTCTCGCGAGGATAGGCCCGCACGAAGAACATCCGGCTGTGGCACAGGCGAACATGCGCCACCTTGATCGTGGTGGTCGCCCCATCGATCAGGACAACCTCGTGGCTCCAGTCGAACTGATAGGCTTCGCCGGGGGCAAAACTCAGCGGCACGAAGGCGGAAGAGGCACCGGAGCTTTGAGTGCGCGCCCAGACCGAGGCGTAGCGGCGGACCGCATCATACCCGCCTTCATAGCCAAGGCCGCGCAGTTCCTCGTAGATCTGGATCAGCGTCAGGCGTTCCCGGCGCCCACGAGCCGCATTGATCGCCAACAGCCGGCTCAGTTCCTCAAGCCAGGCACCCAGCTTCGGGCGTGGCTGAACCGTCCGGCTGTAGGTGAACTCCGTTATCCCGGTGCGGATCACCTTGCGCACCACCTTCTTCGACAGCTTCAGGTCGCGGCAGATCGTCTTGATCCCCTTGCCCTCGGTAAAATGCAGCCGCCTGATTTTTGCGATTGTCTCCACGATCAGCATCCCGCGCTCGGCCTCCGATAATCCTCGGAAGCACAATGGACCAACCCCCGGTCGGTGGGGTCCCTTTTGGACGCCGATCACCCCAGAAGCGGGGTCCTTATTCCACGCCGGTCAACAGCCCAGGCCGCGCTCTCTCAGTGCCGGTGCTTGAAAATAGATCGAAAAACTTGAAGACGTGAAGTCGGACTGCTCTGTCCAGACCGACAGTTCTATCTCTTCGCCTGCGATCGTCCCTGACGCCGCTCCCCCCGGTTCTGCAGCGATGACGGGTACGACAAGGGCGAGAAAGCCAAATGCAGCGATGGCTGATCTGAGCATGGTCGTGAGTGCTCCCGATTCTTTGAAATTGTCGTAGTTCATTCGCCGAGCGTGATCATCGCGCGTCCGAGAACGCTCTGGCTTTGAAGGTCGAGAAACCGCACTTCGTATTGTCCCGGCTCGTCCGGGAGCTTGATTACCGTTTCGGTTTCGTCGCCCACGTGATGGACTGTAATCCAGGTAAAGTCGGGCGCATCAGCTCGTGCCAGCGCCACGCGCCGGTCGGCATCGCCAGCTTCGATTGTCCACGAAACTGTAACGATATCGCCCGGCCTTGCTGTACCAGGAACCATAAGCCCGGCACCCTCGTCTATCGGCGCATCCGCCGCCAGCACCTCGAGCGGTCGCCGGGCCATGACCCGATCGCCGCGGTCCAAATGGTAGCGGATTTCATAGGCACCAGGCTCCGCGGGTGCAGTGAACGTGGCCTGATCTTCGTCCTGAATACGGCGATAGCCACTTTGCTCGCCGTCCGGTGTGCCGCCGGGAACGATGGCTATGTAGTCGCGCGGATGTATGGCACCGGTCCAGGATAGCGTGATCTCGGCGCCGGCCCGCGCCCTGTCCGGTCCGTCAAGCGAAACATTACCATCCATCACCTCGACCGGGGTGCGGGCGAGCACGCGATCCCCCGCGTCCAATTGCAGGCGCACCTCATAGAGGCCAGGCTCGGCAGGCGCGCGAAGCTCGCCTTCGCTCCGATCTTGCATGCGATCGTAGTCGGCATAGGTGCCGTCCGCCGAGCCGGCGGGAACGATCGTCACGTAGTCGCGCGGGTGCAGGCCCTCACCCTGCCAGGTGACCGGGAACGCCGAACCGACAACGACCTGGGCCGACGCGGAAACCGTGACCTCTGCATCGACCACCTCGACCGGGGTGCGGGCGAGCACGCGGTCCCCCGCGTCCAATTGCAGGCGCACCTCGTAGAGGCCGGGCTCGGCAGGCGCGCGAAGCTCGCCCTCGCTCCGACCTTGCATGCGATCGTAATCGGCATAGGTGCCGTCCGCCGAGCCGGCGGGAACGATCGTCACGTAGTCGCGCGGGTGCAGGCCCTCACCCTGCCAGGTGACCGGGAAAGCCGACCCGACAACGACCTGAGCCGGCGCGGAGACAGCAACCTCGGCATCGACCACCTCGACCGGGGTGCGGGCGAGCACGCGGTCCCCCACGTCCAATTGCAGGCGCACTTCGTAGAGGCCAGGCTCGGCAGGCGCCCGCAGCTCGCCCTCGCTCCGACCTTGCATGCGATCGTAGTCGGCATAGGTGCCGTCCGCCGAACCGGCGGGAACGATTGTCACGTAGTCGCGCGGGTGCAGGCCCTCGCCCTGCCAGGTGACCGGGAATGCCGACCCGACAACGACCTGGGCTGGCGCCGAGACAGTAACCTCGGCATCAACAACTTCGACCGGGGTGCGGGCGAGCACGCGGTCACCCGCGTCCAGTTGCAGACGCACTTCGTAGAGGCCGGGCTCGGCAGGTGCACGAAGCTCGCCTTCGGTACGGTTCTCTAGCCGGTCATAATCCGCATAGGCTCCGTCTTCGGCGTCGGCGGGGACAATTGTCACATAATCACGTGGAGCCAGACCCTCACCTTCCCAGCTCACCGTAAACGCGGAGCCAACCAGGGTTTGTGCAGGGCCAAAGACCTGGGCGGTGGGCTGTTGCGACGTGATGGGCGGGAAAATGGCGTGGACATTGCGCGCGCTGTCCAACGCCAAACTGGCCTCGGTCTGCGAGAAGTCGTCCTGCGCCGTCGAATGCACCGTTACGATATAGTCGCCGAACGGAAGATCCGTGGTGAAAGGGTTCGCGGTGCCGGTCTGCACCCTGTTGAACGAAGTATCCGATATCTCCCAGATCACCTCGTCGGACAGAAGTGGCAGCTCCAGTGGCGCTACTGGCCGCTCCCAGACGGTGTCGTCGCCGATCTCCTCGCCTCCGAGATTTGCGGTGAAGGTGAAACTCCCTGAGGCCGGCGCGGCAGTGACCTCGCGCAAGGCTTCGTTGAGTTCCTGGGCATTGTCGGCAGTCAGGAAGCGGCCGCCGGTTTCCTCGGCGATGCATTGCATCTGCAACAGGGCATCGGCTTCGCCCCGCACGTCGAAGCCGATGACATGGGCGGTAAAATCTACGCCCGCTTCTTCCAATGCGCGGGCGGCGGCGCAAGGATCAGGATTGCAGGTCTCGATCCCATCGGAAACCAGGATCACCGTCGCCGCCTGTTCGGTGTGGCGCAACGCCTGAGCCGCGGTGATGACGGCATCGGTCATCGGGGTCATGCCCCGCGGGTTCAACCCTTCAACGATGCCGGCGATCTCTGCCGCAGTGCCGGGCGCGGGTTCGACCAAGGTTTCGATATCCGCGCATTGCCCGCGCTCGCGATGGCCATAGGTGACGAAACCGAGATTCTGATCGGCGGGGAAATCCGACACAATGTCCCCGACGACATCGCGCGCGATGGTGATTTTGTTTATCCCATCGATCTGCCCCCACATCGACCCCGAGGCGTCCAAAACAAGGATCGTGCTGGGGCGCTCCTGGGCAAGCGCCGCCGGCGCAAGGGCGGATGTCAGGGCGATAAGCCCGGCGGTCACAAGAGATCTCATGCGGCTTCTCCATCGCGCGCTGTCCCGAAGCGGGCACCGGCGCGCTCTTTCAGCTTGCGGAAATGTGAGGACATCTGCTCCAGCCGCGCATCCCACTCAGGGTCGGGCTCCTGGCCATCGGTGATCCTGAAATAGACCTGCATCAGGCAGGTGACGGCGAAGGGCTCGAGAAAGGCAGCCTTGACGCTCCAGGCGAACAGCAACGCGAAAACGAAGCCGCCCGCCGACCAGGCGCCGGGCATGACGTAGACCAGTGCCGCTGCCGGGGCGAGCATCACGAGGAAGATCAGGAAGGCGAGACCATAGGTGAAGAGCGTCAGCCAGGCGGCGTTCCGGAGCATCGCCTTCCAGTTCTGGCCATATAGCACCAGCGCCTCGCGTGCGGATCCCCAGGGATCGGTCGAGCGGGTGCGGATGGCATGGGCGAGGATCACCTCATCGATGAAGCCCACCGCCACGCGCAGGAAGGCCTGCACAATGCCCATCAACTGCCGGACATAGGGGATCGGCAGGATGGACAATACACCGCGCACAAGGCCGATGACGGCGCGAATGACTCCCTTGACCAGTTGGTCCAGCGCGAAGAGCAGTGAGGCCTGGCCGAAGCGCCCCTTCACCACGGCCGTTGCATGGGCGATCTGGCCGCGTCCTTCCGGCAGGGGCTTGCCGTCAATCAGTTCGACAAGAACCGCGACATGGCCTGCCTTGACGATGTAGAGAATGTATTCCCGAAGCCAGTACATTACAGCGCCGGTCAGGCCAAAGCCGGCAATGCCGCCCCAAGCCATCGCGGTCGCGCGGAACTCGTCATCCCCGAAGGCGCCAACGCCCCAGCCGACCCCGATACCGGCGCCGGTGGCCAGAATATAGGCCAGTGTGATTCCGAAATAGACGGCGGCACGCAGGAGCACGAAAGGCAATGTTCGGCCCAACAGTCCGAGAGCTTGTCCGATATTGAAATCCCACATGGCTCCGGTTCCTTTTGGGGCAATCAGCTTGAAGGTTGAGATGCGGGGGCAGTCTGTTCGCCCCCGAAATGGCGTCGCAGCCAGGCATTGATGTCATTGGCGACCTGCCCAGGTCCATCGCCCGATACGCCCCAACGTGACAACGGAACCCGTGTTGCCGGGCGGGTGTTGCGAAAAACCAGAACCACCTTCGAGGTGCTGCGGTCCTCTCGCGAGGTATGGCTGCGGTCAAGTTCGGCACTGTCGAGCGCCTCGAGCGGATAGTCCCGCTGACGCGTGCCGAGGCGCGATGTCCGGATGATGCTGACCAGCCCCGACCCTGCGTCCAACCTGAGCCGTGTGCGCTCGGACAGGGCGATATATCCCGCGAGAAAGGCCCCGTTCAGCCCGACCAGCAGCACCAGCGCGGTCAGGATTTCTCCCCCGATCAGATTGGCCAGCCCGATCAGGGTGATCGGCAGGACAGGCAGCATGACGAACCACAGGATAAAGCGCGGTATCGCCAATTCCAGTTCCAGTCGTTCGGGCGTATTCGTCTCAATACTCATGACGGGTTTCCCTTTCCCTGGCGGGAAAGCCAGCCATTGACGACGCCCGTCAGATGCGCCACTTCTTCGGGATCCGGGCGGAACATGGGCACTATGATCTCGCGCCGCTCTGGTTCCGATCCGCAAATCAGCACCAGCCGGGTCTCATCGTTTCCTGCCGCCGTGCCATAGTGCGCGACGCTTTCCAGCTTGTGCAGGTCAGAGAGTGCGAATGTATCTTCACGCCGCCCGCGCAATGTGGTCACACGCAGCCGGACAAGACCGGCATGCCTGTCCAGGCTCAGTTGAGTCAGCTGCACCAACTCGTGCATGTAGAGCCAACCGATCAGGCCCACCACGGCAAGCACGATGATCCCCGTTCCGGTCGCACCATCCCCGATGGCTGCCAGGCCCGCCGCGATCGCCACCAATATCACCGCCGCAGCAATCACCGCCCGCCGGACCGGACGATTCTCGATCTCCAGCACGCTGTCGGAGATTTGCGTCACGCGCAGCGGATCAGCCAGAAACTCGGCCAGTGTCATGGGCCTGCACCCAACGACGTGTCGATCCGCCCCTCGACGTCGCGACAGTCGTCCGGGGCATCCCGGCGGCATAGGGTTGCCGCAAAGCTGGCCTGGATGCGGCCTTCATCCTCAAGATCCAGCAGGTCGATCGACATCTGCGGCGGCTCTTCCTCGCTTTCCCAGACCGCGCCCGCCATCGCCCCGCGATCGGGCCGCATGTCGATGGTCAGACCGGCGGGCGGCGTATCTCCGGAAGGCTTGCCGTGAAAGATCAGGCCGATAGAAATGCTGCCGTCACCAAGTGCATGCAGTTCGATCATGGTCAGCGGGCCGATATCGGTGATCTGCACCATCGCCGAGCCATCATCCTGACGCATCACCTGCCAGTTCAGTTCTTCACCGTCCAAGTTTGCCCCGATCTCGCCGATGGCGTCCAATGCACCAGCGGGGGTTGCGATTCCGAGGGCCAGGACAAGCGGGACAAGCACCTTCATTGGCATTCCTATCGGCTGATCAGCTGTTCGCGGACGCCCCGCGCCGAATTGCGTTTTGTTCCCATCGCCTCATTGGCCGAGAAGAAACTGATGATCCCGTCCGAGCGCCGCGCACCGGTGCCGAATTGCCATTCGAATTGCGGCGCCGAGGCAATCTGGCAATCCTGAACCAACGCCCATTCCCAAGGCTCCGCGCCGGGCTCGGAACCCGTTGAAGTCAACATATAAAACTGCGGGTCCATTGCCTCGCCACGCACAAAGTCAAAGCGCAGCGGCTTGTTGCCACCTCGAACCGGCACCAGTTCGGTCTGAATGCCGTCCGAACCCAGATACAATCGGTTGCGGTTCCGATCATAAATGATCTCGAAGGTGCTCTCCTGAACGCCTATTGCCACACTCGTTCCGATGGCGGCTTCGGTCCACGTTCCCGCGATCAGCGGACCAATCTGTCGCAGGTCAAAATTACCGGCGCGATGGACGTCCGCGTGGCAGACCGGGTTGGACGGTTCACCGGCCAGTGCTGAGGTTGCCGTAGCGATCAGCAGCAGGGCCGCAGTTCGGGCAAAGGCGGGTCCAGCCATCTCAGTCAAGCTCTTCAAGCCGGGTGTCGAAGCTGAAGGTGACGGGCCGGGTTTCGGATGAGGGGCCGCCACTGACTTGCCCGGTGAGCGTGCCCTTCAAGGCGACAATCCCGTCGCCCGGCGTGAATTCCTCCAGGGTCAGTGTCAGGCTGTCCTGATCGCCGGTCCAATTCCGTCCCATGTCGCGCGCAAAGGTGATCGTCAGCGCCATTTCGCCGGGCGCGGGCAATTCGCCATTGATCGTCAGTTCCAGATTGACCGGCCCCTGATCGCCCTCCATCTGTGAGGCAAGCAAGGAGGCATCGGCATAGTTGCCGATGATCGTCGCGCCGGACAATTCGGGGGCAACAGTCAGCTCCAGCGGCTGATCGCCAAAACTGCCGGTAACCAGCCCTCCAGGCTCGTCGGCCAGCGCCGGCAGCGCCAGAAGACAGGCCAGAACAGGTATGCCCGCTCTTCGCATGGTCGAGAAGATGGTCAAGCGTAGATCCTCCTGCTGTTTGATTCCGAGTTTAGTTCTGCTCAAGACTGGCCGCCCCGTTCGTTTGAACGGGGAACATGTAGTCTCCTGTGATAGAGTTCAGTCCGGAACCTGGTTTTCATTTTGGGTTGTGGTGATGAGCTTGCGGTATCACATCGTTCAGACCGCGTTGATGACGGCACTTGTGTTCATGGCCGTACCAGCGGCTGCCGAGGACGTCCTGCTGACCCTGACCGGCGCGGTCACGGACGGCAGAGTGGAGATGACGCGCGCGGATTTCGATACGATGGACTGGCATGAGTTTTCGACATCGACCAGCGTCACAGATGGCAGGCCGGAGTTCCGCGGTGTGCTGATGCGAGACGTCCTCGCCCATGCCGGAGCCGAGGGAAGTAGTGTGCGCGCGACAGCGTTGAACGACTATGTCGTCGATATACCTGTCGAGGATTTTCACCGGTTTGATGTTCTAGCCGCGCTTTACATGGATGACGTGCCTCTGACCCCGCGTGACAAGGGTCCAGTCTGGATCGTCTATCCGCGCGACAATCACGGCGTTCTGGCCGATATACGGTATGACATGCGATGGGTCTGGCAGCTTGTCGCGCTGCATGTGCAATGACCGGCACAGGCGGGCGGGCCCGCTATCTGTGGCTTGGTGGGCTGGTGGCGATCTGCCTGGGCCTGTTGGCGCTGGCTGCGTGGCAGCTTGTGGTGCTGGAACGCCAGATGCGCATTGCCGCAACCGAGAACATGATCTGGGTCTTTGGCCAGACGCAGATCGAGGCCTTGAACCTTGCGCTGGCGCTCTCGGATGAGGCAGCGCCACAACAGATCCAGACCCGTTTTGATATATTGGTTTCGCGGCTGACGCTGTTGGAAGATGGGCCGCAACGTCGCTTTCTCGAGAATGCGGGAGTGTCCGAAACACTTGCACGCTGGCGCAGTGGGCTTCTGGCGCTTGACCCCGCGCAAGGTGCCGATCCGGCCGCGCTGCGGGCACATGTCACGGCGCTGGTCGCTGCACTAAGGACCAAGGCGAGTCTGGTGATGTCCCATGAATGGCAGAGTCAGGCCACGCGCCTGGACAGCCTGAGGCACCTGCATTTGCTTGCGCTGATGTCAGTGCTGGGGGCTGCTGTAGCGGGATTGGGGCTGGTGGCAATCCTGATCGATCGTGAGAGGCGGCTGATGAGCGGACAGCTGGACCACCTGCGGGCTGAGAAGCTCGCCAGCGATCTGGAACGCGAACGCGAAACCGCCGAGAACCACCGCCGGTTCGCCGACCTGATTGCCCATCAGTTCCGCACGCCGCTAGCCGTAATCGACAGCGCGATGCACCGCCTGACGCGGCGCAGCGGCGGCCCGGTTCCACCAGAACTGATCTCGGAAAAGGCGGCGGTGTCCCGTGAGGCGGTCGCGCGGCTCGTGAAGTTGACAGATACCGCATTGATGATGTCCCGGCTGGAACGCGATGCGGTTCTTCCTAGCCTGCGCGCCCATGACCTAAACGATCTTGTATCTTCAGTCATTGATGACCTGATGGCGACGGCGTGGGACCGCGACCCGGCCCGTATTCGGCAGTCGGTGCAAACAGAACCAACTGTCGCGCTGTGCGATCCGATGCTGACCGCCGAAATCCTGTCCAACCTCCTGCGCAATGCGCTCTTGTATTCTCCGCCCGATTGCCGCGTCGATGTGAGTGTTTTTCAGTCGCGGGACTGCATCGTCTGTCGGATCGAGGACAGAGGGAGGGGTATGTCGCCCGAAGAGATTGAGTGTGCTTTTGACAGGTTCTACCGAGGCAGCGGGCACGAGACTTTGCCCGGCTCCGGATTGGGGCTGACGCTTGCGCGCCATCTGGCCCGAATGCAGCGTGGCGAGGTGACCTTGATGCAGCGTGACGGAGGGGGCCTGACAGTCGCGCTTTACCTGCCGAGGGAGGCCTCCGCATGACCGCGCCACTGATCCTGTGTGTCGAGGATGAGCCATCCTTGCGCGATGACATCGCCTTCGAGTTGCAGGAGGCCGGCTATATTGTGAGCGCCGTCGGAGATGCGCGCGAGGCGCTGGCCTGTCTGGAAAGGCAGCGCCCCGATCTGATCCTCTGTGACATCCTGATGCCCGGCATGGACGGCAAGAGGTTCATGTCCTATTTGCGTCAGACGAGACCCGATCTTGATGACGTGCCCTTTGTCTTTCTGACTGCCCTGTCCTCACGCCAGCAGGTAATCGATGGGCGCATGGCGGGGGCCGACGATTATGTGACCAAGCCCATTGATTACGACCTGCTTCGTGCAATCGTCGAAGCGCGCCTGAACCGGATGCAAAGGTTGCGCGCAATGCCGGGAGACCGGTCCGGCCTGGCCGCCCTGGACCGCCTGGCTCTTGGCGTGGTGCTGCTCGATGCTAATGGCGGCGTGGTCCATGCCAATCCACTCGCCCAAAGCTTGTCGGGCGCAGCCGGCATCTCGCTGAGTGGACGTATTACCGCCAGCGGCGTAGATGGCCGGAAGCTGTCGGCGTTGATTGCGGGATTAGCTCCGGGTGGCGGGATGGCCCCGACGGGGTTGCGGTTGGACGATGGGGGCCAGCTCATGGTTATCGGGATGTCGCTTCCAGCGCACTCGCACCATGATGAGGCGGTTACCATGCTGATACTGAGCGGCACAGACAGCAAGCCCCCTATTGACACTGCGACCCTTGGCCAGTTGTTCGGCCTGACGCCGATGGAAGCCCAGGTTGCGTGTTTGCTGGCTGAAGGGCTGCGCCGCAGCCAGGTCGCAGACCGGTTGGCGATCTCGGGCACGACCGTCGCATTCCATCTGCGAAACATCTTCTCCAAGACCGGCGTGCAAAGGCAGGCGGAACTGGTGGCGTTGATTCTGTCAGTACCACTGGCGCAGCCGGTGACCTGAGTGAAGCGGCGCATTGAATATCTGACATAGCGATCAAGACCGTTCCGCAACGAACACGAAGGACTTGTAGTCAGTATGTTCTCATATGTTCTCGTCGCTTCATTCGAACGCTTCAAACCCGACGATGGCTACAATGATAGCCGGTGAGTTACCGGAAGCTGCGCCGGAGACACCGGTGGATGTCTGGATGTGGACCTTCTTTAAGTCCATCCGCACGGTCCGTGATATATCCTTCGATGCTGCTGCCAAATTGATGCGTGTGGATTGCCGGGAACGGACCTTGCAATCGCAAAGAGTGGAATTGTTCCTCGAGGATCGTCAGGTGGCCGGCGAAACGGGCGCCGAGCCGATAGAAACGCCGGAGGCCGGCACGTTCCATTATTTTGTAATGATGGATATTTGCGTCCCTTCGCAGCGTGTTGCCCTGGATGCACCGTTTCCAGACCATCGCACCGCTCGCGCTGCTTTGAATAGCCAGTGATCCAATACCACGCCTGCCGCTGTTCCCTGGGACGTCCTGGCCGTGATTACCGCGCGGACGGGTCGCGGATTGAACTGAAGCAGGCCATCACGGCGTCTCTGTTGGTCCGCAATTTTCGAATGGCGGCGCTCAATTCCCCACCACCGGACCATAAGCGGTCCTGGTTGGGTATGCTGAACTCGGTCTTGCCGAGAAGGAAGCTGATTTCGCCCACTTGCCGGTCTGCCCCGAGGGCCTCGAATCGTTCGCCCAGATCTTCCCAATGCGCCTGGAGTGTGGCGAGCACGGCCGCTTCATTATCTGCCGTCTCCCTCAGCCCTTCCAAATCGGCGGCTGTCGCCGCGTGACCGGCCCAGCGCGCTTCCCTTGCCATGTCTCCCAGATACACTGACAGAATGGTTGCATATGACCGGGCGCCGTCCAGCAAGCCCATACAATGCCGATACTTGTCATAGTGCTCTTGGACAGCCGCATGGACAGCCGCAGCGAGGGCAGGAGGTTCGGGTTGCGCCGGTGATGGCGGGGCGGGCGTCCCTGGCGCCGCGGGCGCTGCGGGTGCAGAGGAAGGCGCGGGCGATACTGACGGTGTCGTCCGATTGAGTATGTCGGGGTCGATCCGGGCCGGCGGAAGGCCGAGACCCAGCGCCTGATTGAGAACACCAGCCTCGAACACCACCGCATCGAGCATCGTCCGGGCGCGCGCGGCCAGCCCATCCGGCCCCTCCCTGTCGGCGACGTCGCCAGGGACGAAGATTCGGATCGCATTCCTTTCCGGCTCCGCCCCGGGAAAGGCGGCGGCATGGACCTCGTGGGCCAGTTCGCGCGCCAGCCAGGCGCCGACGAGGTCTGCCCTCCTCTCAGAGGACAAAGCGTTGACGGACGGGATGGTCAGCCTGATCTCGCCTGGCGCGAGGCCGATACCCTGCTCGTGCGCGCGCTCGATGACGGGAGCTTGCGGGAGATGTCTGTCGATAACGGCGAACGTGTCACCTCGTCTCAGCACCGCCATCAGGCGGGCCGTTGCGACTGGAACCGTGCGCCCGCCTATAGTGACCTGACGTGGTTGCGGGCCGGCTTGCAACATGAAGAAGCCGCTGAGGCCGACCGCATCGTTTCCGTGACCCAGCTTGCGGGCGCGTATGGAAACACCGTGCTCGTCGCCCGGAAGCAGAAGAGTGTCGGTGCGCCAGCCATTGGCTCCGTCCACCCAGGTCAGGGTGATGCACTGACCAATCCCCGTGACCGGGCGGGCATCCTCGAAAGTCATCTCGCAATATCGGCCGTCCGGTATCACTGGGCTGGCGTGGGCGTTCTGCTGGGTGACGATCGGGAGCTGCGTCTCGTAGCAGCCGGAAAGCGCCAGCATCGCGGCGGTGGCCAATGCGGTGCGTATCGAGCGCCCATACCTTGCCATCGTCATGGGCTGTCGGGCCTTCCCATCGTCTGCGCTTCCGCTTCAATTGCCGCCACGATGCCGGCCGCATTGGCGAATCGTGCCAATTGCGGCCATGCCGCTGCCGAGAGGTTGATCCAGTTGCGCCGCTTGCCGATGCGCCCCGGTGGATCGATCGTCCTGCCTGCTGGGATCGCCGCTCCTTCGGGCCAGAACTCGTATTCTTCATAGGGGCGGTCGAGCCAGGCGCGAAAGACCTCTTGGCCGCTACACACAGCGGCAATCGACAGCCAGCCCGAAGCGTGCGGTTCAAGGACAATCTGCACAGGCCCGCCGGCCAGCTCTGCCAGGATTTCGAGGCGTTCCCCCTGGCGGTGCGCGCAAATCCGTAGCGTTGTCGCGCCGCCGCCGCCCGTTTCCAGCAGCCAGCGCGGGGCATTGCCCAGCGCATCTGCGAAATCGTCGAGCGCGGCGGCGGCGGCGATGCCGGGCGGCGTCTCTCCGCCTGTCATGCCATCGAACCAGTATGGCGGAACCGGCGGCGGCGACCTGTCACCCGGTTTGCACCCACCTATCGCCACCGGTTTCCATCCCTTCGCGCTTCGGCAGAGTTCCACCTCATGGCCGGGCTGTCGGATGCGGAGCGACCAGGCACCCCGTGCGCCTGAACACGCCGCGCGGCATCGGATCGCGGTCGGCAGTTTCATCGTCGGTCAGCGCCGCGGCATCATACCAGAGTGCGCGGCCGATCTCGGGCAGCATGATGTAAGGCGGCGCCTCCTCGCCGCTCATGGGAGGCTCGAACGCAATGTTGAGTTCGGCGTCGAGCGTGAGAAAGCGCAGGGCGCCCAGGATGTCGCGATCGGTGACACCATCGGCGTTGGCGCCGAAGGGCGGGCCGAGCAGGTCGCGTGGGCCGCTATCCGCATAGGGGTCGGTGACGGGAAAGACGGATATGCCGGAATAGCCCTGGGAGACGGAGAAGGTGAACCAGTAGTCGCGCTGCGGCGTGGTGAGCTTGAGATAAAGATCGGAGGCGATGGAGGCCATGTTGCGGGCCGGAACGAGCCCGATGCGCCAGACCTCGTCGGTATCGGGGGCGGTCATTTCATAGACGGCCCGCTCGGCCTCGCAGGTTGCGGGGCCAACTACCGGCGTCTGGGCCATTGCAGCGACGGGAAACAGAATGACGGTCAATGTCGAGATCAGGCGGTTCATTGTGACCGCTCGTCTGGCGCGGAGCGTGGTGTAGGTGATCCTGTTGCCGTTTCTGCGAGCGTGTTGGCAAGGTCCACCGGATCGATTTGGGGGCGGTCACGCCACGACCCGTAGCTTGCGATCAGAAAAACACCAAGCGTCAGCAGCAGAACGACCGGCGTGGCTGCCGCAACGAGCCGGTCACCCGACACCCCGGTGGCGACGGCGGCGACCAAGAGACCAGCCCCAAGCAGGACGGCTCCGGCGCCGACCGCGAACATTCCCCAGCGGGCACCTTGCACCGCCCCGAGTGCAACCCGCATTTCGGGACGAACCCTCGAAAGCGCGTGCAATGTGGCAATCATGGCAGCGCGGTGCTGCCGCGCATCTTCATTGGCTTCCATCCCCGCCATGCTCCCATTATATGACACCGAATGACGGCCATTGCCGGTGTAAAGATCAAGTCGGATCATCTGATTGCCGCCAAGGCGCGTATGAACGAAGGCCGCCTGATCGAGATCCGAGAGATCAACCGACCAGAGCCCTCTCGCAGTGATCCGGTTCGGCCCGATGCTGATCTTCACCGCCCTTCCCAGCGGCGCAGGTCGATAGGAAAATTCTTGCCCCATTTGCTGCTCTCGTGATTGCACGACGCTTAATTGCGTTTCGTTGAACTGACGAACGCGCCCATCACCCGACCAAGGAATGTCAGGGATGGGCAGCGCATCGCGAAGCGAAAATGGCACCGGCTCATTCTTGCCACTCCTCGCGGTCGGGCAGCGAGGTCGAGAATTTGAGCATCAGCCCGGTGAAGCCCGTCTGCGCGGCCACCTCGCTGCCTTGGGGGATGAAGGTCAGGTATGTGTCGAGTGTGCGCGGCAGGCGGGGCGACGGCCCCCAGACGGTGGTGACGAGAACGGCCGGATCGACGGCGTAGAATGGATCGCCGCCATCGGTGGTGTGGGCGATGGGCTGGCTAAGCAGCCGCGTCACCGGCTCCGGGTCGATTGGAGCGGTCGCAGCGAAATCGTAGAGATAGCAGCCCAGTGCATCGAGATATTGCGACAGCTGGTAGCTGACCGCCAGAAGATGCGGCCGCCCACCAATCTCGCGGGTGAACCACGCGTTGCCCGTTTCCTCGATTAAGTCCGGGTCCTCCGCGACCTCCCCAGCCAGAAGGGCGTCGGAATAGGCAATGAAGCGGTCATAGTCGGCATTCTCTCCGGGCACGACGTGTCGCCAGCCGAGATCTTCGGCCAGGGCGAGCGTACCCTTGTAGCTGAGCCGCTCAGGGATGCAGACTTCGCCGAAGGCCGCGACGAATGCCTCGCTATCCGGCGGCGCGGCTTGAGCGGATGCTTGGAGGAGTGCAGCAAATGCGAGGATCAGAGAGATGTACCTCATTCTGCCACACAGAGTACGTTCATGTCCCATGCCAACTCGTCCGCCGCCTCATGGCCGTTCAGTGCAGCTGTACAGAGCCACCGGTATGACAGCTCAAGATCTTTTTCGATGCCCAGGCCATTATTGATAGCGATCGCCAGTTCGTACTGCGCATCAGGATTGCCCTGCTCAGCCGCCTTGCCAAACCAATGCACGGCCTGAACATGATCCTGCTCGACCCCGTGACCACCAGCATACATCAGCCCGAGTTGGTATTGAGCCGCCATGCCTCCCAACTCTGCAAGAGGGTGAATATTGGCGAGCGCGGTTTCGTAGTCACCGCTGTCATAGGCAGCAAGTCCACGGGCGAAATCCTGCGCCGCAGCTTGGGTGGACGACAGGCAAAGGGTCGTGAGGATGGCGATCAGAATTCGGTTTGCCATAGGCATGTTCCACATTGCTCGGGTCACTCAAGCGCAGCCGCACATTGCCAAAGCGTGGCAATCATCGGCGCTGTTTCGGTTGCGGTGAAGTCGACGCGCTTTCCGTCGACGGAAATGTAGAATTCGCCCGGCCTCTCGAAATGATGCAGAAATTGCGCGAACGCGGACTGAGTGAAGCTCGTCAGGATCACGCCGGACTGGGGAACGGCGTATTTGAGGATGATGATTTCGCCGGAAGGAACGCGGAATGTTGCCTCACCGTTTTGCGGTACCGCCGAAAATTCGTTTGCAGCGACGACGACAAAGTGGGCCCCATCGTCCCTGATGGTGAATTGCATCATCGGCCGACTGTCACCTTGCCAGAGCATGCAATAGGAGTGGCCGAGACTGTTTTGTTGGGGGTCGGCCATGCTGTCCCAGCCTTGGCCGTGCGCTGGCAGGACGCCGAGCAGCGCAAGAGCAAAGCTAGCAATTGACGTGGCTTTGAACCCAGCAACGAACGCTGAAATGCGCATCCTTATCCCCCCAATCCGCAAAAGAATGCCCGCACGCTAGCCGGAGCGTGCCGGCCACTCACCCCCCTGTTCAGGGGGTTCATTGCCCCAACCGGCCGGTTTTCAGAAAATCCTCGCCCACCAGCCGCCAGGTCAGGGCGTGGGCGCCGCCAAGCTCGGCCTCGGGCGGCAGGAAGAAGTGGCCAATCCCGCCCTTCTGGAAAATGCGTTGGGCGGCCGTGCCGCCGGTTCCCAGCGTGGACCAGCCCTCGGGCCGGTGGAAGAAAGTCAGCGCCGGGCGCATATGGCCTTCGACGCCGGGGCCGTAATAGAGCGCGATGTCGGCATTGGCGCCAAGATGTGCATCGCTGGTGTGGATGGCGCAGTAGCTGACGGTCAGCCCGCCGGGATTGCCGGTCAGCTGGTATCCCGACAGCGCCCAGCCGCGATCGTCGGTGCCGATATTGTAAGCGATCTCGCCGGCAAGCCGATCGCGCACGTCATAGGGCCAGACATCTTCATGATGGGCGAGCAGCCGCATGCAGGCATTGCGCAGCGCCTCGGCCGGGTCGGGCGCCCACAGACGGCGCGGCGCGTCCGGCAAGCCGGTGCGCAGCAGATAGAGATCCTGCGCGGTGGACGCGGTATAGGCCTCGTCGGCGCCCATACTGGTGATGCGTGAGAGAACGCCGTCATCGACATTCCAGTAGACGAGCTGGTCGATCATCAGGGCGATGTTTTCCCGCGATGCGCCCAACACCTCCTGGACGCCGTATTGAGCGACGAGCTCGCCAAGGGAGTCCGCCACAACATAGGGCGCGTGAAAGCCCAGCGTGCCCCCCGGCTCGATGGTGCGGTCGATATAGTCGCCCGTCGCGTGCCAGGACGAATGGCCTGAACCGCCGAGAAAGGCGAAAGCGCAGGCTGAATAGCAATACGAGCCGGTCTTCACCCAGGTGGCGATGGCGTTCTCGCGGAAGAAATGCGCGATCCGCAATCCTTCGACATAGTTGCCGCCCTCGCTGGTCATGGTGATGACGGCGCAGTTCCCGCCCGTATCGGGCAGCGTTTTGGGGTCGCAATCGACATACTGGCTGACCGCGGCCGCAATCCGCTCCAGATCGCCCTCAACGACCTCGCCTTCGTAGTGGAGATGCGGCACCGGCTTGCCGGCCGAGAACTGCATGGACTGGAGCGTCACCGTGCCGGCAAGCGCCGGTGCGGCGGCGAGCGACAAGGTAAGCGAGCAGGCCGCGATAATCGCCGCACGTGGGGCCACACTGAACATCGCAAGAGCCTCTTGTTGTGAATGGTCCTGTAGTTCGGCCCGGAACGGAGGCTCGAGCCGCCAAGTCAGTGCTCAGAAGACGAGCCGATAAGGTTGCACCTCGCAGGTCATGCCCTTGTAGAGTGCCCAGATAACGCTGGGCTCGGATCCATCTCCGGTTTCGATCATGAACGGCACCTTGTCCTTGAAGGCGAAGAACTCGAGTACATCGAAGGTGCGGACCTGCGGCAGACCAGACTTCCTGTAGGTTTTTCCTTCGATGGTGATGTTATCGTCCCAGGCCCACGAGGCGGTCATGAGCTCCTGTTGCTCAAGAAATGACATCGGGTCGCTTCCCCGTAATTGCCGTATCTCGAACGTCTGGGGATCAGCGACGCAAGTATTGCAGAAGCGGCCAGATCTCTCACACAGCTCGTGCCTTGCGCCTTCGTGGCCCTGCAAGGTGGCGGTCTCCCAAAGGACATGCGCCCGTTCGAGATCTTGTGCTGCGCCGCGACCGTCCTGATAGAAAAAGGCCAGCGCATATTGGCCATCCGCGTTTCCGGCCTCGGCGGCGCGGGTGTACCACTCAACGGCTGCGAGATCGTCCTGCGCGAAGTGATGCCCCAATTCGTACATCCGGCCTAACTGCACGTAGGACGGGACATGGCCTTGCCCGGCGGCCTGCATATGCCAGAAGGCCCTTCGCTCGAGATTCTCGGGCACGCCCCACCATCCGCCCCAGAAGGATTCCGCCAGCCAGTACTGCGCTTCCGGATCGCCTGCCTCGGCCAATGGCGTCCAGATCGCGATGGCTGTAGCTGGATCGCCCTGTTGTGCGGCGGCGCGGCCGTCCTCGAAGTTCTGGGCGAAGGCGGGGGCGGCGGAAAGAAGGACCGAGAGCAGAACGCCGATGGACAGCGCTGTTAACGAGCGGAAGGAACGATCAGCCATTGTCGAGTTCCCTCAGGCAATGGTGAAGGTTCTCCATTTCGCTGGATGCGCTGGGCAAGGCAGGAATCTCGATGTGGACGCCATTGCCTGTGAGGGAAAAATCGCCCGAGACCAAGAAATGCTCAAGGAATCGCAGGCCGGTTTCTCGGTTGGCAATGTCCAGCACGGCGGCTGGCGATGACGGATCGCTACCCAAGCTTAGCCTTAATGACGCGCCAGACGGCAGTGTGCCGTGATATTCGCGAATGTCGTTGCGGTCAAAGAACGCGTCTGCAATGAGGCCGAAACGGGTCCTCTCCCGCTCGAAGGTGAACGCGACATGCGGAAGCGCTTCCCCTGAGCTGATGAGACATAACGCGCCGGACTCAGATATGAGTGGGGTTTCTCGTGCATGCCACTCCTGCGCCGCAGCAGGAGCAGACAGGGCGGCTGCAATTGCGGCCGTGGCGACGATACTCAAACCAGGAAATCGCATCTCCAGCCTCCAGTCTGCGAAACCATGCCGGCACGTTATCGGCCGCCGGAACTGCACTCACCCCCCTGTTCAGGGGGGTAGGAGGCAGACGCGCCTATTCCCAGTCATGCCCGTAGAGGCGAAGGCAGCGGGCGATCTCGGCGTCCGGGGTCTCGCCCTCGTCCTCGAGCGAAATGAGCACGGCCTGCCAGTCGGCGCGGGCATTGCGCCGGTCGATGGGCAGGTTGTCTGGCGCGAGGATCGCCCCGCTCATATCGACCACATCGCCGGTTTCGAGCAGGAACAGCGCGAAATTGACCGTGTAGTCGATGCCCTTTTCAAGCAGCGGAAGCTGTTCGCTCTCCGGCTCGGCCTCAAGCGCCCGCTCAAGCACCGCGCTGCAGAGGACTGTGTCGTTATACAGGTCGTAGGCGCCCCTGCCGGTCGTCTTGAAATAGGGCGAGAAGTCCTGGGCCAGCGCAACCGGCGCGCTCATGGCCGCGAGAGCCAGCGCGAGACAGGCGATGCGGTTGGATATGCTTCGTGTCATCGTCCCTCGCTTTCGGCGTTGGCCAGAGTCATGGCGATCAGTTGGCGGGCGGTTTCGTCTTTCTCGCGCGCCAGCGCATGGCGCAGGATCGGCAGCGCAATCGCGTGCTCGTGGCCGGCCAGCGCGCCCGCGACATAGACGCGCGTGCCCCATTGCGGGCTTTCGAGCCCGGCAGCGACATCCTCGATATAGCGCGCGGGAACGTGGGCGAGGATGCGCTGGAACAGCTCCTGGGTCCGGGCGATGTCGTCGCGGCTGTCCCCATCCCAGTCCGGCAGTTCATCCCTTTCACGCGAGAGCGCGTCGAGCCTTTCGATCGCCGCCTCGATCTCCGCAACGCCGCAAAGCTCCCCGATCCATTGCCCCCGATCTTCGGGCATCGGGCTCAATGGTGAAAGATCGTGCCGGGCATCGCGCATCAGCATGTCGAGGGCGGAGATCTGCACGCTGAGTGGTCCGGGCCATTCGCGCCCGAGATCGCCGGCGATGGCGTAGCCTTCCCGTACCCAGGCACGTTCCGCCGCGACATCCGGGAAAACGGCGCCGAGCGGGTTGTCCTCGCGATAGGTCGCCTGAAATCCCTCGTCCCATGCGTTTATCCGCGCCACCAGTTCGGGGCTCAACGCCAGATCACCGGGCAGGAGCATGTTTCCGCGCTCGTCATCCCACAGGGGAGAACAGTGATACTCAGGGGCCAGCCTCAACCGTTCCGGAGGCAGCGAGTCCTGGGCTTCAGGCTGCGAGGCGGGTGCTTCCGCCCGCGGGGCGGGTGCGTGCATCGGGACAGCCACCTTGCCCGGAGCGCGCAGGCCGCGCCGGAAAAACCATGAAACCGCGAGTGTCGATGCAACGATGATCGCAAGCTCAACAAGGGCAGGCTCGAACCATATGCGCCACAGGCCAAGCCGGTCGAGCGCAACCACGAAGCCCAATGCCACGAGATAGATGAGGAAAGCGCGAACGGTGCTGCGCCGTCCCCGCCGCTCGTTGTGGTCCCGCGGCGGGAAGGCCCGGGCCGCCCAGAGGAGGTATGCGCCCTGAAGCGCTGCGTTGACGGCGAAGATCGGCAGCGTCCAGCGCGACATCGCCACCAGCGAGAGCCCGGAGGCAAAGGTCAGCGCTGCGCCGAGGGTCATGATCCGCGTGCGCCGACGCTCCTTGCCGGCGTCACCGTCTCCGAGCGCGGCGAGCAGGCTGTCGACCATCGTGCCCATGACCAGGGCACGCATATGCACGAGCCCGCCCGCCGCATAGAAAAGACCGGCAGCGAAGGCGATCACGGTGACGATGCTGGCAAAGCTCTCCGACATGGCGTGAGCGTATGGATGTCCGGCGATCCCACACCCCCCTGAACGGGGGGGTGCGGCCCTTCCAGCCGGCGTTCAATCTGCCAGCATGACAGATATTGGACAGGTCCAGGACAGCAAGCCCCAGCCCTCCATCGGCCGCTTCGTCGGCATCGTCGCCGTGTTTGTGGCGCTCGGCCCACCGGTCGGAGCCTTGGCGGTTACGCTTCTCCTTGCCGCTTTGGGCCTCGGTTCGGGTCTCGCCGCGGACGGTTGGCTGGATCAGGGCCGTTTCGCCGTGGGGGTGATGCTGCTCGGCATCGTGTTCGGCCTGCCCATTTCCTACATCGTCGGCACCGCCCCGGCAGCGCTGGTCGGACTTGCGATTGCTGCGTGGGATGCGCGCACGGGAAGTATTTCACTCTACGTCGCGCTCGGAGCCGCCCTGGTGCTGGGCGTTCTGGCAGCGTTGCGGTCGGCAGGTCTCGTCTCCGCGTCGGAAGGTGAACGCGCCGCGCAGATCGCGATCCTGTTGTCCCACATGGCCGCAGCCGGGCTGTGCTGGCTCCTCGCGCGAGCGATCTTCGGTCGTCCAGCGGTGTCGAACACTTCCGAAATGGGGAAAAACCAATGAACACGCAAAGCCAAACCGTGGCGGGCCGGCCTCGGCCCGGTTCGCAATCCTGGGGGCGATTTGCCGGAATCGTCGCCATTTATGCCTTGCTTGGACCGCTGGTGGGCGCGATCGGCGTAACCGGGCTTTTCACCGTCTATGCCGTGGGCGTCGAAATCGCGATTGGCAATTTCGATGACATCGCCCGGCGGTTCGTGGGCGGCATGTTGGTCGGCACCATTGTCTCGGCGATCCTTGCCTACGCCTACGGGATCGTATCGGCGGCTGACGTCGGGCTTGTCGTTGCGTTCCGGGACCGGCGCAAGGGCGGGATTTCGTGGAGAATGTCATTGGTTGCCGCGCTCGCATTCTGGCTGCTGATGTCGCTGGCAGCCACCGCCGTCGTGCCACCGCAAGGATTGGTGCAATGGATCGGAGCGCTGCTTGCCGCGCATGTGCTGGCGCCGGCTGTCGGCACCTGGATCGCGCGCCGGATCTTCCGGTAGCCGGACAATTCCGGCGACAGGCGAGAGGAAATCGTGGAAAAGGTCAAAGGCGGGCAGGACAAGAGCCACTGGGACGGCTCGGTGGGAATTGTCGCATTTTTCGCCGCGACGGGTCCCTTGGCCGGTCTGGCGACCTTTCTGCTCTGGTTCGTCCTGCTTGGGATAGTCTCTGGAACGCCGGCATCGATCAGCGACTTGGCCGGGGGCGTATTGGAACTGCTGAAGATTGCCGTGATCGGCATGTTTTTCGGCGTGCCGAATGCCTATTCGATCGGCTTTCCGGCAGCCGCCGTGGTCGGCTTGGTCGCCGCGCTTTGGGAATGGCGGTTCAGGACAATCTCTTGGTTGGCGGCCGGTGGGGCAGCATTCGTCGTTTGGCTTGTCCCGCTACTTTACGCGGGTGACCGATTTGCAGCCGATGGAGTCACGCTGAGCCGAACAAGCGGGATGCTCCCCGCCTATATCGGCGCCACGATCCTCTGCACCTGGGCTGCGCGCCGGATATTCCGGTAGCGCCTGGCATTTCTGAAACCGGGAAAGGGAAGCAGTGGCGACTGAACCAATTCCAGGGCCGGATCAGTGGCACCAGCCTTCCTGGAAACGCTTTGCCGGCATCGTGGCGCTGTTCGCGCTCATGGGGCCGCTCATCGGGGCCATTATCCCGATCATGCTCAGCTTCGGCGAATTGCCGGAACTGATGCAGATCGGGTCCCCGCTCAAGGCGTTCGGCTTCATCTTCGCTTTCGGAGTGATCATCGCTTATGTTCTCGGCGCCCCTCAGGCTCTGGTTACCGGCCTTGTCATGGGATTCTGGCATCGCCGCACCGGCGCTATTTCGTACTGGGGCGCTGTGCTTTGCGCCCTCGCGGCGCTCGGCCTGCGGCTCGGTATCATGGGGCCGCCGCATTTCGGAGGACGGGAGCCGCTGTCGCTCGACAACCACGATTACCTCTGGTTGGCACTGGGCCACCTGATGGCTGCGCTGGCCTGCGCCTGGCTCGCGCGACAGATGTTCGTGCCGGTCAGGTCGTCAGGCGATAGATGAGGTAAAGGGTTACACCGAGCAGCACTGCGCCCGCCATCATGGCGATGGTGATATTGCGATCCCTTTGCGCTTGCTGCTTGTACTTCATCGCCAGGGGCGGAAGTTCCGTCCGGTGGCCCCGGCGGGCGTTCTTCTCGGGGATGCCCTCGGCGATAAAGATTTCGGCATCACGGACTAGCCCCTCGACCCAGCCCCAGACGCTGATCGAGACCTGTGTGACCTTTCCCGTGTCCGTATCGAACAAAAAGACCGGGGAATCCCCGCGAGGGGGGTGGTGGGCGCGGCTGTCCTGCAGGATGAACCAGGGCGACATGCCATAGCGCGCGCCGATGAAGATTGCGTCGTCGGGGATGGGGTCGCCACCCTCCGCCTCCCAATCCGCGCGCCTTTCACGTCCCATGCGGTTCACCTCGGGCAATTGATCGGCGTAGATCTGGAGTTCGCGGTCGTCCACCAGCCGCCCGGCACGATGGCCGATCAGGGAAAGCACATCGCGGTAGCTGCGCGGCGACGCGCCGAAGGTGAATTCGAGCTGGCGGATTTCCTCTTGGCTCACGCCCGCAATGTCCTCGGGCCGGGCGATCCCGTGTTCGATCAGCGTCTGGCGCAGATTGTCCGCATTGAGCGGGATCGCGGCACGGCGTGCGTTGAGCGTGGGCGCGCCGATCCATTCGGGCCATTCTCGGATCGGCCTGCGAATTCCGGCTTTGAAGAGTTCGGCAGACGGATCGAGTTTGTCCCACAGAAAACCGCTGCGGTCATAATTGGTATGGGCCTGGCCCATGGAAATCTCGACATGATCGTGCGGCACGCCGAGATCCAGCACATAGACGATCCTCAATGCCGCTCCCAAGGCGCTCGGTTCGGTCCTGGCCCAGAGCGGCGATTGCAGCCACAGGCAGAAGGGGTCGTATGGTAAAATCTCGATGCCGAAAGCGCGCTGGCAATAGTCTTGCCAATCCTCGCCGGGCAGCGCCGCGATGCCTGCCAGCGGCCCATAGGCCAGCGGCGGCATGGCGGCCGGGGGATGAGCGGCAATACCCTCGGGCATCGGCTCGAAATCCAGCATATAGGCGCGATCGAACAGCAGACCGCCAGCGGCATCGATTGTCCCGGCATTGACGACCAGATAGCGCGCCAGCGTCAGCAGATTGTCGTATTGTTCGACGGAGTACTCATGGAAATGGTGTTCATAGCGATCGCTCACCCCTGCCATGCTTCAAAAGCCGCCCCGAACAGTTCCGCTGGGAGGCGGAGTGCCGCAATCCGCACCGCAATCTCTCGCGACGTGGTTCTGGTAGACATCGCAGAAGCCCAGCAGTGCGACCCCTGCCAGCAGGACGCCCAGTACGACAAGAGCGGCCAGGGCGATCTTTCTGCGCAAGGTCATGGCAGGTTTCTCCGTTTTGCGCGTCACGGCCGTGCGGTCATCTCAGCTAGAGCCTGGCGCGCGCCCAAATGCTCGGGGTTCTCCTCGAGAACCTGCCGGAAATCGGCGATGGCGCCCGGCATATCGCCGAGCGCCCGGCGCGAGCGGGCGCGCAGAAGATAGCCTGTCCAATCCGCGCCGAGCGCGATCGCCCGGTCGAGATCGGCGAGCGCCTCTTCGTGTCGGTCCAGCCTTTGCAGGGCCTCGGCCAGGCCGAGCAATGCCGGCGCATGGTCGGGATTGAGCGCGAGCGCGCGGGAATAGGCGCTGATGGCGCCGGGGAAATTCTCGCTCGAATACTGCAATTCCTCGCCATGCATATGCGCTGCAATGACCATGCGCTCGCGTGTCTGCCGATCGGGGTCGAGCCCGTATTCGAGCGCCATCTCGAAGTGAAAATCGGCCATCCTATGATCGCCCTGTTCGAACCAGATGTGCCCCAATTCCGCGTCGCGCGACACGCCGGGCCACAGGCCCGTCACCAGAGCGAGGGCCGCATCGTATTCGCCGCGCGCGCAGGACGCGCGACGCTTCGACCGCGCCCAACGCCTTTTCCTCCTCGGTACCGGACATGATCGAGCAGATATGGAGCTTGGCGTCCTCGTCCCGATCGGCCAAGCAATCCTTCAGCGTGAAGGGAAGTTGGGCATGCGCGGGCATGACGATGAAAATAGAAGCAACCAGCAGGGCGCCGGACATCATACTCCATGTTTTCGCGCTGGCGGAGGAGGCTGGAGATCCTTGTCCGGTCAGTCGAAACATGTCTGGTGCGTGCTCGATGTCTGGTAGCACCTGCGCGGCTCCTAGGTCTTGACAGAAGATGATGACCCGGACGAGCCGCTGCTTGTCGAGCTTGATGCGGTGCTGCTGCCGCCGACCGACGTTCCGCTACTCCAGAACTTGTTCCAGGCGGCCTGATTCCGCGCGACTTCGGCATGACGCCGGGCCATCTCCTCGGGATCGTTGAGAACGCTGTTGGCGCAACCGGCAGTGAGAAGTGTCGCGCCGACAAGCAGCGTTGAAATCAGGATTCGTGTCATTGTTCCCTCCATTCTGGACCTTGAGTCATCGTGCCAGGGATGCGCAGATGGTTCTCCCCCCTGTTCAGGGGGGACGGAACGCCAAGTCAACAATCCACTCAATCGGGTGGCGGGTTGGCGTTGTGCAGGGTTTCCAGGTCGAGCGGTTTTGGGCCGCCGGAGCGGATGACCGGCCATAGTATGGGCAGGTAGATCGCCGCGAGGGCCATGAAGGCTGCGGCGGCGGGCTCAAACCTGCCGTGAACAACCATCAGCACGAGCCCTACGATGACAATGGCGACGGCGAGCACAGCCATGATGCAGCTGGCGAGCCATTCGCCCCGGCCAGGTCCGGTTTGGACAATGACTTCGGGGTTGGCTTTCTTCAGCCGCCGCGCCAGGGTGAAGGTCAGGCCTCGGAAGGTGGCATCGCGCCGCTGGAGCCGACCCCAGTAACGGCGTACTCCCTTCGTCCAGCGCGGCCAGTAGAGATCATTGAGCTTGTGAACCCGACCGGTCTTCTCCACCAGTACGCAGCGCGCCGCCGAGTTGGTGCCTTCGGCCAGGTTGAGTCGCATGGACGCGATATCGGTGAGCGCCACGTGACCCTCGCTGGAACCGATACGCCAATGCAGCATGGCCCCGTCCAGCCAGTAGGCACGTCGCTGGTGAAACGGGCCGGGGCGGAAGGCATGGCCGTGCTGGCTCTGTTCGCGGGCGTTGGTCATCGCGCCAATCCCCCCGTTTACGGCAGGAACCGGGTGGCGATCAGATCGGAGCAGAATTCCGATGTCGGCCCGGCCAGGGGCGTGCCGGTGATCTGCCACAACCCGTCGTCGCGCCGGTTCAACTGGCCACGGAAGTTGGCTGAGCCGTACCCCTCGGGCTCGAGCAGCCACTCTTCGCGCTGGAACTGGAGATAGCCGGCAGTGTTGGCGCCGCGCGGCTCTGTCAGGAGAAACCCTGAGATCGTGAAACTGCCCGCAACGTCCGCAAACTCGCCATTCGCGCCGGCGAGAACGGGAACGATGCCCAGAGTACCATTGACGCGCAACTCCGTTCGTCCCTCGATTTCGCTGACCGCGATATCGAGCACGACGCCGTGTTCGCCGTCTTCGCACAGATAGCTCCCGGCGTAGATGCCGCCGATTCCCTCGCCGGTGGCGGGGATCTGCGCGGAAGCCGGAAAGCCCAGCATCGCGGACATGGCAAGGGCGAGAATGGCGGGTTTCGCTTTCATGGGGTCCTCCTGCGGAACTGATGTGATGGATCCATCTGTCGCATAAGGATCGGACTGTGCCTGCATCCGCGCACCCCCCTGTTCAGGGGGGTATCAATCCCGCCAGGGTGTCGGGGTCGGGGCAAGGCCGTAGCGGGCGTCGCAGGCCTGAATGTCGGCAAGGAAGGCGTCGATTTCGCTTTCGAATGCCTGTTCCACGCGCCTACTGTTCCCCAGATTGGGCGAAGCCGTACCTTGCCTCACAGACGGCGAGATCGCTCTTCAGGTTGTCCACGGTTTCCTGCCCCTGCTTGATGCGTTGGCCGCGCGCTTTGCCCTCGGCCACCACCAATTCCCAACGCTCGACAACGGCAGGGTCATCGACATCGTAGAAAATGGCTTCTTCCACAAACAGGTACTGGCCGAAAGCCAGACTGGCCCGCTCCAGCGCGGCCTGCTGCTCGGCGACCTGAACCGCGCCATGCAGCCAGTAGGAGACCGCGCAGTCGAAATCGTTAACGTGACGCGCCGGTGCCATTGATGCCAACGCCGGCGCCGGCAATGCAAATGCCAGCATGGCCAGCATCGCGATCCAATTCCGCATCATTGGTTACTCCCCTTTTTCTTCCCTGCGGAAAGGACTAGGCGCGCACGCGTATGGCCGCACCCCCCTGGTCAGGGGGGTCACGAGGCCGGGGGCGCTCCATAGGGTGCGTGCAACAGGCGGATAGAGGCGCGCGGCGCCACCGCCGGATCTTCGCACAAAGAGGAGACGCGCACCCTTGTCGGCCCGCTTCACGCCCCAAGTTCTGCTTTCGGCCGCGGTCGCACTGAGCGTGATCCTCGCATGGCTCGTGCTCGGTATGGCGACGAATCAGCGGTGGATGGGCCTCGGCGTTACCCCTCACACCGAACTCGATCTCGCCTGGATCGACCGCGTCGATCCGAACGGTCCTTCGCAAGCGATCGCACCGTCCAGCGTTCTGGTCGCGATCACGGGGCGGGATGGCGAGCGGATCGAGATCGGGCCTCAAGACCTCATCGAGGAACCGGACGCACTTGCGAGCTACGCAGCCATGCGAGCCTTCTTTGCCCGGCAGAATGCAATCGCCGAAGCACTGGGTATGAAGCCGGTGGCGATCGAGACGGAACATCTGTCGATCCCGCGACGGGATGAAGTGCTGCCCCCCAGCCAGCGGCCAGCGACAAGCCTGCCGCCAGCCTTCTGGATGCAGATCGGCGTGGGGCTGGCGGGTTTCTGGATCGGGGCGTGGATATGGGCACTGAGGCGGGGCGAATGGGCGACACGCTTCCTGTTGCTCGCAGGTGCGGGGCTGATGATTTCGGCCTTTCCGGCCGCCGTCTATTCCACGCGGGAGCTGGCGCTTCCGGGCAGGCTGTTTAGTGTTCTTTCAACTTTCAACCACATTGGGGCGCTTACATTCGGTGTGGGCATGATCGGGCTGTTTCTCGTCTATCCCCGAAGGTTGGTGTCACCCAATTGGCTTGCTTTTCCTGCCGTTATTCTCGGCGCGTGGCAGGTCGTGGATATCCTGCAACTGGCGGACGGGCCAGGCTTGGGTTTCCATCTGGCGGTCGTGCTCGCCATGCTGGCCATCGTCGTTCTGGTCGCCATCCAGTTCAAGGTCACGCGCGGGCACCCGCGCGACCGTGCGGCGCTCGCCTGGCTCGGGCTGGCGGTGGTCGTCGGCGCGGGCGCTTTCGTCGCTACGGTCATCGCGCCGAATGTTCTGGGCATCGGCGCCTTCGTCTCGCAGGGCGAGGCGTTCCTGTTCTTCCTGCTGGTCTATGTGGGGGTTGCGCTCGGGGTCGCCCGCTATCGTTTGTTCCAGCTCGACGAATGGGCCTTCCGCATTCTCTTTTATGTTGTCGGCGTGCTTCTGCTTCTTGTGCTCGATGCCATCCTGATCGTCACCATCGTCGATGAACGCGCACCAGCCTTCGCGCTGTCGCTGCTGATCGTGGCTCTGGCCTGGCTGCCCCTGCGCGACATGCTGGCCCGCCTCGTGTTGCGTCGCGCCGAGCCGTCGCGCGGAAACTTGTTTCGTCAGGTGATGGACGTGGCGCTCACCCCGCCAGGGCGCGACCAGCAAGCGCGCTGGCGAGCGCTGCTGGAAGATGCGTTTCGCCCGCTCTCCATCGCACCCGGCGATGCCGAGGCCCCAGTGCTGATCGACGACGGCCTGGCGCTCGCCGTACCCGGTCCCGGCAATCTGCCGGACTACCGGCTGGATTATGCGAGCGGAGGGCGAAAGCTGTTTTCCCTGCGCGACGCCGACCTTGCGGCCGAGCTTACGGCCATGCTCGCCAATGCGCTGGAAAGCCGCGAAGCCTATGAAAAGGGTGTCGCCGAGGAGCGTGAGCGTATCGCGCGCGACATCCACGACAATATCGGAGTGCAACTGATGGGCGCGCTGCACAGCCGGGGGCTGGCGCGCAAGGACATGATGATCCGCGAGACGCTGACGGACTTGCGCGACATCATCAACAACGCCTCCAATCCCGACCTCTCCTTTGACGAGATGCTGGCCGATCTGCGCTCACAGATCTCCGAACATCTGTTCGCCGCCGGCGTGAAGATGAAATGGGAGGTGGAGAATGCCGGACCCGCGATCCTGCCGCTGGCTGCAGCGCATACGGTGCGCTCGGTCGTCCGAGAGGCTGTCCAGAATGCACTCAAGCATGGACAGCCAAGATCGATCCGCGTCGCCGTTCGTCTCGATGAAGACGCCATAGCCTTGACCGTGGCCGACAATGGCAGCGGTTTCGATCCCGGCAGCGTCCAGGCCGGCAACGGGCTTGCCAACATGCAGGCGCGAGTGACAAGTCTGGGTGGCCGGTTCAACGTCGCAAGCGGGACAGAGGGCACCCGTATCGAGGCGCAGTTCCCCGTTGATATTGTACGGATTACACAATGACGAAAATACTCATCGTCGAGGACTTGAGCGAAACCCGCCGCTGGCTGAGCGAGATCGTCAGCGCGGCTTTCGAGGAGTCCGAAATTCACGAAGCAGCGAGCATGCGCGCCGGCATCGCGCAGGCGGCGGCGCGCGACTACGACGTCGCGCTGATCGATCTCGGCCTGCCGGACGGGTCCGGTCTCGACGTATTGCGCAATCTGCGCCTCCTGCGCCCCCAGACTGTCTGTGTTGTCACCACCGTAATGGGCGATGACGCCTCCATCGTGGGCGCGCTTTCGGCAGGCGCGCAGGGATATCTGCTCAAGGAACAACCCCAGGATCTGCTGGTCCGGCAGCTCAAGCAGATGGCTGAGGGCATCCCCGCGCTCTCACCCTCGGTCGCGCGCCGGATCATGGAGCATTTCAAGAGAACTGGCCCGGCCGCGCCTGAAGACGATCTGACGGGACGCGAGCGCGAGGTGCTTGGCCTGATAGGCCGCGGCCTGCGCAATGGCGAGGTGGCCGAATCGTTGGGCATCTCGGAAAACACGGTGGCGGGCTATATCAAGGACATCTACCGCAAGCTCGGTATTTCCTCGCGCGCCGAAGCCTCCTGGCACGCGGCAAGGCTGGGCCTCGGAGAAGCGCCCGCCTCAGGCAAGAAGGGCAAATAACGTCCGGTTCCGGATTCTACGCGCTTTTTTGGATTGGCGCGCTTGATCCCGCCTTTCTTCAGGGGTGAAGACGAATTTGAATGGCGGATCGCTACGGTTGGAGCCAGCCAACCGTTCAGCCGGCAGCCTCGCCGAGCGACGCTGCGATGTCGCTGATCGAGCGAAGCAGAACCAGGGGATCATCCCTGGACGGCTCAAAGCCGCGCCGCCTCCAGAACTCGGCCGCCTCCCCGTCGACGGCGTTGACCATCAAGGCCCGCCCGCCGATCAGCGACGCGGCCTGAACACAGCGCTGGAGGGCGTGTTTCACAAGGCCGGTGCCAATACCCAACCCTGCCCATGCTGTGTCGGTTGCGAGCTGGCCGAGCAGCATACAGGGGACCGGGTTGGGCGGCTGGCCTGTCCGAATCGAACGCGGCAAAACCGAAGGCACCACACCGGTGGGCGCGAGGCCGTAGAAGCCGACCACGCGCCCAGCCTCATGCACGACGAGAACGGCGGTGAAGCCCTTCTGCTGATTGGAGAGGGCGCGCGTCTTCAGCCAGTGGTCAAGCGTAGGCTTGCCACAGGCGAACTCGGACACATCGTGTTCGGCGGAGAGCGGTTCAGGACCCGAAAGCAGCAAGAGCTTACCGCTTCGCCACGTAGCCGGGCTCCCATGGCGCGGGCCGCTTCAGGACTTCCACCATCTCCGGAACCGGAGCGGCCGGACGCGCCAGCACATCCATGAACTCGGCAAAGCCTTCCGGGCTCATCCGGATCAGCCCCTGCTCCATGACGACCTCTTCGGCCGCACGCACCGCGGCGTCGCGCACGAAGTCGGTGCGCGAGCGGCCGCGCAGGCTTGCGGCGCGATCGATCATTGCGACATCTGCCTCAGGCAGGCGCATCGAGATCGGGTATTCCTTGCGTTCGGCGGTCGCAGCCATGGCGAATCTCCTTGGTCGGCATATAGCGCCTTGTATCGCGAATTACAATACGATAAGGTTGCCCCAACAGTCAATGACCTCATGAGGAGGGGCGACGAGGCGGATAATGACGAGGCCAGCGAGAGATTCCGATAGGTTATTTTGCTACGCCATGGCTCGCCAGGACACGCTGGGCTACGCTACAGCCCGCTCACCCGCGCCAATTGCCGCCAAATATTCACCTTCAATTTCCATTGCTTATGCTTCCCTCGCGGCGAATGCTGCAAGTTATGACCTTGCGAGCCCCAGGAAACCCGGCAAAGATGACAGGAGGAGAGCGCGAAGCGCTGATCGAATCCTTGCTGCTGGACGCGCCGGAGCTGACGTTTACGCCGCGTGGCAATCCCGACCCTCGCCTTCTGCGTCTGGTCGGCATCCTGGCGAGGCAGGCGGCGCAGGAGTGCTATGCAGAGGAAGTGAAGATGTCACGGCAAAGGAGGAAGCGCTCCTCCTGATACGGATGGGAGCCATGGTTTGAAAGTCGCAATCTACGCCCGCTATTCTTCCGACAATCAACGCGACGCTTCCATCGCCGACCAGTTCCGTATGTGCCGTCTCCATGCCGAGAAGCAGGGTTGGCATATCGTCGAGGAGTATTCGGACCACGCGATCTCCGGCGCCTCCCTGATCCGCCCAGGCATTCAGGCGCTCATGGCCGACGCTATGAGTGGCCGTTTCGACCTGATCCTGGCCGAAGCGATGGACCGCCTCTCTCGCGATCAGGAAGACATCGCGGGCATCTTCAAGCGCATGTCCTATGCCGACGTGAAGATGTTCACCCTGTCGGAAGGCGAGGTGACGCATCTGCATGTCGGCCTCAAGGGCACGATGAATGCACTGTTCCTGAAGGATCTGGCCGACAAGACCCGGCGCGGACAACGCGGCCGGGTCGAGGCAGGCAAATCGGGCGGCGGAAACGCCTATGGCTACGATGTGGTCAAAAAGCTCGATGCAAACGGCGAACCGATCCGTGGCGATCGCACCATCAACGAGTTCGAGGCCGAGGTGGTCCGCCGCATCTTCCGCGACTACGCCGCCGGCAAATCGGCCAAGACCATCGCCTTCGCGCTGAACAAGGAAGGCATTCCCGCTCCGTCAGGCGGCGACTGGGGGTTCAGCACGATCAACGGGAACCCAAAACGGGGCAACGGCATCCTCAACAACGAGATGTATATCGGCAAGATCGTCTGGAACCGGCAGCGCTTCGTCAAGGATCCGAACACCGGCAAGCGGCAGGCCCGCCCCAACCCGGAAGAGGAATGGGTCATCCAGGAAACGCCGGAGCTGCGCATCCTCGATGACGATCTCTGGAACGCCGTGAAGGCGCGGCAGGAGAAGAACAAGATCTCACGGAAGGAAAACGGCGAGGCCGATCTCTCCCGAATCAATACCCGTCGCCGCCCCAAGTACCTCTTCTCGGGACTGACCAAATGTTCCTGCTGTGGCGGTGGGTATTCCGCGATCTCGGCGACGCTGATCGGATGTGCGACGGCCCGCAACAAGGGAACCTGCGACAACCGGGTCAACATCCGCCGCGACGAGCTTGAATCGCGCGTGCTGAACGCACTGCGTACCAAACTCGTCGATCCGGAGCTCTTCGCCCATTTCTGCGAGGTCTTCACTCAGGAGATGAACCGCCTGCGCATGGAAGGCCGCGCGGAAATCGTCTCAGCCGAGGCCGAGGTCGAGAAGATCGACCGCGAGCTGGCCAAGCTGCTGACCGCGATCAAGTCCGGCGGGCCAATCGAAGCCATCGTAGAAGACATGAAGCGGCTTGAAGGCCGCAAGGCCGAACTGAAGAACTTCCTGGCCGAAGCCGACGAGCCGCCTCCCCTGCTGCACCCGAGCATGGCACTGCAATACCGCAAGCGGGTCCAACAGCTTTACGACGCCCTGCAGGACGAAGACGAGGGTAAGCGGATCGAGGCCGCCGACACGCTGCGCTCGCTCGTGGATCAGATCGTGCTAACCCCGGTCGACGGCAAGGTGGAGATCGACGTTCAGGGCGATCTCGCTGGAATCCTTACGATTTCCGCGCAACGCAAAAACCCCGCGGCGTCAGCAGCGGGGTTGCAAGTAAAGATGGTTGCGGGGGTAGGATTTGAACCTACGACCTTCAGGTTATGAGCCTGACGAGCTACCGGGCTGCTCTACCCCGCGGCCGTTTGCGCTGGATTGTCAGCGCTTTTTGTCATCGTCGAGAGATTTTC
>NZ_JASSPE010000015.1:0-116892 GCF_030234105.1 Paracoccus sp. SSJ | reverse complement strand
GCCGACGACGGCCAGCCTCATCAGCGGCGAAGATCTCGATTGGTGAAACAACTGAAGCGCATGCCATAAGGCAATGCCTTACGACCATTTGCTAAGTCAGAGCAGACGGCCCTCACCGCAGGCTTACCAGCGCTTGAAGGCCGCCGCGAGCTTGGTGTGATAGCCGTGGGTGGCATAGCCCGGGCCGTTGTAACCGGCGGGCGAAGGCCGACCAGTCATGCCGGCGCAGTTCGTCATCCAGCCCCTCGGAGATGATGAAGCTGATCATCGCCTCCAGCTGCGCGGCTTCGCTGTGGCAGAAGGCTTCAACCATGTCGCCGGGCGTCGCAAAGCCTGCGGCCTTGTGATTGCTGCCGAGGATCTGCCCCATGGGTCAGGAGACCCGGCCCAGGGCGCCCGCGTTCGATGGGGCGTGAGGGCAGCGGGGCCTGCACGAACCGTTCGCAGCAGGTGCAGGTCTGGCGGGGCCGGACAATACGGTTCACGATGAAGCGGCCCGGCACATACTCCAGCTCTTCGTTCGGCACGGCCCTCGGACTGGTGGCGGGCTCGTGCCTCACCATCCTCGCCGATCCGGCGCAGGCGGCCGCCGCAATCGGCACAGGCATCGGCGCCGGGCGTCAGTTCCACTTCCATCCGCGGGATGTGGTCCGGGATCGGACGGCGCCTCGGTTTGTCCTTCTCCTCGATGTCCGGCAGCTTCATCCGGGCCGTCATCGCGGCGGCGGCGATCTCGCTGGTCTCCAGCGCCAGTTGCAGCTGTTCCGCCGTCTCCGACGAGGCCCCGAACCGGTGCGCCCGATGGCCTGCCAGTTGGTGGCGCAGCTTCTCGATCAGGATCGCCTGCGCCTTCACCTCGGCCAGAAGCCGCGCGGTGAAGCTGCGCAACTCCTCGGGGTCTTCCGGTAAGGTCAGGGTCTGACTGAGCATGCGGGAAGTTTATCCCACTGTATTCCTTGTGGGAATCCTTCTCTTGTAGGGCGTTCGATTACCCGGCTGCCAGAGGCCGCCACGTCCGCTCAGGAGCCCGCCAGTCGATCCCTTCCAGCAACATCGACAACTGCGCAGGCGTCAGCGCGACCTTGCCCTCTTTGGCCGAGGGCCAGACGAACCGCCCCTTCTCCAGCCGCTTCATGAACATGCAAGCCCCTTGCCCGTCCCACCAGATGACCTTCACCAGATCGCCACGACGGCCCCGGAACACGAACAGATGCCCGACAAACGGGTCCTGCTTCAGCACGGCCTCGGCCTGTGCCGCCAAGGCCGCAAAGCCCTTGCGCATGTCGGTGACGCCTGCCGCCAGCCAGACCCGTGTGTTCGCCGGAACCGGGATCACATCGACAGCCCCCGGATCAGTCGCGCCAGCGCCTCAGGATCATAGCTGCCGCTGATCCGCATCCGGTGACCGCCCGCCAGCTCGATCTCGATGTGGTTCTCGGCGGCAGGTGCCGCCGGGGCAGACCTGGTCTCCGCGACGATCTCTACCGGCAGAAAGCGCGCCGCCTCTGCTGGGGGCGCAGCCGAGGCGGGGTCCGGCGCATAACGGGGATCGCGCAGCCACTTGAAGATCAGGTTCGCGTTAACCGCGTCGCGCCACCTGGGCCACCGACACGCCGGGCGCTGCCGTCTGTAAACAGATCGACCGCTTCTCCTCATCCATCCAAAGCCGCTTCGTCCGACGCCCCACGCCACCACCATAGTGTCCACCATCCATAGTGGATACTATCCGCCTCTTTCACCACGCGGCAGGGCGGTCAGACCAGACGCTTACCTTATATCCCTGTAGTGGTCGGTATAAAAGCCCTCGCTAGCGGCGAGACTGGCACGTGGCCTCTGTATTACCGTAGCGATCAGAGGGTTGTCCGATAGGTAAGCGATCCACGGATACGGGTCGTATCCCTGATCTGGGTTTCGTTCAGCGAAGCAACGCCCGAGGTGGTTTGCCGGGACAGCGTCCAGGTCGAACCGTTCGTAGCAATGAGCGGCGCGCCATCCGTCAGCGCTGCGAAATGCATGAAAATGGGAAAGACGTTGGACGCGTACGAATCAAACGGCAACCCGCCGAGCGTCAGGATACCCGTCTCCATACCTTTGCTGGTGAGGGTGAAGTCGAACCTCACCGTGACCATTCCGTCCTCTTGCAGGACGTAGCTGCCCTGACGCGTACCGTAGGTGATCCCCGCATCAAGACCACCGATCAGCAGGGACGGCATCCAGGACGCCTCGTATCCTCCCCATACCGCCCGGGCTCCATCCGGTTTCCTGTTGCCGCTCCAGGAGACCTGCCCGCGTACACCATAGGCCACGATCGTGGCCGGGTTCTCGATCACGCAGTCCCGAACGGATAGGCTGGACGCTCCCCCGATCAGCGCGACATGCGTCGTGACTGCAGGATTGTCGGGGATGTAGACGCTGTTCAGGTTGACGCGAGACGTGCCCTCGGCCCGGAACGTGCGCATATCGCCACCCGCCCGGCCGATGATCGGCAACTGTCCGCCATTGATCGTGACCACGCTGTCACCGCGCAGGCGCACGGCATTGCGGCCGGCATAAGCCATGCGTGAGGCCTACAAAAAAGGCGGGCGTAGCGAATATTGAGAGCCTGAAGGTCGGGCAGCTCAGTATGGGGCGCAAGCACTTTATTGTTCGCCCATGCCACCACCACCCGCGTCAGAGGAGCCGCAGCGCGAGCCAGGTTAGGATCAGCGCAACGGCGAAGCCCCAGGCCTTCGCCTCCTCGCGCAGCCAGATCTTGAACCAATCAGGCATCGTGGCGCCCTCCCAGCTTGCGGGCATGCCCCTCGATCATGCCCAGCACCAGCTTGGCCAGCGACATGCCGGCCAAGCCCGAGGCGAACCCGGCCGCGCCGGCGGCGTCGCCGCGTATCTCGCCGATCCACCGTTCCAGAAGCGCCAGCATCACCGGGCTGAAATAGATCGACATCAGGCTGCCCGCCGCGGCCATTACAGCACCGTCGCGCAGCCTGCACTTGCCAACGGTCATCCACCAGCGGACCAGCCCGCCGGCCGCGCCGGCAAGCGCCGCCCTGCCCGCCTCGCCCGTGATCCAGGCATCAACCACAGCGGCGTAGAAAAAGAATTGCTGGCCCAGACCAGGTTCAGGGGGTACTTCTATGGTCTCTCCTGTCGGGCATAAAAAAAAACCGCACGATGGCGGGAAAGCAAAGCGCTTACGCGGCTTGCAGATCAATACCCTGTATCGAGCGATATTGCGCCGGCATCGATCTTGAGCTGCGCGGCCGATCCGGCAGGCATGCCTCCCCCGGCCTTGGCGGTCAGGGTGACAATGCGTGGATCATGGCTATCCGCCGTCAAAATCGAGATGTCGGTGACTGGGTAATCCGTACTACCGACCGTCACCACGACACTGGCATCGGGCGATTGGGTCAGAACCGGCGCGCCTACAAACGGCAGTTCCAGGATAAACCGCGCGGTCGACGCATTGACGACCATGCCGGATGCGACCCTGAACGCCGTGGCTGTCCGCCTCTGCCACAGATACCGCTCATCCGGCTCCCAGGACTGCACACTGGTCTCATAGGGCGGAGCATCACCTAACCAGACAAATACCCCCGCGATCACGGTGTCGTTGAATGCCTCGGCGGACGAGACCGTGGTGATATAGATATCGACGCTATTGACCTCCGACACTGGAATCTCGGGGAAGCCGAGCGAGACGTTGAACTCCTGCAGCCAACCACCGGTTACGTTTGCCGGCGAGGCCTCGATGTAAAGCCCCGGATCCTGCGCCACCGCGCCAGGCCCGTTTACCGAAACCCGCGCCACCAGCCGCGGCGCGGGACCGAAACCGTAGACGCGGGCGGTCATCGCGCCGCCGAGCGACTGATACAGCGCCCTTGCATCGGCTCCCAGAAATCGCTGGATCAATCCGATATCCGGGCCGGCCGCACTGCTCGTCATCCGCAGTCCGTGGGTCAGCATCGGGAACACCCCGCGCTGCTCGGCGGTCAGTTCCACGCGCTCGGCCGAGATCGTCGCCCCGTTGCTGCCGGCAGACAGCCGCCAGCGATCCGGCCCGGAGCGCTGGCCCGTGTCGCTCGACCAGACCGTCCCGCGCCGCGATAGACCAAAGCCCGCATTCTGCACAACCTGTCGCGCATCCTCGGGCTGCTGCGCAGCCTGCGGGACTTGCGACAGTGTGACCTGGGACGACACTGCCTGTCGGAGGGTCGAGCGGCTCTCATCATGCTTGCCGACATGGAGCCAGCGCCCCTGCGTATCGCCCGGCGCGCGAGGAATGCGAATGGAATGGAAATAACCGATCGCCACAGTCCTCAGATCGGCCACTGCCCTGCGCGGCAACCGCGCGACCGCGGCGGGATCGTCGAACGCCACATCGATCGGCACACGCAGGCTGATCAGCCCATCACCGGCCACCGAGTCCGGAAACCCGCTGCGATAGGCTAGCAGCACCTCGATCATCCCCCCGTCCATCACTGCATGCACGGGATTGGACCCGAGCGGAACGCCGGTGTCCTGCCAATCGGTCCAGACCGCCCCATCCGGTGACGTGCTGAGATGTAGGTTCCGGTTGTCTGCCGCGCCCTCGACGCGCGTCAGCATCACCCATCCACGCGGAGTCTGCAGTATGACCTGTTCGGCCGGCGCAGGGGCGGTGCCTGTCAGCCCAACCGCATCCAGAAGCACATGCTCGGTCCAGGTCGTGCCATTGTCCAGCGTCCGCAAGACCTTGGCCTGACCGGCAGTGTAGGTGGAGACCATCCAGTCGCCTGGCGCGCCGGAAAATCCCCTCATGGGCTGGCCATAAACCTGATGAGTCAGGGACAGGCCAGTGATCTCCCGATGGTGCCAGACGACCGGCGAGGCCGTCGGATCGTCTGTCCAGACAAACCATTGCCGGTCGAGATTGTCGCCGGTGGTGACAACACCACCGATCCGGCCATTGTCAAGCTCGCCGATCGCCGCACAACGTACGCGCGCAGCGTCGGCACGGCTGAAAATCGTCTGCCGAAAATAGGTGCTGACGCCCATGTCGCGCGAGACCACATGATCGACCCGCGATCCGCGAGACATGTCGTGGCTGGCGCTGACCACCTGCCATTGGTGCAGTCGGTGCTGGGCCTGATTGTACCACAAGCCCGCAGGGAAAAATGTCCACGGATATTCCGCCACGCTGATCACGTAAGGACCAAAGGCGGGCAGCCTCTCGGGGGCGGCACTGATTGGTTGGCCGTCCACGATCCAGACCCCGTTATAGGCTCGGAAATGCTCGGGGATCACTTCGACGGCATAGGCCCTGCCGCCCAGGTCGATGTCGGCGCCAACAGGGACTCCGCCGGTCGTGTTGACCGTGACTCCGTCACCGACCAGCCCGTAGGAGGCCGCCGGCATCTCTGCCCCCTCGTCCCGGACCTGGCGCCAGCGCGCCCCATCGGCGCCGATCAGCAGGTGCGGCGGATCGGCCGGGCTGGTGCTGTCGGATGGATCATAGACCCACTGGCCACCGCGCCCGTCATACGCCTGATCGCCGCCCGTCAGGGTGATGACACCTACCGGCACCGGCCGCGTATAGGCTGCAACTGCCGCGATCGTGGGCAGCGTCTCGGTAGCCAAGAGGGGCGCCGCATTGGCCGCCGCCGTCCCCGCTTGGGCATCCGCTATGACCTGCGACAGGTCCGCGGGCTGCACCAGATACAAGTCGGAGACGATATCCACGCGCAACTCCTCGACGGCCGTCTGTCCATCGGACCCGTAGATACGAGCTAGTGCAACCATATAGGCCGCCCCTGCGGGTGGGGCAACCACATCGGGCACCGCCCCAGATACGATACGTGCGCCGACATTTCCGCGCGACCCGACGCCACGTCCAAGTCCAGACGGCCCGCCAGGACCGTCTCGCCGATCCGCGCATGCCGGTGATCCAGCCAAGCCACCACCAGCGCGACTGCATCGCCCGCCAAGATGGTCGTATCCACGATCCGCCAGATCCGCGCTACGACATCGAGCACATCCGTGCTGATCGCAACGGCGCCGCGCAACGCGATCTGACCGGCCGCGCGCTGCAGATACATCCAGCCCGTGTTCGACCGGGTGATCAAGCTGTCGGGCAGGTCTCCGCCCTCAGCCGTCACATAATCTCCAGGATAATCACCCGACGTATGGCTAGGCCGGGATCGATCCCAGCAAACCGCCCCTCCAGTTGCCAGACCTCCCCTGCCGCAACGCCGCTTCGGCAGCGACCCGGTGTAATTGGCACGAGCCCATGCGGCATGTCGTGTTGGGGACCATGGACTGGATACCCAATAGGGAAGCGTCAAGGACAACGGAACCGACGGCTGAGAGGAAGAGTCTCGAAAGTTGAGGTGGTTGCCCTCAGTGGTGACGATCCGTCCCAGCGCTGACCGGCCGACGGTTGCGGCGCTGACCAGGTCAACGTCGCTCTTGCCACTGTTGGCAAAGATTCCATCCTCCAGACCTCACGATGCGCGGATATCCGCCTTATCTACCGGCGTGCCGTTCGGATACCGCTAGCAAACACCAGGTCGCCCACGAGGTCATGCCCGTAGCCGCCGGGAAACTGGCTTTCCTCCAAACGGAGACGGGACGTACCTGCAGCGTCAAGGGCCTGGGGAACGTCATGAACAACGCCGCGGGACATGGAGTTGGAGAATCGAACCGCTCACGGGTTGCGGAAAGCCAAGCTGACGATGATCGCGGAATGCCGCGGATCCGTGGATGCAATCATGGCCTGGGCGGCCACAAGACGCTTGCGAGATCCAGAGATACATCCAGGCGGCAGGGATGAAGAGGCTCGCTCTGGGCACGGAACAAGAACAGAACGAAGCAAACCCACCTTGGGAAGGCAGCAAGCCATTCATAAAGTCGCTATATTTCAAAACACTGAAAGGTTCGTGGTAGGCCCGGAGGGACTCGAACCCCCAACCAAGGCGTTATGAGCGCCCTGCTCTGACCATTGAGCTACAGGCCCCGAACGGCGCAACCATTGATCGAGCAAGCTCGCTTCGTCAAGGACGAGATCGCCGCCGGCCCCGAAAATACCCGGGCAGCCCGGCATCCGCTCTTGATCCGGCATCGCGCCTGTGGGCTGATGGCGCATGAAGCCGCGGCCCTGCCGCGGCGCGAAACCGGAGATCCGACCATGCTCAGAACCGCCCTGTTGTCGCCTCTTGCCCTTGCCCTTGCAGCTGCGCCCGCGCTGGCGCAGGACCCCGCCAGTTGCGGAACCGTCCGCTTCTCGGATCCGGGCTGGACCGATATCACCGCCACGAACGGCGTCGCCATCGCCCTGCTGCAAGGGCTGGGCTACACGCCCCAGGTCAGCACGCTGTCGGTTCCCGTCGGCTATGAGGCGCTGAAGAACGGCGATACCGACGTCTTCCTGGGCAACTGGATGCCCGCGCAGCAGAAATTCCGCGACGACCTCGACGCCTCGGGCACCATCCAGGAACTGGTGCAGAACCTCGAAGGCGCCAAGTTCACCCTGGCCGTCACCGATGCTGCCGCCGATCTGGGCATCCAGGATTTCGCCGATCTGGATGCGCACAAGGACGCCTTCCAGGGCAAGATCTATGGCATCGAGCCCGGCGCCCCCGCCAACCAGACCATCCAGGGCATGATCGAAGCGGACAAGTTCGGCCTTGGCGACTGGGAGCTGGTCGAATCGAGCGAACAGGGCATGCTGGCGCAGGTCGCGCGCAACGATGCGGCCAAGACACCCTCGGTCTTCCTGGCCTGGGCGCCGCATCCGATGAACGTCAAGCTGGCCATCACCTATCTGTCGGGCGGGGACGAGGAGTTCGGCCCGGATTACGGCGGCGCCACCGTCCACACCCTGGCCCGCAACGAATGGGTCGAAGCCTGCCCCAACGTGGCGAAGCTGTTCACCCAGCTGACCTTTACCGTCGATCAGGAAAACCTGCTGATGGGCAAGATCCTCGACGACGGCATGGATGCGACCGATGCCGCCAAGGGTTGGATCGGCGAAAATGCCGAGACGGTGGCGACATGGCTTGACGGCGTGACCACGCTGGATGGAAAACCCGGTGCGGAAGCAGTCATGGCATCGGTAAAATAATTGAAACGACCCAATATCCTGATCGTGATGGCCGACCAGCTGTCGGGGGTGCTGTTCCCCGACGGCCCGGCCGAATTCCTGCATGTGCCGCATCTGCGGGCGCTGGCAGAACGCTCGACCCGCTACGGCAATGCCTATACCGGCAGCCCGCTTTGCGCGCCCGGACGCACCAGCTTCATGTCCGGGCAGTTGCCGCGCCGCACGCGGGTCTATGACAATGCGGCCGAGTTCTGCTCGGACATTCCGACTTATGCCCATCACCTGCGCCGGGCGGGCTATCACACCTGCCTGTCGGGCAAGATGCATTTCGTCGGACCCGACCAGTTGCATGGCTTCGAGGAACGGCTGACCACCGACATCTATCCGGCCGATTTCGGCTGGACCCCGGATTACCGCAAGCCGGGCGAGCGCATCGACTGGTGGTATCACAACCTCGGCTCGGTCACCGGCGCCGGCGTGGCCGAGATCACCAACCAATACGAATACGACGACGAGGTCGCCTATAACGCCACCCGCAAGCTTTACGACCTGGCGCGCGGCGGCGACGACCGCCCCTGGTGCCTGACGGTCAGCTTTACCCATCCGCACGACCCCTTCGTCGCCCGGCGGAAGTATTGGGATCTCTACGAGGGCATCCCCGAACTGGAGCCGCCCGAGCCGATCCCCCATGCCCGGATGGACCCGCATTCGCAGCGGCTGATGGACGCCTGCGACTGGCGCGGGCTGGAGGTCACGCCAGATCACATCCGCCGTGCCCGGCAGGGTTATTTCGCCAACATCTCATATATCGACGACAAGCTGGGCGAGATCATGGACGTGCTGGAACGCACCCGGCAGGAGGCGATCGTGGTCTTCCTGTCGGACCATGGCGAGATGCTGGGCGAACGCGGCATGTGGTTCAAGATGAGCTTCTTCGAGGGCTCGGCGCGGGTGCCCTTGATGATCGCGGCGCCGGGCATGGCGCCCGGCCGCGTGGAGGTGCCGGTCTCGACCGTCGACGTGCTGCCGACGATCTGCGACCTCGCCGGGATCTCGATGGCCGAGATCGCGCCCTGGACCGACGGACGCTCATTGGCGCAGGGCGCCGAGGGACGCGGCCCGGTGGCGATGGAATACGCCGCCGAAGGCAGCGTCGCGCCACTGGTCTGCCTGCGCGACGGCGATTGGAAATACATCACCTGTGAGGCGGACCCCGAGATGCTCTTCAACCTGGCAGAGGACCCGGCCGAGCGGGTGAACCGCGCGACCGACCCGACGGCGGCCGAGGTGCTGGCACGGATGCGGGCCATGGCCGGCGAGCGTTGGGACATGGCCGCCTATGACGCCGAGGTGCGCGAAAGCCAGGCACGGCGCTGGATCGTCTATGAGGCATTGCGCAACGGCGCCTATTTCCCCTGGGACTACCAGCCGCTGATGAAGGCATCCGAACGCTACATGCGCAACCACATGGACCTGAACGTGCTGGAGGAGTCCAGGCGCTTCCCGCGGGGCGAATAGGCGGCCTTTTCTGTCCAAGGGATGCCAGCCACCGCACGGCATCGGACCCCGGCCGCGACCGCGTGTCGCAGCCGGGGAACCCGCCGCACGGCCGGGGCGTTGGCCCGCCGTCATCAGCCAAGAGGATACATCCCATGTCCGACCTGCTTGTCATCGCCTTCGACGATGAGGCGACCGGTTTCGAGTTGCGCACCGAACTGGTCAAGATGCAGAAGGAATACCTGATCGAGCTTGAGGATGCCGTGGTCGTCACCCGCCCCTCGGCCGACGATATCCAGTTGCATCAGGCCGTGAACCTGACCGCCGCGGGCGCACTTGGCGGCGGGTTCTGGGGCACGCTGGTCGGGCTTATCTTCCTCAATCCGCTGATCGGCGCGGCGGTGGGTGCGGGCGCCGGCGCCATCGCCGGCAAGCTTTCGGACATCGGCATCAACGACGATTTCATGCGCGAGCTTGGCCAGTCCATCCCGCCCGGCGGCTCGGCCGTGTTCATCCTGGTGCGCAAGATGACTGCCGACAAGGTGCTGGCGCGGCTGGAAAGCTTCCATCTCAGGGGCCGGGTCATGCAGACCTCGCTGCCCGAGGCCGAGGAAGAGCGCCTGCGCGAAGCCTTTGCCGGCGGCAAGCTGGGCTCGGCGCTCGGCATGCCGCAGGTGGACCGGCCCGCCCCGGGCGCCGCACCGGCGGCAGGATCGGAGCCTTCGCCCTCGGCCTGACGCTTGACGCAAGGGGCATGGGCGTGACAGGACGCCTCCATGCCCCACCGCACGGACACCATTGACGACAACCCCGAGGCGCCGATGCCGCGCGCGCGTCGTCGCATGCGCGGCTGGCGGCCCCTGCGCCGCGTCGTGCTGTGGCTGTGGTCCTGGCTCAGCTGGATCGGCGTGCGGCTTCTGGCGCTGATGATCGTGTTGGTGCTGCTGTTTTCCTTCATCAACCCGCCGACCACCTGGACCATCATCCAGGGCCAGCGCGAATTTCCCGGCCGGGCGGCACGGCAATGGGTCGGCCTGGACCGGATCTCGCCCCACATGGTCCGCGCGGTGGTCGCGGCCGAGGATGCCAATTTCTGCAACCACTGGGGCTTCGACATGGTCGAGATCCGCCGCGTCATCGCCTCGGGCTCGTCGCGCGGCGCCTCGACCATCACCCAGCAGACGGCCAAGAACGTCTTCTTGTGGCAAGGGCGCAGTTGGCCCCGCAAGGTGATGGAGACGGTCTACACCCCGATGATCGAGGCGCTGTGGTCCAAGCGCCGCATCGTCGAGGTCTATCTGAACATCGCCGAATTCGGCCGCGGCGTCTTCGGCATCAAGGCGGCTGCGGAACATTACTTCAAGACCACGCCCGACAAGCTGACCCTGCGGCAGTCGGCGGCGCTCGCCTCGATCCTGCCGGCGCCGCGCACGCGCAACCCGCAGACCGGCTCGGCCCGCACCCGCTCGATCGTCAGCGGCGCCGAGACGATCCGGGCGGACGGGCGCGATTCCTGCCTGAGGCTGGGGCGCTGATCCGCCGGCCCCCGCCATGGCGGTTGAAACCGCGCGCCACGGGGCGTATCAACCGAAGACCCGAGAACGAACCGGTTTTCCCCTCATGAATACTTCCTCGCCCAGTTCCACGATTCGCCTTTACCATGTCGCCCTGTCGCCCTTTTGCCGCAAGGTCAGGCTGGTGCTGGCCGAAAAGCGGATCGAGGTCGAGCTGGTCGAGGACCGTTTCTGGGAGCCGGGCTCGGAAATCCTGCGCCGCAACCCGGCAGGCAAGCTGCCGGTCCTGCGCATGGAAGGCCGGCTGATGGCCGAAAGCCAGGCGATCTGCGAATACCTGGACGAAATCCAGCCCCAGCCCTCGCTGATGCCCGCCCTGCCGGCCGAGCGTTACGAGGTCCGCCGCCTCTGCGCCTGGTTCGACGACAAGTTCAACGCCGAGGTGACCCGGCCGGTGATGACCGAGCGGGTCTGGAAAAAGGTGATGCGCCTGGGCTACCCGGATTCGCGCACCGTCAAGGCGGGCCTCTCGGCGATCCGCTATCATCTCGACTACATGAAAAGCCTGCTGGAGCATCGCCGCTGGCTGGCGGGCGACGTGATGACGCTGGCCGATTTCACCGCCGCCGCGCATCTGTCCTGCCTCGATTACATCTCGGACGTGGACTGGACCTATTCGACCGAGGTTCAGGAATGGTATGCCAAGATCAAGTCGCGGCCCGCCTTCCGCAGCCTGCTGGCCGACCATCTGCCGGGCGTCCACCCGGCGCCGCATTATGCGCTCCTGGATTTCTGACCCCGCCGAGATCCGTTCGCGGCTGGAACAGCAGGCACGGGCCGAGGGTTTCTCGGCCCTTGGCATTTGCGCCCCCGACGCCGATCCGCAACTGCCCGAGCGGCTGGCCGCGTTCCTGGAACAGGGCCGCCACGGCCAGATGGGCTGGATGGCCGAGCGGGCGCATTGGCGCGCCTCGCCCGCGACCCTGTGGCCCGAGGCGCGCTCGGTCGTCATGCTGGCCGAGCTTTACACGCCGGAACACGACCCGATGGCGGTGCTGGACCACAAGGATCGCGGCGCGGTCAGCGTCTACGCGCAGGGCAAGGATTACCACGACCTGGTCAAGAAGCGGCTCAAGCGCCTTGGCGGCTGGCTGGTCGGGCTGACCGGCTGCGAGATCAAGGTCTTCGTCGATACCGCCCCGGTGATGGAGAAACCGCTGGCGCAGGCCGCCGGTCTGGGTTGGCAGGGCAAGCACACCAACCTGCTGTCGCGCGAACTGGGCAGCTGGTTCTTTCTGGGCGCGATCTTCACCACGCTGGACCTGCCGAAGGACGCACCCGAGCATTCGCATTGCGGTTCGTGCCGGGCCTGTCTCGACGCCTGCCCGACCGGGGCCTTTCCGGCACCCTATCAGCTGGACGCGCGGCGCTGCATCTCCTACCTGACCATCGAGCACAAGGGGCCGGTCGATCCCGAGCTGCGGCCGATGCTGGGCAACCGCATCTATGGCTGCGACGACTGCCTTGCCGCCTGCCCCTGGAACAAGTTCGCACAGGCGGCGACCGAGCTGCGCTATCACGGCCCCCACGGCGCGCCGGTGCTGGCGGAGCTTGCACAACTGGACGATACGGGTTTCCGCGAGCGTTTCTCGAGCAGTCCGATCAAGCGCATCGGCCGCGACCGCATGGTGCGCAATGTGCTTTACGCCATCGGCAATTCGGGGCTTGCACATCTGCGCCCGCTGGCCGAAGCATTGCGGCAGGACCCCGACCCGGGCGTCGCCGATGCGGCGCAATGGGCATGCGAGCGATTGCCATGATCCATACGCCTCCAAGCCCGCTGCGCGGCATCCTGCTGAAATGCCTCAGCGTGCTGGTGTTCACCATCATGGCCTCGATCGTCAAGGCGACCGCCGAGGGCGGGCTGGGCGTGCCGCCGGGCCAGCAGGTCTTTTTCCGCTCGCTTTTCGCCATTCCGGTCATCCTGGTCTGGCTGGCATTCCGGCACGAACTGGGCGTAGGGCTGAAGACCTTTCGCCCGATGGGGCATTTCTATCGCGGCGTGATCGGCACCGCCGCCATGGGGCTGGGCTTCTGGGCCCTGGCGCTGCTACCTTTCCCCGAGGTCACGGCCATCGGCTATGCCGCGCCGCTGCTGACGGTGATCTTCGCCGCCATGTTCCTGGGCGAGGACGTGCGGCTGTTCCGCCTGTCCATGGTGGTGCTGGGGCTGGTCGGCGTGGTGATCGTGCTGTCCCCGCGCCTGAGCTTCGGCGCCGAAATGGGCTACAAGGAAAGCCTGGGGGCCATGGTCACGCTGTCGGGTGCCGCCTGCACGGCGCTGGCGCAGATCTTCGTGCGCAAGCTGGTGCAGGAGGAGCGCACCTCGGCCATCGTGTTCTGGTTCTCGGTCACCTCGACGCTGCTGGGGCTGCTGACGGTGCCTTTCGGCTGGGTGATGCCCGATGCCGAAACCGCGGCGCTGCTGGTCACCATCGGGCTTCTGGGCGGGCTGGGGCAGATCCTGCTGACCTCGGCCTATCGCTATGCCGATGCCTCGCTGGTGGCGCCCTTCGAATATGCCTCGATGCTGCTGGCGCTGCTGATCGGCTGGTTCATCTTCGACGAGGCGCCGACCCTGGTCATGCTGATCGGCGCGGCGCTGGTCATCACCGCCGGCATCCTGATCATCTGGCGCGAGCGGCAGCTGGGGCTGGAGCGCAACCGCCAGCGCAAGGCCATGACCCCGCAGGGTTAGGGCGCGGCTGGCTTAGGGCTGCCCGGCAAAGCCGAAGGCGACGTAGTCGCGCAGGTAAGCCTTTTTCGCCGCACCGCACAGTTCCTGATCGTCCAGAAAGTCCGGGAAGGCATCCGGGCCGGGAAAGGCCGCGGGCTTCCCGATTTCCGCACTGGCCGCAAGCCAGGACAGATCGCGCGGCAGGTCCGCCTCGCGCAGCACCATGTCGGGTGAACCGATGCGGGCAAAGCCGGCCAGCACCTCGGATTGGCTGGCCCAGCCCGGATAGGTCGGCAGCGTGGTCTGGCCGTTCAGGTTGCGGCGCAGGAAATCGAGGAAGGCCGCGAACAATTCGGCCTTGCGACCCAGGTCCAGCGCGGCCAGTTCCTGATCCGGCGGCAGGGGCACGCGATGGATCTGGCGCATCAGATCGCGCAATTCAGCATTCCTGCCCCCGATCAGCGATTCGAACGCCGCCCAGGCACGCAGAAGCGGGTGGCGCAGCACGGTAAAGCTGCGGTGGCCGACATGCTGGCGCTTCCATTGCCGAAGGCTGTTCTGGTTGAAATCCCCCGCGACCGCGCCCATCCGCCGCAGCCAGCCAGAGACCCTGCCGGTCGGGCCGCCCTTGATCGGCATGAAGATCAGCCCCCTGCCCGCCTCGGATCCCAGGAACGAGGGCACGGCCGGTCCCCTGCGCGGCTCGAAATTGGGAATACGGCGCAGCATGAACGGATCGAGGCGGGCCAGTTCGGCCTCCATCTCGTCGAAGTTCTCGACCTTCTCGGACAGCTCGCGCGGGTTCTGCGGCACCTGGTCGCTGGCCGGCTCGACCCATTTCAGGTCGGTGCGGCCCAGCCAGTGCAGCAGGCCGGTCATCACCCCGGCATCGCGCAGGTCTTCATAGCCCAGCCAGAAGGCGGCCTGGCCGGTCAGCTGCAAACGGTGCATGACCTTGAGCTGGAATTCCTCGATCTCTCCCACCGTCTGCCGGAACTCGGCACCATCGAAGCACACGGCGGCGGGGATCGGCGTCTCGGTCTCGTTCAGCTTCCACTGGTTGGTGGTCCGGGCCAGCGCGGTCGAGACATAGCTGTCCACCGGGTTGCGGGTCAGGATGATCTTGGCGCAGGCGCGATCCTCCATGATGGCATCGAAGACGCGCGGATCGTGGTCGTGGAAATAGCGAAACCCCGGCAGGTGGTTCGGCTTGTCGAAGATGGCGGCCAGCAGCCGGTGCGGATCGGCATCGCGCTCGGCCATGGTGATGCCCTTGAGCTCGTCCTTATCGGGCCAGCCCATCATGTAGGGGTTGAAGGCCTCGCCGAAGCAGGTGACGCGCTTGATGGCATTCAGCGTCGCCTCCAGCAGGTTCGAGCCGGTGCGCATCTCGGCGAAGATGACGAAGCTGCGGAAAGGCTAGGTCATGGCGCGGGGTATCCTTGGAGGGTCGGCGTATCGGGATCGAAGCGGGGGGCGGTCAGATCGCCCATGAGCTGCGGGCGCAGCCCGGCATTGCGCAGCCTTTGCAGGAACCGGTCCATGCCGGCGATCTCGCGTATCGGCGGCAAGTCGGCCGCGGCCGCGGGGTCGCCACCCAGCCCTTGCAGGATGCTGCCCAGCACGACCGAGGGCCGGGCACAGAAATCGCCCAGATCCCAGACCTGCACCTGCGCCTTGAGCCAGACCGAATTCAGCACATCCATCTGCGCCAGTTCGGTGCGTTGCAGGATGGCGGCGGCGCTGCGAATGTCGTCAAAGGGCATGTCGGAATGCAGAAGCGGCACCGCCCAGGCGCCGGTGACGACGAAGATGCGCGCATTGGGGTCGGTAGCGAGAAACCAGTTCATCTCCTGCATGTCGCGCGGGCTGAACTGCCAGACCTGCATGCGCCGGGCGATGCGGATCAGGTTGGCCAGAAAGCCGCGCGGGTCCAGGTCGCGCAACGCGGCGCTGTCCGACAGCGCCCCCGGCCCGATCGGCGAGCGGCCGGCGAATTCCACGCCATCCACCGCGAAAAGATGGCCATGCACATCGGCATCGATCCGGTCGGCCAGCCAGGTCTCGAATCCCGGCAGCAGGTCGGCAAAGCCCTGGAGCACGGCATAGGGTGCCGCGGTCTTGCCGTTCTCGCGGTCCTTCAGCGGAAAGCGGCTTTGCATGTAAAGCCCGGCCCGGCCAAGCCGGCGGCGTGCCACCGCCTGCCCGACGATGCGGTCCACCCTCCCCGGGCGCGGCTCGGCGGCCGGGGCGGCGGTGGGGTCGCCTTGCGGGAAATGCCGGTAAAGCCGGGCCGCGCCGCGCCAGATCTTGCGGGCGACGAAGCAGCGCGATTGCTGCAAAAGCTCCAGGTGGTCGTCATAGAAGATATAGGGCTTGCCCTGGTCATCGAACTTGGCCAGCGTCAGCGACCGGCTTTCGATATTCGGCGAATGGCGCCGGGCGAGGGTCTGGAAATAGCTTTCGTCCGGGATCCAGACCCGGCTGAAATAGCGTTCGAACTCGGCCCGGCGCGGATCGGCCAGGATGGCGGCAAGCGTGGACCGCGTCAGGCACCACCATTGCGAGCCCAGATGCGGCACCAGCCCTTGCGGAATGCGGCGGCTGAGCTTCAGCCGGCGCTGCAAGGCGACATAGCGGTCGAACAGCTTGCGCCGGCGCCGGAACGAGAACGGAAAACGCAGGGTAAAACGCTCTTCGTTCAGCCCGCCGACGGTCCAGCCCACATCCCCGGCCGTGACGCTTTCGATGAAATCGCAGCCCGGATGCCGAGCCAGATAGGCGCAAAGATCCCGCACCGGCCGCAAGGGCAGGCAGGCACCCGAGACGACCAGCACATGCGTCACATCGCCGAAGTGGTCCAGCAGCAGCGCGGCCGCGTCCTGCGTGGCGCGCACCAGGCTGAAGGTGCCCCATTCGCAGGGATGGCGCGGGCTGAACAGCACCTGCGGCAGGTCGGCCAGCCCGGCACGCATGGCCCGGACGGCATCCGCCGACACCTTGGCATCGACATGGACCGAAACCGCGGCCCCGCCCTCGGCCCAGACGCGCGCCATGCCGGCGGCGATGGGCAGTTCCTCGTGGCACAGCATGACCACGCCCAGCCTGACCGGCGCGTCGCTCATGCCCAGTTCCCCTTGGAGATCAGGCCCAGATCCTCGAGCTGGCGCCAATCGCGCAATGCGCAGGATTGCTCGCACCAGAAATCCGGGTCGTCCCGCAGCCCGGCATGATAGGCCAGATATTCCTGGCTGTCGGCGTAATGCTGGCGCCGGGTCAGTTCCTCGGCGGATTTCTCGGCAAAGGTGGACAGGAACTTGGCATGCAGCAGGCAGCCCGACGCCTTTTCGCCGCCGTCCTGGTCATAGACCAGGTTCAACGAACGCGGCAGCAGCATATGGGTCGAACTGACATAGGCCATCCCCCGCCGCCAGCGAACCAGCGGGATCTTGTTCAGCGCCGGCGCGCTTTCGGGGTCGTCGGCGAAAAAGGCCCGGGCCCGAGGCCCGCCCTGGACCCACAGGTTGCCGTATTCGCCGTTCTTGCGGATGACGTAATTGGCTGGGTCGAACCAGCGCGCGATCTGGAAGGGGTCCTGCCCGGCGCGATAGGGCTGCGCGACCAGCGAGCCCCTGGGATACATGCCCAGGAGCATGGCCGAGAACGAGCGGATGTTGCTGGCGTCCAGCCAGTCGGTCAGCGCCTGCAAGGGCCGCGTGTCGTGATGCGGATAGACCAGGAATTCGTCGGGATCGACCGTCAGGCACCAATGCCCCGCACCATGGCGGTGCAAGAGCCAGTTCAGCCAGTCCATGCCAAAGCGCGCAGCCTTGTAGCTGGTATGGGCCAGCCAGACCGAAACGTCCTCTTGCCCGCTCAGATAGTCGCGCCCGCCGTCGTCCGAGCCGTTGTCGACCACCAGGAAATGCCGGATGCCCATCGCCCGGTAATAGTCCAGGAACCAGGGCAGGCGCAGGGCCTCGTTGCGCATGGTCGCGAACAGCAGGATATCGCCCGGGTTGATCCGCCCGGTGCGGTCCCGGACCGGGCGCAGCTGGCGGCCACGCCGCAATGCGCGCGCCAACAGCCATTGACGGCGGGCACGAAGCGTCAGCTTTCGCCGGAGAGACCTGAACGGGCGCGGCACGGGAACATCTTTACCTTTTACAAGGCGTCACATAGCCGTAACGGGCGGGTGGTGCAATGTCTGGCTCAACCCTGCGTAGAACGCCGCGAAATGCGTTTCCCAATCCGGCACCGCCAGCGCCGGCAGCCGCAAGGCCGGCGCATCGGCCAGCCGCGCCACCGCGGCCGCCCAGTCGGCCGGCGCATCGGGGGAAAGCCAGGTCGCGTAATCGCCCAGCATCTCGCGCGCGGCCGGCAGGGGCGTGGCAAGGACCGGGATGCCGCGGCCCGCCGCCTCGGTCAGCGGCAGGCCGAAGCCCTCGGCCCGGCTGGGCATCAGCAGCGCGTGGCTGCGACCGATCAGCGCGGCCACCGCGCCGTCGTCCAGATCGGACAGCTCGCGCACCGGCCCGCCGGACGGCAGGCGGTCGAGCCGGGCAAAGACCTCGCGGTTCTCCCAGCCGCGGCGACCGATGATGAACAGTTGCGGCGGATCGGGCCGGCGCTCCAGCATCTGCCAAGCCTCCAGCAGCAGGGCATGGTTCTTGCGCGGCTCGATGGTGCCGAGGGTGACGAAGAACGGGCGCGACAGGTCCAGGCCGGGGGGCAGCCCGGCGGCGTCGGGCGCGGCCAGACGGGTGCCGATGGGTGCGGCCACGACCGGCGCCCCGTCCGGCAGCCCCAGCCGCTCGCGCCAGCGCAGCACATCGGCGCGGGTGGCCTGCGAGACGGTCAGGATCAGCTCGGCCTGTTCCAGCGCGGCGGCAAGGCGGGCGCGGAACTTCTCCGCCTGCCCGGCGCGGGTAAATTCGGGATGGTCCAGCGGGATCGTGTCATGGATCAGTACCGCCCGCGGCAGGGGACGCAGGTTCCGCAACAGGCCCGGTTGCAGATTGGCGTGGCCGACATTCAGATAGGCGGCCTGCCCCAGATGCGCCTGCGCGGCGCGGCCAAGCCCCCGCCCTTCGCGGCCGGTCCGTGCCAGCGCCATGCGGCGCAGCGCGGCCTCGGCCCGCGCGGGCAGGGTGTGCCGCCCGCGCAGCCGGTCCAGCAGATCGGGCGGCGGCAGGTCGTCCAGCGCACCGCCCAGCCAGCGCAGGATCGCCGCCCCGGCCCGGGGCGGCAGCAGCAACTGGCCGCGCCGCACCCGACAGAGCAGCAGATGCGGCCGGTCCTGCAAATGGGCCAGCCATTCCGCCTCGACCCGGTCGATGCCCGTCGCCGGACCACCGCCGAGCCGCGAGATCAGCCGCGAGACATCCAGCAGGACCGCCGGATCAGGCCTCATATCCGCCGTTCTGGTGCCAGCGCCAGGCGTCGCCGATCATCTGCGGCAGGGTCGAGCGCGCCGGGTTCCAGCCCAGGACCGAGATCGCCTTCTCGCTGCCCGAGACCAGCTTGACCGCATCGCCACCGCGGCGCGGCCCCTCGGTCAGCGGCACCGGGCGGTTGGTGACGTGGCGGGAATGGTCGATCACCTCGCGCACCGAAAAACCGTTGCCGGTGCCAAGGCAAAACACCTCGTGTCCGCCCTCGGCCACCTTGCCGTCCAGCAGGTATCGCAGCCCCAGCACATGCGCATCGACCAGGTCCATCACATGCACATAGTCGCGGATGCAGGTGCCGTCCGGCGTCGGGTAATCCGTGCCGTGGATGGTCAGCGCCGGGCGCTTGCCGTCGATGGCATCGAGGATCAGCGGGATCAGGTGCGTCTCGGGCTGGTGGAACTCGCCCACCTCGGCCTCGGGGTCGGCACCGGCCACGTTGAAATAGCGAAAGATCACCGAGCGCAGCCCGTCGGAGGCGCCGAAATCCTTCAGCATGTCCTCGATCGCGCGCTTGGAGGCGCCATAGGCGTTCAGCGGCGTCTGCGCGGTCGCCTCATCCAGCACCACCCCGTCATGGTCGCCATAGGTGGCACAGGTCGAGCTGAAGACGAAGTTCCCGACCCCCGCCGCCAGCGTGGCCTCGATCAGGTTCAGCGAGGCGCCGACATTGCCCCGCCAATACTTGCCCGGCTCGCGCATCGCCTCGCCCACCTGGCTCAGCGCGGCGAAATGCATCACGGCGACGGGCTTGTGCCTGGCAAAGACCTCGTCCAGCCGGGCGCGGTCCAGCAGGTCGCCCTGCTCGAAGGGGCCGAACCGCACCGCCTGCCGCCAGCCGGTGCACAGATTGTCATAGGTGACGGGCTCGAAACCCGCCGCGCGCAATGCCTTGCAGGCATGCGAGCCGATATAGCCCGCGCCACCCGTCACCAGAACCTTGTCGGTCATGCCGCTTATTCCGCCGCCTTGCGCATCGCCTGGAGGTCGGAAAGATAGTCCGCGAACTCGTCCTTGAGATCATCGCGCGCCAGCCCGAAGGCCACGGTCGCCTGCAGGAAGCCCGCCTTGGAGCCGCAGTCGAACCGCTGGCCGCGGAAGCGCAGCCCGAACACGTCGCGACCCTCGGCGATCTCGTCGGCGATGGCGTCGGTCAGCTGGATCTCGCCGCCCGAGCCCTGCTTGAGCTTGTTGAGGTTGTTCAGCACCGAGGGGGCCAGGATATAGCGGCCGATCACCGCCAGGTTCGAGGGCGGGTTCTCCTTGGGCTTCTCGACCATGCCGCGGGCACGGACGATGGCGCCCATGTCCTCGGCCACGTCCAGCACGCCGTAGGCCCTGGTCTTGTCGAGCGGCACTTCCATGGTGGCGACCATGCTGCCGCCGGTTTCGTTATAGGCCTCGACCATCTGCTGAAGGCAGGGCGGCTCGCCCATGATGACGTCGTCGGTCAGGATGACGGCAAAGGGCTCGTCCCCCACCAGGCGACGGGCGCACCAGACGGCATGGCCGAGGCCAAGCGCCTTGTGCTGGCGGACATAGGCGATGGCGCCCGAATCCATGTTGGTCGAGCGCAGGATCTCCAGAAGCTCGGTCTTGCCGGATTTCTTCAGGCTCGATTCCAGCTCGTGGGCGTGGTCGAAGTAATCCTCCAGCGCCCCCTTGCCGCGCGAGGTGACGAAGATGAATTCCTCGATTCCCGCGGCGCGCGCCTCGTCGATGGCGTATTGGATCAGCGGGCGATCCACCAAGGTCATGATTTCCTTGGGAATGCTTTTGGTGGCGGGTAGAAAGCGGGTGCCCAGTCCAGCCACGGGAAAGATGGCCTTGGTGACTTTGCGAGTCATGAAGTCTGTCTCCTGATTTCTGCGCCGTCGCAGGATATTATCCCTTTTTGCCGGCGCCTGCGCAACAAGCGCCTGACCGGCCCAGTCGTTCCTTCGAAATGCCAAAGTGATTCAAATTCTAGACTTAATGGCAATAATCCGCTGGTTCATCTCCGCCGTCCAGGCAAATTTCCCCGTTCGCGCAGAATGCGCGCATTCCTGCCCAGGAATACCACAGGCGAATCGCCGGGTTGCGAGGCGCCCCAGAGCCCGCCGCATTGCTCCCACCAGCCGCCGGCCGTCAGGGTCAGCCGGTGCGGCAGGAAACTGGGGGTCAGCAGCAGCAGCGCCGCCGGCCGCCCCTCGGCCACGGCCCGCGCCGCGCCGGCGCGCAAGGCGGGCGCCTGCCAGTGCCAGCCGCCCAGAAACAGCGGCTCCCCGGTCGCCGCCGCGCGCGGCATGGGCCGGAACGGCGGAGGAGGAGACCGGCTCCAGAGCGGCGGCGCGGGCGCCGGTCCCCGCCCCTCGGCCAGGCCCCGCTCCAGCGTCGCAAGGATCGGGGCGATGGCAAAGGGATCGAGCCGACCGGCCACCATATGGCGCAAGAGCCTCCGGCGCTGGCTGGCGCGCAGCCAGCCCGCATCGCCGCCGTGCCGTGCGGCAAAGATCGCGGCCGACCGGCCGATGACGGTCAGATCGCCGGGCACGCCCGCCTCGCCCCGACCGGCGCCGGGGGCCGCGCCATGGATCACCTCGGCCTCCGGCACCACTGCCGTCAGCCCCTGCGGAAAGCGCGCCGCCATGCGCAGGTTCACGTCGCTTTCGTCCAGGTAATAGGCAAACGCCGGATCGAAGCCGCCGATGGCCAGCAGCGCCTCGCGACAAAAGCCGCAATTCGTGCCGATGGTGCTGACCGGACTGCCCTTTTCGGGGGCCAGCAGCGTGGTTTCGGCAATATTCAGCGGCAAGGTCCGGCCCGAGCGCGTGATCCGCTCGGCCCGGACCTGCCAGCGCAGCCCGTCCGGGCCGCGGGTGAAGCCGGCTGCGGCAAGGACGCGCGGATCGGCCAGGGGCGCGGCCAGCGCCGCAGCCCAGCCCGGCGCGGCAAGCGCATCGTCGTCGATGAACAGCACCACCTCGCCCGCCGCCAGCGCCAGCCCCTCGTTGCGCGCCGCCGAGACATTGGCGCGGTCGAAGGCCAGCCGCTTCAGCGGCAGGTCCGGGCGGATGCCGGCCGAGGCGGGATCGGCCACCAGCACGATCTCGAAATCGGGATGGGTCTGGGCGGCCAGCGCGGTCAGGCAACGGGCCAGAGCCTGCGGCCGATGGCGCGAGATGACGACGATGCTGGTCGAAGGCATCCCGCTCGGGGGCATCAGGCGATGCCCATGCGACTCATCATCGCCTCCAGCTTGGGCACGTCCGAGGGGTTGTTCAGCTCCCAGAACTCGCGGCCCTTCGCCTCGACCTCGACGCAAAGGATGCGGCGGCCGCGCTCCAGGAAACGCAATTGCTCCAGCCCCTCCAGCACCTCCAGCCGGCCCTCGCCCCAGGCCGGATATTCGGCCAGCGCCGCGGGGCGATAGGCATAGACGCCGACATGGTGAAACACCGGCGTCGGCTCGCTGGGGCCGAAATCGGCGCCGGCATAGGGGATGACCTCCTTGGAGAAATACAGCGCCCGGCGGTCGTGCCCGAAGACGGCGGTGGTGCCGCCGACCCGGCCGGCCACCCGATCGGAGATCAGTTCCGAGCGCATGGCCCCCGAGCAGCGCAGCACCGGCGTCGCCACATCGGCGCCCGGATCGGCACGCAGCCCGGCGACCAGCTCCTCGACGAACCAGGTCGGAGTCAGCGGTGCGTCCCCTTGCAGGTTCACCACGATCTCGGGCGAAAGCCCCAGGCTGGCCACCGCCTCGGCGCAGCGTTCGGTGCCGTTTCGGGCCGCGGTCGAGGTCATGGCGACCTCGGCCCCGAAGCCGGCGGCATGGTCGCGGATGCGCTCGTCGTCGGTGGCGACGATCACCCGGTCGATGCCCTGGACCGCCCGCGCCGCCTCCCAGCTGCGGCGGATCAGGGTCTGTCCGGTGCCGGTCGCACCGCGCAGCTCGACCAGCGGCTTGCCGGGATAGCGCGTCGAGGCGTGGCGCGCGGGAATGACGATAACGACGGACATCGGATCAATCCTTGACCAGCAGCACGCCCGGGGCGAAGGCGATGAAGAACGGGTTCTCGAATCCCGGCTTGCCATAGGCCAGGGCGGCATGGTCGTCGAAACGCACCACCTCGCCCCCCGCGCCGCGCAGCACGGCGTCGCCGGCGGCGGTGTCCCATTCCATGGTGCGGCCCAGCCGCGGGTAGAGATCGGCCTCGCCCGTCGCCACCAGGCAGAATTTCAGCGAGCTGCCCGCCGAGGTCATGTCGCGCACGCCGTAGCGGGCGATATAGGCGTCGGTCGCCGCGTCGCGATGCGATTTCGAGGCGACGACCATCAACGCCCGGTTGTCGGGCATCGAATTGACGCCGATGGGCGTGACCTCGCCCGGCTCTTCGCCGAAGGGGCCCTTTTCCTCGACCGAGCCGCCCTGCGCGGTGGTGTAGAACAGCCGCCCCTTGGCCGGGGCATAGACCACGCCCAGCCGCGGCACGCCGTTCTCGACATAGGCGATGTTGACGGTGAAGTCGCCGCGGCGCTGCACGAATTCCTTGGTGCCGTCCAGCGGATCGACGATCAGAAAGGTCGACAGGCTTTGGCCGTGGGTCTCGGCCTGTTCCTCGGTCACCAGCGGGATGTCGGGGAATGCAGCGCGCAGCCCGGTCGAAATCAGCGCATCGGCGGCCTCGTCGACCTCGGTCACGGGCGAGGCGTCGGCCTTCGCGCGCACGTCGAAATCCTCGGCGCCGTAGATCTTCATGATCTCGTCGCCGGCGCGCAGGGCGAGACGTCGCATTTCGGCAATCATTCGATCGAATTGCATCGTTTTTCCTTTCCGATCCGCAGCCTCGGGGATGCGGCGGCGATTGAATACCGCTGTCGGCTTCCTTATGATGCCGCGAACCGCGCAGGGCAAGCGCCCCGCTGAGCCGCAACAGAAACCCCAGGTGGAACCGAACCGCCGATGTTCACCCAGCGCCGCAGCCGCAACCTGCTCGAAGCCGCGTTCACCACGCTGTCGCTGATCTATCATGTCACGGTCAACAACCTGCGCAAGGGCCAGCGCAATGCCGTGGTCGGGCTGATCATGACGGTCACGCAGGCCATCGTCATGATCACGGGCTTCTACCTGATCTTCGCCATGATGGGGGTCCGGCATGCGCCGATCCGGGGCGACTACATCGTCTATATCATGTCCGGCATCTTCATGTTCATGGCCCATTCCCAGGCCATCGGCGCGGTGGCCTCGGCGGGCAGTCCCAACAACCAGATGATGAAGCACGGGCCGATGAACACCGCGGTGATGATCACGGCCGCGGCGCTCGCCTCGCTCTACAAGCAGACCTTCTCCAGCATCGTGGTGCTGACCGGCTATCACTACCTGATCCAGCCGATCCAGATCGACAACCCGCTGGGCTGCTATGCCATGCTGCTGCTTTCCTGGTTCGCGGGGTGCTGCATCGGGCTGATCTTCCTGTCGCTCCGGCCCTGGTGGCCGCAGGGCATCCAGGTGCTGACGCAGTTCTACCAGCGCATCAACATGGTGTTTTCGGGCAAGATGTTCGTGGCGAACCTGATGCCCAGCGCGTTGCTGCACATGTTCTCGTGGAACCCGCTGTTCCATGTCATCGACCAGACGCGCGGCTTTGCCTTCATCAACTACTCGCCGCGCAACTCGTCGCTGGACTATCCGCTCTATGCCACGCTGACGCTGCTGATGATCGGGCTGATGGCGGAATTCGTGACCCGCCGGACGGTCTCGATCAGCTGGTCGGCCGGCCGCTGATGCCGCGCCCCGCCCCGCATCTGCCGTGCCTTCGCGCCGGGCCTTGCCCGGCCGCGCGCCGGCGCCCCGACCGCAGGCGCCGACGGCATGTTTTCTGCCGTCCGGCCAGCTTGCAGCCCGCCAGACCCCTTCCTATATAGGCCCATGAAGTGCGAAGGGCCCCTGAACAGGGTTCCCCTCGCTCAATCCAGGGATCGGGCTTCGGGGGCCGTTTAAGGACCCAAGGCCCAGAATATCGCCGCAAGAAAGGTTATTGCATGTCCAAAGTCATCGGCATCGACCTCGGAACCACCAACAGCTGCGTCGCCATCATGGACGGCAGCCAGCCCAAGGTCATCGAGAACTCGGAAGGTGCGCGCACCACGCCCTCGATCGTCGCCTTCACCGACAGCGAACGTCTGGTCGGCCAGCCCGCGAAGCGCCAGGCGGTCACCAACCCGTCGAACACGGTCTTTGCCGTCAAGCGCCTGATCGGCCGCCGCACCACCGACGCGGAAGTCGAGAAGGACAAGAAGCTCGTCCCCTATGCCATCGTCGACGGCGGCAATGGCGACGCCTGGGTCGAGGTGCGCGGCGACAAGTATTCGCCCAGCCAGATTTCCGCCTTCATCCTGCAGAAGATGAAGGAAACCGCAGAATCCTACCTGGGCGAGCCGGTCACCCAGGCGGTGATCACGGTTCCCGCCTATTTCAACGACGCCCAGCGCCAGGCCACCAAGGATGCCGGCAAGATCGCCGGGCTGGAAGTCCTGCGCATCATCAACGAGCCGACCGCGGCCGCGCTGGCCTATGGCCTCGACAAGAAGGACAGCAAGACCATCGCGGTCTATGACCTCGGCGGCGGCACCTTCGACATCACCATCCTGGAAATCGACGACGGGCTTTTCGAAGTCAAATCCACCAACGGGGACACGTTCCTGGGCGGTGAGGACTTCGACATGCGCATCGTCAACTACCTGGCCGACGAGTTCAAAAAGGAACACGGCGTCGACCTGACCAAGGACAAGATGGCGCTCCAGCGCCTCAAGGAAGCCGCCGAGAAGGCCAAGATCGAGCTGTCGAGCTCCAGCCAGACCGAGATCAACCAGCCGTTCATCTCGATGGACAAGGATTCGGGCACGCCGCTGCACATGGTCATGAAGCTGACCCGTGCCAAGCTGGAAAGCCTGGTCGGCGACCTGATCAAGCGCACGATGAAGCCGGTGCAGGACGCGCTGAAGGATGCCGGCATGTCCAAGGGCGACATCGACGAGATCGTGCTGGTCGGCGGCATGACCCGCATGCCGAAAGTGGTCGAGGAAGTGACCGCCTTCTTCGGCAAGGAACCGCACAAGGGCGTGAATCCCGACGAGGTCGTGGCGCTTGGCGCCGCCATCCAGGCCGGCGTGCTGCAAGGCGACGTCAAGGACGTGGTGTTGCTGGACGTGACGCCGCTGTCGCTGGGCATCGAGACGCTGGGCGGCGTGTTCACCCGGCTGATCGACCGCAACACCACCATCCCGACCAAGAAGTCGCAGATCTTCTCGACCGCCGAGGACAACCAGAACGCCGTGACCATCCGGGTCTTCCAGGGTGAGCGCGAGATGGCGGCCGACAACAAGCTGTTGGGCCAGTTCAACCTGGAAAACATCCCGCCGGCACCGCGCGGCATGCCGCAGATCGAGGTGACCTTCGACATCGACGCGAACGGCATCGTCAGCGTCAGCGCCAAGGACAAGGGCACTGGCAAGGAGCAGAAGATCACCATCCAGGCCTCGGGCGGCCTTTCGGATGACGAGATCGACCGCATGGTCAAGGACGCCGAAGCCAATGCCGAGGCCGACAAGCAGCGCAAGGAGCTGGTCGAGGCCAAGAACCAGGCCGAAAGCCTGATCCACACCACCAAGAAGTCGCTGGAAGAGCATGGCGACAAGGTGGACGGCTCGACCGTCGAGGCGATCGAACTGGCCGTCGGCGCGCTGGAAGAGGCCCTCAAGTCCGAGGATGCCGGCAAGATCAAGGGCGGCATCCAGAACCTGATGGACGCCTCGATGAAGCTGGGCGAGGCCATCTACAAGGCCAGCCAGGCCGAAGCCGGCACCGGCGAGGCCGAGGGCGAGGGCGAGGCCGGACCGCGCGACGTGGATGACGAGATCGTCGATGCCGATTTCGAGGATCTCGGCGAAGACAAGCGCAAGTAAGCGCGATGCGAACCATCCGGCCGGCCCGATGCAGACCCGCACGGGCCGGCCATTTCTTGAAAGACCCCGGACTCGAACGACATGGCGAAACGTGACTATTACGAGGTGCTGGGCGTTGCACGGGGCGCCTCGGCCGACGAGATCAAGAAGGCCTACCGCGCCAAGGCAAAGCAGTTGCACCCCGACCGCAACAAGGATTGCAAGGTGTCCGAAGCCGCGTTCAAGGAAGTGAACGAGGCTTACGAGTGCCTGAAGGACGACCAGAAGAAGGCCGCCTATGACCGCTTCGGCCATGCCGCCTTCGAGAACGGCGGCGGCGGTTTCGGCCGGGGCAACGGCCATGGCGATTTCGGCTCGGCCTTCGCCGACGTGTTCGAGGACCTGTTCGGCGACATGATGGGCCGCCGCGCCGGTGGCGGCGGGCGTTCTCGTGCCAGCCGCGGCCAGGATCTGCGCTACAATCTGCGCGTCTCGCTGGAAGAAGCCTATAACGGCGCGCAAAAGACCATCAACGTTCCCGGTTCGGTCGCCTGCGCCGCCTGCAACGGCACCGGCGCCGAGGGCGCGGTCGAGCCCGCCACCTGCCCCACCTGTTCGGGCATGGGCAAGGTCCGGGCGACGCAGGGCTTCTTCACCGTCGAGCGCACCTGCCCGACCTGCAGCGGCCATGGCCAGATCGTCAAGAATCCCTGCCAGGAATGCCGTGGCGCCGGACGCGTCCAGAAAGAGCGCACGCTGTCGGTGAACATTCCCGCCGGGGTCGAGACCGGCACCCGCATCCGCTTGGCGGGCGAGGGCGATGCCGGGATGCGCGGCGGTCCGGCGGGCGACCTCTACATCTTCATCGAGGTCAGGGAACATCCGATCTTCATGCGCGACGGCCGGATGCTGGCCTGCCAGGTTCCGGTCAGCATGACCACCGCCGCGCTCGGCGGCGAGATCGAGGTGCCGACCATCGACGGCGGCCGCTCGCGCGTCAAGGTGCCGCCGGGCACGCAATCGGGCAAGCAGTTGCGGCTGCGCGGCAAGGGCATGCCGCCCCTGCGCCACGGGCCGGGGCTGAACGGCGAAGCCGGCGACATGCTGATCGAGCTGGCGGTCGAGACGCCGGTGAACCTGACCGCGCGCCAGAAAGAGCTTTTGCGCGAGTTCGAGGCCATCAATGCCGACAACAACCCGCAGACCCAGGGCTTTTTCCAGAAGATCAAGGGGTTCTGGGACGAAATGAAGGGCTGATCGGGCGTTAACCGCCTGTTCACCCCTCCATGCCAGTCTGGCGGCATGGAACCGAATCGCGCCTTTCACGAAGCACCATTGCCGCTTTTCGCCCCCGCGCCAGGCTCTGCGGGGGATGAAGCTCCGCTCGCCGGGGCCGCCTCCGTTGCGTGCGGCACACGCCCGCCCAGCTATATCGCCGATCACCGTGCCCGGCTGCGGGAACGCTTCATGCAGGGCGGCGCGGCGGCCATGCCCGATTACGAACTCCTGGAGCTGGTGCTGTTCCGCGCCATCCCGCGCCAGGACGTGAAGCCCCTGGCACGCCGGCTGCTCGATCGTTTCGGGGATTTCAACCGCGTGCTTTCCGCCCCGCCCGCCCGGCTGGCCGAGGTTTCGGGCGTCGGCCCCGCCGTCCTGCAAGAGCTGAAGATCGTCGAGGCGGCGGCACAACGGCTCGCCCGGTCGCGCGTCATGCATCGCCCGGTGCTGACCAGTTGGGACGCGCTGCTGGACTATTGCCACACCGCCATGGCGCATGGCGAGATCGAACAGTTCCGGGTGCTCTATCTCGACCGCAAGAACGTGCTGATCGCGGATGAGGAACAGGCGCGCGGCACCGTCGATCACGTCCCGGTCTATCCGCGCGAGATCATGCGCCGGGCGCTGGAACTGTCCGCCAGCGCGCTGATTCTGGTGCACAACCACCCTTCGGGCGACCCGACCCCCTCGCAGGCCGACATCGGCATGACGAACCGCATCGTCGCGGCGGCCGAGGTGATGGGAATCGCGGTCCACGACCACCTGATCATCGGCAGGTCGCGCGAACTCAGCTTTCGCAGCGAAGGACTGCTTTAGCGCAAACACGCGGAAAGGCGCCTGTTCCCGCGCAACCAAAATCCCACACCTGCGGCGATTTGCGGCGCCGCCGGACACCGGGGCCGCTGGACTGACGGGGATTTGATCGCTAGAACCGCGCGGCGAGGGCTTGTGCAAAACACGGCCCGTTCCGTCGTATCGCCCCGAATTCCGGGGCATAAATGGAGATCAAACCCGTGTCCCACGCAGACGAACACGCAGGCGATCACGGCGCCACCCGGAGGGACTTCCTCTACTACGCGACGGCCGGTGCCGGCACCGTCGCGGCCGGGGCCGCCGCCTGGACCCTTGTCAACCAGATGAACCCCTCGGCCGATGTCCAGGCGCTTGCCTCGATCCAGGTCGATGTCAGCGGCGTCGAGACCGGCACCCAGCTGACGGTGAAATGGCTCGGCAAGCCCGTGTTCATCCGTCGCCGCACCGAGGACGAGATCCAGGCCGGCCGTGAGGTCGATCTGGGCCAGTTGATCGACCGGAGCGCCCAGAACCCCAACAAGCCCGACGCACCCGCCACCGACGAAAACCGCACGATGGACGAGGCAGGCGAGTGGCTGGTGATGATCGGCGTCTGCACCCATCTGGGCTGCGTGCCGATCGGCGACGGCGCCGGCGATTTCGGCGGCTGGTTCTGCCCGTGCCACGGGTCGCATTACGACACCTCGGGCCGCATCCGCAGGGGGCCGGCGCCGCAGAACCTGCATATCCCCGTCGCCGAATTCCTCGACGACACCACCATCAAGCTGGGCTGAGGAGGCGCACATGGCCGGAATTCCCCACGACCATTACGAGCCCAAGACGGGCTTCGAGCGCTGGCTGCATCGCCGCCTGCCCATCGTCAGCCTGGTCTACGACACCCTGATGATCCCCACCCCCAAGAACCTCAACTGGTGGTGGATCTGGGGCATCGTGCTGGCCTTCTGCCTGGTGCTGCAAATCGCGACCGGCATCGTGCTGGTGATGCATTATACGCCGCATGTCGACCTGGCCTTCGCCTCGGTCGAGCATATCATGCGCGACGTGAACGGCGGCTACATGCTGCGCTACCTGCATGCGAACGGCGCCTCGCTGTTCTTCCTCGCCGTCTATATCCACATCTTCCGCGGCCTCTATTACGGCTCCTACAAGGCCCCGCGCGAGGTGACCTGGATCGTCGGCATGCTGATCTATCTGATGATGATGGGCACCGCCTTCATGGGCTATGTGCTGCCCTGGGGCCAGATGTCCTTCTGGGGCGCCACGGTGATCACCGGCCTCTTCGGCGCGATCCCGGGCGTCGGCGAAGCGATCCAGACCTGGCTGCTGGGCGGCCCGGCGGTGGACAACCCCACGCTCAACCGCTTCTTCTCGCTGCATTACCTGCTGCCCTTCGTCATCGCGGCGCTGGTAGTGGTCCATATCTGGGCCTTCCACACCACCGGCAACAACAACCCGACCGGCGTCGAGGTCCGTCGCGGCTCGAAGGAAGAGGCGAAGAAGGACACCCTGCCCTTCTGGCCCTATTTCGTGATCAAGGATCTGTTCGCGCTGGCCGTTGTGCTGGTCGTGTTCTTCGCCATCGTCGGCTTCATGCCGAACTATCTGGGCCATCCCGACAACTATATCGAGGCGAACCCGCTGGTGACGCCCGCGCATATCGTGCCGGAATGGTATTTCCTGCCCTTCTACGCCATCCTGCGCGCCTTCACCGCCGATGTCTGGGTGGTGATGCTGGTCAACTGGCTGTCCTTCGGCATCATCGACGCCAAGTTCTTCGGCGTGATCGCGATGTTCGGCGCCATCCTGGTCATGGCCCTGGTGCCGTGGCTTGACACCTCGCGCGTACGCTCGGGCCAGTATCGCCCGCTGTTCAAGTGGTGGTTCTGGCTGCTGGCGGTGGACTTCGTGGTCCTGATGTGGGTGGGCGCCATGCCGGCCGAGGGGATCTATCCCTATATCGCGCTGGCCGGCTCGGCCTATTGGTTCGCCTATTTCCTCATCATCCTGCCGCTGCTGGGCATCATCGAAAAACCCGATGCGATGCCGCAGACCATCGAGGAAGACTTCAATGCCCATTACGGGCCTGAAACCCATCCTGCCGAGTAAGGAGAGGCAACAATGACCCTGAGAAACGCATCGCTCACGGCTGTTGCGGCCCTGACCGTTGCCCTGGCAGGCGGCGCCGTGGCACAGGACGCAAGCACCGCGCCCGGCACGACGGCTCCTGCGGGCTCGAGCTATCATACGAACGAGGCCGCTCCCGCGGCTGCCGACACGGCACCGGCGGCGGAAGCCGCGGACGAGCCGGCAGCGGAAGAGGCCGAGGCCGGGGAAGCCGAGGCAACGGAAGAACCGGCCGCCACGGAAACGCCGGCCGAAGAGCCGGCAGCGGACGAGCCGGCGGCAACCGAGGAACCGGACGCCGAAGCCGAGCCCGCTGCCGAGGAAGCGCAAGCGACCACGGAAGAGGCCCCGGCCGAGGAGCCGGCTGCCGAGGAACCGGCAGCGGAAGAACCCGCGGAAGAGCCGGCCGCAGACGCTCCTGCCGAGGAAGCCCCGGCCGAGCCCGAAGCAGCTGCCGAGGAACCGGCCGCCGAAGAGCCGGAAGCGACCGAGGAGGAAGCCCCCGCAGAGGAGGCCGCCGCCGAGGAAGCTCCCGCCGAGGAAGTCGTCGAAGACGAAGCCGCTGCCGATCATGGCGACGCGGCCGCTCAAGAGGCAGGCGACAGCCATGCCGCCGCGCATATCGAGGACATCTCGTTCAGCTTCGAGGGGCCCTTCGGCAAGTTCGACCAGCATCAGCTGCAGCGCGGCTTGCAGGTCTATACCGAGGTCTGCTCGGCCTGCCACGGCCTGCGCTATGTGCCGCTGCGCACCCTTGCCGACGAGGGCGGCCCGCAGCTGCCCGAGGATCAGGTCCGCGCCTATGCCGCGAACTTCGACATCACCGACCCGGAAACCGAAGAGGATCGCCCGCGCGTTCCGACCGACCACTTCCCCACCGTCAGCGGTGAGGGGATGGGACCGGACCTGTCGCTGATGGCCAAGGCGCGCGCCGGGTTCCACGGCCCTTACGGCACCGGCCTTTCGCAGCTGTTCAACGGCATCGGCGGCCCGGAATACATCCATGCCGTCCTGACCGGCTATGACGGCGAGGAAAAGGAAGAAGCAGGCGCGGTGCTTTACCACAACGCCGCCTTCGCCGGGAACTGGATCCAGATGGCGGCGCCCCTCAGCGACGACCAGGTCACCTATGAGGATGGCACCCCGGCGACCGTCGACCAGATGGCGACCGACGTGGCCGCCTTCCTGATGTGGACCGCCGAGCCCAAGATGATGGATCGCAAGCAGGTCGGCTTCGTCTCGGTGATCTTCCTGATCGTGCTTGCAGCGCTGCTCTACCTGACCAACAAGAAGCTGTGGCAGCCGATCAAGCATCCGCGCAAGCCGGAATGATCGTCCGGTCCTGATCCTGAAACGCGCCCTCCGGGGCGCGTTTTTCTTTGCCGGGTCGCGCTTTCGCCCTGCCCGATATGGACAAGCCGCCCGCGCGCCGTTCAGATGGCCCGGTGCGACGTTGGCAAGGGGCTGGACATGACGATCTACAATCTCGGCTCGATCAACATCGATCACGTCTATCGCCTGCCCGCCCTGCCCCGCCCGGGCGAGACGCTGCACGCGCAATCCTATGCCCAGGGGCTGGGCGGCAAGGGTGCCAACCAGTCGGTCGCCGCCGCCCGAGCCGGGGCCGATGTCGTCCATCTGGGCGCCATGGCCGCGAGCGACGGCTGGGTGCTTGGGCGGCTTGCCGAGGCGGGTGTCCAGACCTCGGCCATCGCCCGCCTGCCGGACATCGCCACCGGCCATGCGATCATCCTGGTCGATACCGCGGGCGAGAACTCGATCGTGCTGCATGGCGGCGCCAATCTCGCCCTGCCGGCGACCCTGGCCAGCGGCATCGGCTTTGGCCCGGACGACATCCTGCTGATGCAGAACGAAACTAACCTGCAGGCCGAAACCGCCGCGCTGGCCCGTCGGGCGGGCGCGCGGGTGATCTATTCCGCCGCCCCCTTCAGCATCGCGGCGCTGCGCGAGGTTTTGCCGCATGTTTCGATCCTGTCGGTGAACGAGATCGAGGCCCGCGACACCTTCGCCGCCTTCGGCGAGGATCTGCCCGTCGAGGGCCTGCTGGTCACCCGCGGCGCCGAGGGGGCCGAATTCCGCGACCTGCGCGGCGGACAGGCCTGGCACCAGCCGGCCTTTGCGGTAGAGGCGGTGGATACGACCGGCGCCGGGGATTGCTTTACCGGCTGGTTCGCCGCAGGGCTGGCACGGGGCGAGAACCCGCCGACCGCCCTGCGCCATGCAGCCGCCGCAGCGGCGCTGCAGGTCACCCGCAGGGGCGCCGGCGATGCCATGCCCGACCGCACCGAGGTCCTCGCTTTTCTGAAAGCCCGCGGCTGAGAGCTTGCCCGCAGCCCCGCATCTGCCTATCTGGAGCCCATGAGAATTCCGTTCCTGAACCGCCCGGCCACCGTCGCCGTCCTGCGCCTGCAAGGTGCCATCGGGGTTGCCGGCCGCGGCGGCCCCGGCCTGTCCGATGCCGCGCTGGCGCCTCTGCTGGAACGCGCCTTCAAGCGGCGCAAGCCCGCCGCCGTGGCCTTGGCTCTGAACTCGCCCGGCGGCTCGCCGGTCCAGTCCAGCCTGATCGGTGCCCGCATCCGCCGCCTGGCCGAAGAGCGCGGGATCCCGGTCCATGCCTTCGTCGAGGACGTGGCGGCCTCGGGCGGGTACTGGCTGGCCACGGCGGCGGATTACATCTGGGCCGACGACAGCTCGGTGCTGGGCTCGATCGGGGTGATCTCCTCGGGCTTCGGCTTCGTCGAGCTGATCCAGCGCCACGGCATCGAGCGCCGCGTGCATACCGCCGGTCGCTCGAAATCGATGCTGGATCCGTTCCGGCCCCAGACCCCCGAGGACATCGAGCGGTTGGACCGCCTGCTGGGTCCGATCCACGAGGCGTTCAAGGACCAGGTGCGCGCGCGGCGCGGCAACCGCCTGCCCGAGGATCGCGACCTGTTCACCGGCGAGATCTGGACCGGCCGCGAGGCGGTCGAACTGGGACTTGCCGACGGGATCGCCCATCTGGTCCCGAAGATGCGCGAGCTTTACGGCAAGGAGGTGCGCTTCCTGACCTATGGCCAGCGTGTGCCGCTGCTGCGCCGCTTCGGCCTCTCCGCCGATGATTTCATCGACGGCATCGAGGAACGCAGCGCCTTCGCGCGTTTCGGGGCGGGGCGCGGATGATCAAGACCGTCATCCTGTGCCTGCTCATCATCGTCGCGCTGGCCCTGGCCGCCGGCCCGGGGGTGCGCCGCGTGATCGCGAGGCTGCTGGGGATCGGGCGGAAATGACCGCGCTGGTGACCGGGGGCGCCCGCCGTCTGGGCCGTGCCATCACGCTGTATCTGGCCCGGCGCGGGCTGGACGTGGCGATCCATTACCAAAGCTCGGCCGCCGATGCCGAGGCCACCGCCGCCGAGGCCCGCGCCATGGGCGTGCGCGCCCAGATCTTCGAGGCCGACCTTCTGGATCTCGACCAGAGCGAGGCGCTGGTGGACCGTGCCCATGCCACGCTGGGACCGCTGACGCTTCTGGTCAACAACGCCTCGATCTTCGAATACGACAATATCGCCACGGCGACGCACGAAAGCTGGGACCGCCACATGGGCTCGAACCTGCGCGCGCCCTTCATCCTGACGCAGGCATTCGCGCGCCAGGTTCCCAAGGCTGACCGCAGCGGCACCGAGCCGGTGGCGCGCGGGCTGGTCGTCAACATGATCGACCAGCGCGTGCTGAAGCCGACACCGGAGTTCATGACCTATTCGCTGGCCAAGGCCGGGCTGTGGTGGCTGACGCGAACCTCGGCCCAGGCGCTGGCGCCGGATATCCGCGTCAATGCCATAGGCCCCGGCCCGACCATGCAGGGCATCCGCCAGTCCGACAGCCATTTCGCCAACCAGCGCGCCGCGACCATCCTGCAACGCGGCGCCGGACCCGAGGATGTCTGCGCCGCGCTAGGCTATCTGATGGACGCGCCTTCGGTCACCGGACAGCTGATCTGCGTGGACGGCGGCCAGCATCTGGCCTGGCGAACCCCCGATGTCCTGGGAGTCGAATAGAGCAAAAATCCGCCGGTCTGCGGCAAGTTGTCCACCTTGCGGAACGCGTTCACGCAATCTTCACGATTCTGGTAAGAAATTCAGAGGATTGTGAAGGAGAGAAAAAATATCTCCTTTAATCAATGCCTTATTCTAGTGCCTAGAATTTGTGCAAATCGAGGAAACCCCAACAAACGCTAATTGAACGCGTGATACTCCCAAGCTGATTCACAGAGTTATCCACAGATTCCGTGGACAGGATTCAGCTTGAACTTCCCAGCACCAGCTTGCAGCCGAGCCCGAGAATCATTTGGTTAGCCATATGACCGATTCCACCCCAGAAACGCGCCCCGCCAAGACGGGCCACGCGCTGATCCAGGACTATCTGAAGACGCTCGACGGCTCGCCGGGGGTCTATCGGATGCTGGACCAGCAGGGGGCGGTGCTTTACGTCGGCAAGGCGCGGAACCTGCGGGCGCGGGTCTCGAACTATGCGCGCGGCAGCGGGCATTCGGCGCGGATCGCGCGGATGATCCGCGAGACCTGCTCGATGATGTTCCTGACCACGCGCACCGAGACCGAGGCGCTGCTCTTGGAGCAGAACCTCATCAAGCAGCTCAAGCCGCGCTACAACGTGCTGCTGCGCGACGACAAGAGCTTTCCGAACATCCTGGTGGCGAAGTCGCACCCCTTCGCGCAGATCAAGAAGCATCGCGGCGCCAAGGCGGAAAAGGGCGACTATTACGGCCCCTTCGCCAGCGCCGGGGCGGTCAACCGGACGCTGAACCAGTTGCAGCGGGTGTTCCTGCTGCGCTCTTGCACCGACGCGACCTTTTCCAGCCGGACGCGGCCCTGCCTGCTTTACCAGATCAAGCGGTGCAGCGCGCCCTGCGTCGGCCGCATCGGGCTGGAGGAATACAACGCCCTGGTCGCCGATGCCGAGCTGTTCCTGCAAGGCAAGTCCACCGCAATCCAGGCCCAGCTGGCCCGCGAGATGGCCGAGGCGGCCGAGGCGATGGAATACGAGCGCGCCGCCGCCTTGCGCGACCGCATCAAGGCGCTGACCGCCGTGCAATCGGTGCAGGCGATCAACCCGCGCGGCGTACCCGAGGCCGACGTGATCGCGCTGCACATGGAGGGCGGGCAGGCCTGCGTGCAGGTCTTTTTCATCCGCGGCAACCAAAGCTGGGGCAACCGCGATTTCTATCCCCGGCTGAACGGGGTCGAGTCGGCCGACGAGGTGATGCAGGCTTTCCTGGCGCAGTTCTACGACGGCAAGGTGCCGCCGCGGCTGATCCTGCTGTCGCACGGCATCGAGGACCCCGACCTGATGACCGAGGCGCTGTCGGAAAAGGCCGGGCGCAAGGTCACGCTGGGCGTGCCCCGGCGCGGCGAAAAGGCCGAACTGGTGGAAAACGCCCTGCGCAACGCCCGCGAAAGCCTGGCGCGGCGCATGTCGGAAAGCGCCGCGCAGCAGCGGTTGCTGGAGGGACTGGCCGAGGCCCTGGACCTGCCTGCCGTTCCGCAGCGCATCGAGGTCTATGACAACAGCCATATCCAGGGCACCAATGCCGTGGGCGGCATGGTCGTCGCCGGCCCCGAGGGCTGGATCAAGAGCCAGTATCGCAAGTTCAACATCAAGGGCACCGAGATCACGCCGGGCGACGATTTCGGCATGATGAAAGAGGTGCTGACCCGCCGCTTTTCGCGCCTGCTGAAAGAGGATCCCGACCGCCAGACCGACGCCTGGCCCGACCTCTTGCTGATCGACGGCGGCGCGGGGCAGGTCTCGGCCGTGCATGAGATCATGGCCGAGATGGGGGTCGAGGACATTCCGATGATCGGCGTCGCCAAGGGCGAGGATCGCGACCACGGCAAGGAAGAGTTCCACCGTCACGGCCAGCGCCCCTTCGCCCTGCGGATGAACGATCCGGTGCTGTATTTCATCCAGCGCCTGCGGGACGAGGCGCATCGCTGGGCCATCGGCACCCATCGCGCCAAGCGGGCCAAGGCGGTGATGGCCAACCCGCTGGACGAGATCGCCGGTATCGGCGCCGCCCGCAAGCGGGCGCTTCTGGCGCATTTCGGCAGCGCCAAGGCGGTCAGTCGCGCCGGCCTTGCCGATCTGGTCGCGGTCGAGGGCATCAGCGAAGCCATGGCGCAGAAGATCGTCGATCATTTCCACAAGGGCTGACAGGAGGAAGCCATGGAGGACATCATTCGCACATTCTTCGCCCGCTATGAGCGGCTGTTCGCGCAGGCCCTGGCCGGCGAGGCGGAGATGGAAGAGGTCGCCGCGCTCTACGCCCCGGAATTCATCGCCGCCTCTCCGGCCGGGGTGAAGGCGGGGCGCAACGACGACCAGCTACGGCAGGCCATGGCGCAGGGTTATGCGCATTACCGGGCCATCGGCACGAAAAAGATGACGATCCGCGAGATCCGGCTGTCGCCGATGGACGCGCTGCATTGCGTGGCCCATGTCGGCTGGACGGCCCTCTATGACCGGAGCGACGCGCCCGAAATCGCCATCGAATTCGAGGTGCATTACCTCGTCCAGATCCTCGACGGCACGCCCAGGGTCTTTGGCTGGGTGACCGGCGACGAAGAGGCGCTGCTGAAACAGCACGGCATCGTCTGACCAGGGCTAGCGGCAGCGCGCGGGATTGACCCCCACCGCCCGCAATCCCCAATCGGTCATCTGCGCGACAAGCTGCTGGCCCGCCGCATCGAAGGCCGGGATCAGGTCGGCGGTTTTCGTCGTCGGCGCCTGGGCGGTGGCGGTGAAATGCCCGCGCGAGACGACGCGGGCGTCCATCTCGCGCACCATCTGCGCATCGACCGTCAGCTTGATGGTGGCGCCCTGCCCCGCGACCTCGGCATTGAAGTCGTTGACCTCGGAAATCAGCGCGTAGTCGCCGGCCGTGCCCAGCGGCGCGCGGCCGACATGGGTAAAGGCATCATAGACGCCAAAGCCGCGCACCAGCAGGGTCTGCAGGGTGACGGGCACCGTATCGCCCCAGCGCGCATCGGGCAGGTATTGCGTCTGCAATTCGTTCGGGCGGACCATGATGCGGTCGGTGTCCAGCGTGCCGCGCGCCTTGGGCGGCTCGATCACCAGTTCGGCCAACCGGCCCCGGCCGCAGCTGCGCGGCACGTCCGAAGGCGGGCGCAGCTCGAACACATCGCGGTCGGGCTCTCCCTCCAGCGCGCGCAGCGCGGCGCAGCCCGGCAGGGTCAGGGTCAGGACAAGCAGGGCGGCGGTGATGCGCATCATGGACTCCCTCAACGGCGGAACTCGGGCACGCGCGGCCCCGAGAAGACTTGCGACGGGTTGCGCCTCAGCGCCGAGACCAGCTCGTTCACATTGCCCACCAGCCCGCGCAGATCGCTGGCCATGCGGGTGAATTGCGGCAGCCCCTCGCGGGTGAAAGCCTGCACCGGGGCGCGGGCGCTGTCCAGCATGCCGCGCAGGCTGGCAAAGGCGGCATCGGCGCTGTCGGCGGCATTGCGAAAGCGGTCGGTGATCTCGGGCAGGTCGGCGACCACGCGGTCAATGGCCTCGTTCGCCTTGCCCAGCGTCACGCGCAGATCGGCCACCACCGGCTCGACATTGCTGTTGATGACCCGGTCGGCGCCGTCGAAGGCCCGCTCGGCCGAGGCCAGCGTGCGGCTCCCGACCTCCAGCGCCGCATCCAGGCTGTCGAGGCTCTGGTCCGCGCGCTCGGTCAGCCGGTTCAGATCGGATTGCAGCGTGGCGGCGGTCTGGTCCAGCCGCTGGGTCAGCGTCTTCAGGTCGCCCGAGACATAGGCGCGTACCTCGTCCAGCGTGGCGGTGCCGGAGTCCAGCGCCGTATCGACCTTGGCCGCGCTTTCGTTGAACTTGGCCAGCGCGGTGTCGGCATTGCCCAGCGTCGTCTCGGCCGCCGCGCTGAGCCCGTCCAACCGTTCGCCGAAGGCCGAGATGTCGGATGCCGCCGAGGCGATGGAATCGGTGGCCGTGGTCACATCGGCCAGCGCCTTGTCCAGGCTGGCGCTGGAGCGTTCCACATTGTCCAGGATGTTGCGCACCCGGTCCTGGTTTTCGTCGCCCAGCAGCTTGGTCAGTTGCTCGGCCACGGTGTTCAGCCGCGACAGCATCTCGGGGCCCTGTTCCGACAGCGTTTGCAGGGCCGAGCGGTTGGCGGCGATCACCGGGATCGAATCCGGGTCCACGTCGCGCAGCAGCGGCGAATCGGGCCGGCCCGAGGTGATCGCGACATTGGCGATGCCGGTCACGCCCTGGATCTCGATCGAGGCGCGGGAATCGGTGCGCACCGGCGTATCCTCGGCCACCTCGACCCGAACCCGGACCGCGCCGTTCACGCTTGGCGACAGTTGCATGTCCACGACCTTGCCGACGGAAAGCCCGGCGAAAAGCACCTCCGAGGACACGCCCAAGCCCGACACCTCTGGGAAATAGATGTCGTAATAGGCGAATTGCCGGTCCAGTTGCAGCTTGGCGAACCACATCAGGAACAACAGCATCCCCAGGAAGCCCGCGATGGTAAAGGCTCCGATCAGGACGTAATTGGCCTTGGTCTCCATGGGCTTACTCCTTTGCGCGGCCGGTGGTCATGGCGGCGCGGGCGCGCGGACCGTGGAAATATTCATGCACCCAAGGGTGATCGACCCGAAGCATTTCGGCCATGGTGCCGCTGACCAGCACCTTCTTTTCCGCCAGGACCGCGATGCGGTCGCAACAGGCATGCAGCGTATCGAGGTCATGCGTCACCAGAAAGACCGAGAGGTCCAGCGCATTGCGCAACTCGACGATCAGCCGGTCGAAGGCATCGGCGCCGATGGGATCAAGCCCCGCCGTCGGCTCGTCCAGGAACAGGATCTCGGGGTCCAGCGCCAGCGCGCGCGCCAGCCCCGCGCGCTTTCTCATGCCGCCGGACAGGCCCGAGGGATATTTGTCGTTCGCGTTCCACGGCAGCCCGGCCATCGAGACCTTGAGTTCCGCCAGCCCCTGCCGCGCCTCGGGCGTAAGCCCCGGCACGGCGCGCAGCGGCACCTCGACATTCTCGCGCACGGTCAGCGAGGAAAACAGCGCGCCCCCCTGGAACATCACGCCCCAGCGCCGCTCCAGCGCCTCGCGCGCGGGGCCGGTCAGCGCGCCCACGTCCTGGTCGAAGACCCGGACCGTGCCGGCGGTCGGCCGGTTCAGCCCGACGATGGTGCGCAACAGCACCGATTTCCCGGTGCCCGAGCCGCCGACCACGCCCAGGATCTCGCCCCGCCGCAGGTCGAGGTCCAGCCCGTCATGCACCACATGGCGGCCGAACTGGGTGCGCAAGCCCCGAACCTCGATGATATTCCCGCTCACAGCCCCACCTCGGAGAAGAAGATCGAGAACAGCGCATCCGCGACGATCACGGCAAAGATCGCGTTGACCACGGCGCGCGAGGTCTCGGCGCCCAGCGATTCCGCGTCCTTGCCGACCTTCATCCCGGCATGGCAGCCGATGACGCCGATGATCAGCGCAAAGACCGGCGCCTTGGACAGGCCGACGATGACATGGTCGACGCTGGTATCCGCCAGGAGCCGATAGCGGAACATCGAAGGCGAGATGCCAAGTTCGATCCAGGACATCAGCGCGCCGCCGACCAGCCCGGCGATATTGGCGATCAGGCCCAGGATCGGCAGGGTGATGATCAGCGCCAGCACGCGCGGCAGGATCAGCACCATGTCGGGGTCCAGCCCCAGCGTGCGCATGGCGTCGATTTCCTCGTTCATCTTCATCGAGCCGATCGAGGCGGTCAGGGCCGAGGCGGTGCGGCCCGCCACGATGATCGCGGTCAGAAGGATGCCCAGTTCGCGCAGGATCGAAATGGCGATCAGGTCGATGACAAAGACCTCGGCCCCGAACTGGCGCAGCTGGACCGCGCCCTGAAAGGCCAGCACGATGCCGATCAGGAACGACATCAGCGCCACGATGGGCACGGCGCGCAGCCCGGTTTCCTGGCAGTGATACACCAGCGAGGTAAAGCGGAAATCGCCGGGATGCCGGATGCCGCGCGCCAGCGCAGCCAGAAAGCGGCCCAGATATTCCGCGATCTCGCGCAGGAACACCAGCGCGGCGACCATGCGGCGGCCGGTCTGCTCCAGCATCAGCCGCCAGCCGGCAGGGCCCGCAGATTCGGCCTCGGGCTGCGGCAGCGCCTGCCGCACGGTGTCGAGCAGTTGCGCCTGCGTCCCGGTCAACCCGTCCAGGCTTGCCCCCTCGCGTTCGCGCCCGGTCAGATACCAGGCGGCGGCGGTGTCGAGGCGGGTCAGCCCCGACAGCTCCAGCCGGCTTGCGGTCCCCGCTTCGGGCGGCAACTGGCCCAGCGTCCAGACGGTGAACTCGCCCGCCAGCCGCAGCACGCCGTCCGAGACGGAGGCGCTAAGCTTGGGATCGGTGGGAAGGCTGGCCATGACGGTCCTGATCGCAAGGGGTGAATGGGATTCATCCAGCGATTGCCGGAGTTTGTCAAATCCGGCCGGCACTCCCGGCCGGACGCTGTGGCCGATCCGCCCCTGGCCGGGCACGGGGCCTGCCGCGCGGCAAAAGCCGATACACGCATTTGCCGGGGCTTTCGATATTGTCCATATTGACTAAAATACGCGCCATGATTTAGTTGGGGCGTTCCGTTATGCCGCACGGCGCGACAATCGCCCGTAGAGGCCGGCTTGAACATGCTGCGGACCGGCTGGTCCAGCATGCGCGGCCGGGATGAAGAATACCGCTTGCGGCATGGCCCGCGGCCCTTGCGGCCAAGGCACATGCCCGGGAAGAGCTCCTCGGGATCCGGCTGAACGAGTATTATTTTAACCATGATCCCGAGGATGACCGTCCTCGCTGCCCTCCGGCACAAAGGTCAGCCCTGCGCCAGGGCACGCATCATCCTGACCGGCTCGGTCCTGGCCAGGCGCAGCACATGCGCCATATAGGGCTGTTGCAGATCCTCGGTCCGCAGCGCGGCGTAAAGCCGGCGCAACATGCCCTGACGGCCCAGCGGCAGCAGCGCCAGTTCGGGATTGCCGGCCTGGGCGCGCAGCACCCAGTCGGGCATCACCGCCACCCCGCGCCCGGATGCGATCAGCATCAGCGCGATGGCCGTCTGTTCGACCTGCCGCAGATGCGCGGGCTCGACCCCGGCCGGATCGAGGAATTGCGAGAAAACGTCCAGCCGCGCGCGGTCCATCGGATAGGTGATCAGCGTCTCGCCCGCCAGGTCGGCCGGCTCGGCATAGCCCTTGGCGGCCAGCCGATGGCCGGCGGCGACCACCATGGTCGGGGCATAGTCGAACAGCGGCTGGAAGGTGATGCCGGCCAGTTCCTCGGGGTCGGAGGAGATCACCATGTCCACCTGCCCCCGCTGCAAGGCCGGCAGCGCCTTCAGCGCCAGGCTGGAGCGGATGTCCAGATCGACCTCGGGCCAGGCGCGGCGGAACTGGTCCAGCACCGGCAGCAGCCAGTCGAAGCAATGATGGCACTCCATCGCCACATGCAGCCGCCCGGCCCGGCCCAGCTCAACGGCACGGAAATCGGCCTCGGCCGCCTCGATCAGCGGCAAGACCTGCTCGGCCGTGCGCAACAGCCGCATCCCCGCCGCCGACAACCGCAAGGGCTTGGTCTTGCGCAGGAAAAGCTCGATCCCCGCCTGCTCTTCCAGGGCCTTGATCTGGTGCGACAGCGCCGATTGCGTCAGGTTCAGCACCTCGGCCGCGCGGGCCAACCCCCCCTGCTCATGGATGGCGCGCAGGCTGCGCAGGTGGCGAAGTTCAAGGTGCATCTTGATCGGAACTCATGATAATCTTGAGGATTATGAATTTGTCTCACGTCGCCGCGCATGTCACAAGGCCTGCGACAAAAGGATGGCACCATGACGACACCCGCGATCAGCTTCGAATTCTTTCCGCCCCGGAACCTCGACCAGTCGTTCCGGCTGTGGGAGACGGCGCGCGCGCTGGCGCCCCTGGGCCCGGATTTCGTCTCGGTCACCTATGGCGCGGGCGGCACCACCCGGCAGCTGACGCATGAGGCGGTGACGGCGCTGGCCAGCCATTACGGGCTGAACGTCGCCGCCCACCTGACCTGCGTCGATGCCACGCGCGAGGAAACGCTGCAGATCGTCCAGGATTACGCGGCCGCCGGCGTGCATGAGATCGTGGCGCTGCGCGGCGATGCCCCGCAAGGGCAGGACCGCTTTACCCCGCATCCCGACGGTTTCGCCAATTCGGTCGAGTTGATCGAGGCGATCGCGGCGCGCGGCGACATGACCGTCCGCTGCGGCGCCTATCCCGAACCGCACCCCGAAAGCCCCGACACCGCCGCCGACGTGGCCTGGCTGAAGCGCAAGGTCGATGCCGGCGCGACTTCGGCGATGACGCAGTTCTTCTTTGACGCCGAGACCTATTTTCGCTTTCGCGACTCCTGCCTCGCGGCGGGGATCGAGACGCCGATCATCCCCGGCATCCTGCCGATCCAAAGCTGGGCCGGCACCCGCCGCTTTGCCGAACGCTGCGGCACCTCGGTCCCGCAATGGGCCGAGGACGCCTTTGCCGCCGCCGGCAAGGAAGGCGAGGCGCAACTGGCGCTGGATGTCTGCGTCAAGCTGTGCGAGCGGCTGGTCGAGGGCGGCGTGGATAAGCTGCATTTCTATACGCTGAACAAGCCCGAATTGGTGCTGAAGGTCTGCGCCGCGCTGGGAATCCAGCCCAAGGGCGAATTCTCGCGGGTGGCCTGAACCGGGACGGCGGGAAGGGCCAAGGCGTCAGCCATCCGGCCCCTCGCCGGGTTGTGCCGCCGTCTCGGGCTGCGTGCGGGTCTGCGCGACCGCTGCGGCCTGCGCGGCCATTGCGGACCCCGCCGCAGCCGGCACCTTCGGCCTCGCCCGGACCAGCCGGCGATGCGGGCGCGGCGGGGCGGCATCGGCCAGCGCCCCGGCCAGCAGCGCCGGGCCGGTATAGGGCCGCGGCACGGAAGGATGCAGCACCTCGGACGGGTCCGCCCCGGCAAGGCGCGGCGCGCGCGCCAGGAATGCCTTGCCCCAGTTGCGCCACGACCCGACCGAAGGCGCGGTGGCGTCGCAGGCGAAATGCCTGCGCCAATCGTCGGGCAGCGGCAGGCCGAACCCTTCGGCCCGCGACATCATCCAGACCAGCGGGATATTGGCCAGCGGCCGGGCATATTCCAGCCCCAGAAGCTGGCCGCCCACGTCCGGGTGGCAACCGCGAAACCACATCTGCTCGATCCGGCCCGGCGTCGAGGCGCTGTCCCAGATCAGCGGCTGAAAGGCGGCGCGAGTCTCGTCCAGGGCCAGCGCCTGCACACCATGCTCGACCTCGGCACCCAGATGCGCGTCGTGGAAGCGAAAGCGCGGCTCGGTCAGCATCCAGAGCAGCGGCAACCTGATCCCCAGCGCCATCACCGTGTCGAAGACGCCGATCATGCGAATCGGCACCACCGGATGGCAAAGCGTGGGGTCCAGCCTGCCGACCAGCCGGTCGCGGCCCTGTCGGTAAAGCTGCCAGGCCTGCTGCACGTTGCGGCGCGTGGCATGGGCATGGGTCAGCAGCCCGACCCGCCCGATCATCCCCGCAAGCGAGCGCACCGCAAAGGCGCCACGGGAATAGCCAAAGAAGAACAGCGGATTGCCCGGCCGCCATTCGTGCGCAAGCCAGGCATAGGCATCGCAGATATGCCGCTCCAACGCCGAGCCCATGGCCAGTTCCGGCAGCGTGCGCCAGGCATCCCATTGCTGGCCGGGGGCGTAATGCACCCGCACAGGCGCGGGCAGCGCGCCGCATTCGCCCGAGAGCAAGGCATGGATTCGGGCGATGGACGACCTTCGCCCCTCGGTCAGCGAGGCGAAGGTGCCATCCATCAGGACGATCTGGCATATCGGCGGACGCGTTGATTCCATACGCCGACGCTAGCACGGAAAAACAAAGCGTCGATTAATGCCTATTCAAGCGCGTTCACGGTCAGGTGTGCCATCAGCCCGAAACCGTTGAATCGGGTGTTGGTGACGGTCGAATAGGCGCCGGCACCGTGGAAGATGACATAGTCGCCCTCCTGGATATTGGCCGGCAGGGTCAGTTCGCCCGGCAGTCGGTCCACCGAATCGCAGGTCGGGCCGAAGATGATGCGCGGCATCGGCTCGTCCTCGCGCGGGGTGCCCTCGGGCGTCAGCACTTGCAGCCGGTCGAGGTTGCCGACGATGGGCAGTTCGAACAGCCCGCCATAGACGCCGTCGTTCAGGAACACGTTCTGGCCGTCGCGCACCGCCTTGACGCGGGTGATCAGCGCGAAGGCATCGGCGCAAAGCCCGCGGCCGGGCTCACAGACCAGTTGCGGCGCGTCGGTGCCGAAGGCTTCGTCGGTCACACGGCGGATCAACTGGAAGATCGCGGTCAGGTCGGGCTCGACCCCGGTCACGCGATGCGAGGGGAAGCCGCCGCCGACGTTCAGCCGCCGCGCCTTGACGCCGGCCATGGCGCAGATCTCGGCCGCGGTTGTGATGTAGCTTTCCCAGGCATGCGGATCGGTGCATTGCGTGCCCGGGTGGAAGGTCAGCGAGGGGATATAGCCGCGATCCGCCACCGCGCGCAGCAGTTCCGCCGCCAGTTCCGGCGAGGCGCCGAATTTCGAGCCGAAATCATAGGCCGCGCCCAGCACCGGCAGCTTGAAGCGCGGCGAGATCTCGCAATTCTCGGCAGGCACGCGGACGAAAAGCTTATCCAGCTCCGAACGGCTGTCCACCGACCAGGACTTGATCCCGGCCTCGACGGCATGGGCGATCTCGGCCTGCGAACGCACGGGGTTGTGGTAATGACGTGCCGCGTCCGGCGCCAGCCGGCCGATCAGGTCGATCTCATAGGGCGAGGCCACGTCGAAGCCCTTGACCCCGGCGGCCGAGAGGGTGCGGATCACCGCCTCGTCCGGGTTGGACTTGACCGCATAGGTGACCAGGCCCGGAAAGCCTTGCAGGAAACGCTGCGCGGCGGCGCGCAGGACCGAGGGGGCAAAGACCATCACCGGATTTTCCGGCGTCAGCCTGCGAATGATCTCGGCGGGATTGCTCCAGACGGTCTTGGGGCCGCGGCCCTCGGTCAGTCCCATCGGCATGTCCTTCCTGTGCGCGTGCGGAGTGGAAACAAGTCTGCGCCCTATGGGTTCCGATTGCTGCAATGAAAAGGGTGGAAATGGGCCGCGGCTTCGTTAATATGACGAAAAATTCGGCAAATCGACAGGTGGCGGGTGGACGAACTTGATCGCGGGATTCTGGCCCATCTGGCGCAGGATGCGCGCATGTCCGTAGCGGTTCTGGCGCGGCGGCTCAAGGTGGCGCGCTCGACCGTGCAGGCGCGGCTGGAGCGGCTGGAAACCTCGGGCGCCATTGCCGGTTACACGCTGCGGCTGGGCGATTCCGCGCGCGAGCATCGCATCCGCGCCACCTGCCTTCTGACCATCGAGCCGCGGGCACAGGCGGCGATCCTGGCCCGGCTGCGCAGCCTGCCCGAGGTCGAGCGCATCCATACCACCAGCGGGCGCGTCGACCTTTTGCTGCAACTGGCGGCCATATCGACCAGCCAGCTTGACGATGTGCTGGATCAGATCGGCGGATTGACCGGCGTGCGCTCAAGCGAGAGCCTGATTCACCTCTCCACCAAGCTGGATCGCGCCACCTGATCGTGTCCGGCGCGCAACAATGTGACAACTGTGTCGCCATATTTGCGCTGGTCGATCTGCTCCAGCCCGGCGACCGGGCCGGGCGCGGCCGATTCCTCCCAGACCACCATGCCGCCCGGGGCGATCCAGCCGCCGGCCAGGGCCGATTCCAGCGCACGCTCGCCCAATCCCTTGCCATAGGGCGGGTCCAGGAACACCAGCCCGTAAGGCGCGCCGCGATTCTCGCCCAGCCGTGTCGCGTCGCGGCGCCAGACGTCGGTCACGCCCATGGCGCGGGCCTTTTCGATATTGGTGCGCAACAGCCCCCGCGCCGCCACGCCGTTATCGACGAAGGCCACGCGGGCAGCCCCGCGCGACAGCGCCTCGAGCCCCAGCGCGCCGGTGCCGGCGAACAGGTCCAGGACCCGCGCGCCGGGGACCGGATTGCCATGCGTGCCGTTGATGAGCAGGTTGAAGATCGATTCGCGCACCCGGTCGGTGGTCGGGCGCAGATGCGCCGCCGGATCGCCCGCACCGACCTCGGCCAGTTTCAGCCCGCGCAGGGTGCCGCCGACGATTCTCATGCCATCAGCGCCTTCAGCTCGACCGCCTCGGCCACGGCTTCGGGGCTGGGCGAGCGGCCGGCCTCGATCAGCCGCTTGCCGATCATATAGGCGCGGGCGTCGTTCAGCGCGTCCACCGCGATCAGCCGGCCGTCGCGGTAATACCAGACCGAGCCGCCATTCGCCGCGGGCCGGGTCACCACCCGGTCGTAACCCAGGTTCAGCCCGGCGATCTGCAACTTGGCGTCGAACTGGTCCGACCAGAACCACGGCTTCGGCACATAGGCGGCATCGGCGCCCAGCATGTTCGCCGCCACCGCCTCGGCCATGTCGATGGCATTGCCGACGCTTTCCAGCCGCAGCCGCCCACCCGCCACTGGAAAGCTGGCGCAATCGCCCGCCGCCCAGATCGCCGGGTCCGATGTGCGGCCAAGCGCATCCACGGCAATGCCGTTGTCGATGGCCAGCCCCGCCGCCTCGGCCAGCGCGGTCTCGGGCGCGATGCCGATGCCGCAGATCACCAGATCGGCCGACAGGCGGCGGCCGTCGGCCAGTTCCACGCCATCGGCAGCGGTTTCCCCGGTGATGCGGGCGATGCCGGTGCCCTCGACGATCCCGACGCCATGGGCACGGTGCAGGGCGCGGATCATGTCCGCGGTCTCGGGCGCGGCGACGCGGCCCAGGATGCGCGGCGCCGCCTCGACCAGCGTGACCTCCAGCCCCAGCTTGCGGGCCACCGCCGCGGCCTCCAGCCCGATATAGCCGCCGCCGATCACCACCAGACGGTGCCCGGCGACCAGCGCCGGCTGCACCCCCGCGATGTCGGCAAGGTTGCGCACCACATGCACCCCCGTCAGGTCGCCGCCCATCGTGGCGGGCAGGCGGCGGGGCGCGGCGCCCAGCGTCAGGACAAGCTGGTCATAGGGATATTCGCCGCGATCCGTCGCCACCACGCGGCGGTCGCGGTCGATGCGCGTCGCGCGTTCCCCCAGATGCAGGGCGATGCCCTGTTCGTCCCACCATTCCGGGGCGCGCAGCGTCAGCCGGTCCAGCCCCATCTCGCCCAGCAGGTAAGCCTTGGACAAGGGCGGGCGCTGATAGGGCGGCGCGGGCTCGTCGCCGATGATGGCGATGCCGCCATCATGCCCCAGCGCGCGCAGTTTCGCCGCCAGAGAGGCCGCCGCCTGCCCCGCGCCAAGGATCACGATGTTCATTCTTCGCCCTCGCTGGTTTGCCCGCGGCGCAGAGCCTATAGTCGCGCCCGGAACGATGCAATTGACGGAGGAACCGCGCATGTCCATCGCAAAAGGCGACAAGCTGCCCGAAGGCACGCTGCTGAAACTGGGCGCCAACGGCCCCGAGGAAGTGGCGGCCGCCGACCTGGCCCAGGGCCTCGTGGCGATCTTCGCCGTGCCCGGCGCCTATACGCCGACCTGCACCAACGCCCATATGCCCAGCTTCGTGAAGAATGCGGCCAACTTCCGCGACAAGGGCGTCTCGCGCCTGGTCTGCATCACGGTGAACGACCCCTTCGTCGCCGGGAAATGGGCGGCGGATACCGGCGCGACCGATGCCGGCATCGAGGTGCTGGCCGATGCCGACGGCAGCTTCACCAAGGCGCTGGGGATGAACATCCAGGGCGCGGGCTGGGTCAACGGCCGCTCGAAGCGCTATGCCATGCTGGTCAGCGACGGCACCATCGAAGAGCTTCAGGTCGAGGAAGCGCCCAGCGCCTGCTCGGTTTCCTCGGGCGAATCGCTGCTGGAACTGGTCTGAGGCTCCAGGCGGAAGAACGCCGTGAACTGCTGCGCGGCATTGCGGTCGCCGCGCAGCCCGATCAACCCGGCCGAGGCCAGGGTTACCGGCCCCGGGCCATAGACCGCAGCCGCCAGCGCATTGCCCAAGCCCTCCAGCACGAAATCCGCCTGCGGCGCCCGCGCCGCCCGGACTTGCGGCATGCCTTGCGCAGACAGCGTGACCTCGAACCCCTCCTTGCCCGAGACGAAGCCGGCACGCAGCGGTGATCCGGCGGCGGCCGCGCTGTCCACCGTGGCCGAGATCGAGATCATCAGCGCGGAAATGCTGATGAATTTCCGCGGATCGTGCCCGGGCATGACCAGCGCCCAGCGGCAAAGCTCGCGCAGCACCGGATGCAGCGCCCGGCCGGCATCGGTCAGCGCATAGACCCCCAGCACATCGTCATGCGCCACCACCCCCGCCTGCACCAACTGGGTCAGGCGCTGGGTCAGCACGCTGGCCGTGACCCCGGGCAGCCCGGCGCGGATCATCTGGAACCGCTTGGGCGCGAACATCAATTCGCGCACCACGAGCAGCGCCCAACGGTCGCCGATGAAATTCAGCGCATGGGCGCCAAGGCACCCTTCCTCATAGCGCAGTCGCGAGATCTTGCCGGTGTCAGTCATGTTTCGATATTAGCAGTTGCTTTTTAATACTGCAACTGCCAACCTGCGACTCATTGGCGCATGCAGCGCCCGATGAGGAGGAAGAGAGATGACCTACTACTCCGGTTTCCTGCTGCCGGTTCCGACGGCGAACAAGCAGAAATACATCGACATGGCCCAGGGGGCCTGGTCCATGTTCAAGCGCTATGGCGCGCTGCGCATGGTCGAGGCCTGGGGCGTGGACGTGCCCCGCGGCAAGGTCAACGACTTCTACATGTCCACCCAGGCCAAGGACGACGAGACCGTCGTGTTCTCGTGGATCGAATGGCCCGACAAGGCGACCGCGGATGCGGGCTTCGAAAAGATGATGTCCGACCCCGAGATGCAGGGACCGCCAGAGATGCCCTTCGACGGCATGCGGATGATGTGGGGCGGCTTCGAACCCATCGTGGACGAGAAAGCCTGAAGGGGGCCGTCATGTATCACGGCAAACCCTGCTGGTTCGAGCTGTCCACCGCCAAGGGCGGGCTCGACGCGGCCGAGGCCTTTTATGGCAAGGTCCTTGGCTGGACGACCGCCGATTCCGGGATGGAGGGATTTACCTATCACCTGGCCAGCCATGGCGGCGACATGATCGCCGGGTTGATGGAGATGCCGGACGATTGCGCCGGCGTTCCGCCCTTCTGGATGATCTATTTCGACGTGGACAATGCCGATGCCACGGCAGCCAAGATCAAGACGCTGGGCGGCTCGGTGTTCCGCGAGCCGGCCGACATTCCCGGCACCGGGCGTTTCGCCGTGGTCACCGACCCGCAGGCCACCACCTTCGGCATCCTGCAACCGGCGCCGATGGACCCGCAGCCCCCGGTCGAATCCGGGGCCTGGAACCAGGGCAAGGAAAGCCACGGCAACTGGATCGAGCTGATGTCCACCGATCCCGGCGCGGGCTTCGATTTCTATGCCGAGCTGTTCGGCTGGACGAAGTCCACCGCCATGGACATGGGCGAGATGGGCACCTACCAGCTGTTCGCCTGGCAGGGCACCGAGATCGGCGGCATGATGGGCCTGGGCGACGCGCCCGTGCCTTGCTGGCTGCCCTATTTCGGCGTGAACGGCATCGATGCCGCCATCGCCCGCATTCGCGACGGCGGCGGCGAGGTTCTGCACGGCCCGATCGAGGTGCCGGGGCCGGCCTTCATCGCGGTGGCGCGCGACCCGCAAGGCGCGCATTTCGCCATCGTCGGGCCCAAGGACGAAACGCCATGATCCGCGCATCCCTGATCGCGCTTGCTCTCTGGGCCGCACCCGCTGCGGCCCAGGAGGTGACGCCGGACAGCATCCCGCGCGGCCAGCAGGACTATCATGCCGCCGGCGCCGGGGCCTATCGCCTGGATCCGGCGCATTCGGCGGTGCAGGCCCGCGTGCCGCATATGGGCTTTTCGGTCAGCGTGTTCCGCTTCGGCACCGTCTCGGGCCAACTCGACTGGAACCCCGACGACCCGGCGCGAACCAGGCTGGAAGCCGAGGTCGAGATCGCCTCGATCATGACCCCGGTCGAGGGCTTTGCCGAGATCCTGACCGGCCCGGACTATCTGGACAGCGCGACGAACCCCACCGCGCGCTTCATCGCCGACAGCTTCACCGCGGAAAGCCCGACCCAGGGCACGGTGTCGGGCCAGATCACCCTGCTGGGCAAGACCCAGCCCGCCACGTTCGACGTGACCCTGATCGGCGCGGGCAAGGGCTATACCGGCGACGAGGCCGGCAATCCGGTCATCCGCGACCTGATCGGCATCCATGCCGAGACCGAGATCGACCCGCAGGCCCATGGCATGAACGCGTTCTTCACCGATCCGATCACCATCGAAATCGACGCCGAGTTCGCTCGGCAGGAGTAAGCCATGACATATGCGATCACGACCTATGATTGGGTGCCACCCTTTGCCGTCGGCTATGTCCGCGACCTGCGCATCCGCTGGGCCTGCGAGGAAGCCGGCCTGCCCTATGAAATCGAAACCACCAGCGTGCGCGAAAAGACCCCGCAGCATTTCGCGCGCCAGCCCTTCGGCCAGGTGCCGATCCTGAGGGATGGCGAATTGTCGCTGTTCGAGAGCGGCGCCATCCTGCTTTACCTGGGCGAGCGCTCCGAGGCGCTGATGCCGCGCGAGGGCGCGGCTCGCGCCGAAACGCAGCAATGGCTGATCGCCGCCCTCAACAGCCTTGAGCCGGCGGTGATGGCCATGGCGCTGGCGCGGATCTTCGACCAGGACGCCCGGGCCGAGGAACTGGCCCTGCCGCGCCTGCACGAACGCCTGGCGCAACTGGTCCCGGTGCTGGAGGGGCGGGAATTCGTCACCGCCGGCCGCTTCACCATCGCCGACCTGCTGCTGGCCGACGTGCTGCGCATCGTGGACAGCATGGGGGAACTGGCCGCCCATCCGGTGCTTGTGGCCTATATGAACCGCATAACCGCGCGCCCGGCCTTCCAGCGCGCCCATGCGGCGCAGGTCGCGCATTTCGCGCAGGCGGCGTGATGCCGGCGCTTCGGGCCTCCCGTTCGCATCCGCTTGTCGGAGGCCGCCGGTAGCGCCTTCCGGGGCCGGTGCCGCGTTCAACCTGTCGCAACCCCAGGACGCGGCGCTTTCGGAAAGTCTCTGGCCAGTGTTTCCAATGCGGGAGGATGGCGCGACGGTGCTGCCGGAAAGCGCGATGGTTCCGGCATTTTCCCTTCAAACAGGGGATTCCGGTGCGCTTCGCGAACCGGCGCCTCTTGGCCTTTCGCCCGCGCTTCGCTATCCCCTTGGCGATGCAAGGGGTAAGCGACATGGCCATGGAAAAGAACTTCGACGCGCAGGCCGCCGAGGCGCGGATCGCGCGGGAATGGGCGGCACGGAATGCCTTCGCCGCGGGCGCCAATGCGAAACCGGGGGCGGAAAGCTTCTCGGTGGTGATCCCGCCCCCGAACGTGACCGGCAGCCTGCATATCGGCCACGCGCTGAACAACACGCTGCAGGACATCCTGGTGCGCTGGCACCGGATGCGCGGCTTCGATACGCTGTGGCAGCCGGGCCAGGACCATGCCGGCATCGCCACCCAGATGGTGGTCGAGCGCCGGATGGCCGAGCGGCAGGAGCCGGGCCGCCGCGACATCGGCCGCGAGGCTTTCCTGCAAAAGGTCTGGGCCTGGAAGCAGGAATCCGGCGATACCATCATCGAGCAGCTGAAGCGCCTGGGCGCCTCTTGCGACTGGTCGCGAAATGCCTTCACCATGTCCGGCGCTCCGGGCGCTCCGGCGGGCGAGGAAGGCAATTTCCACGATGCCGTCATCAAGGTCTTCGTGGACATGTATGACAAGGGCCTGATCTATCGCGGCAAGCGGCTGGTCAACTGGGACCCGCATTTCGAGACGGCGATCAGCGACCTCGAAGTCGAGAACCGCGAGGTTCCCGGCCATATGTGGCATTTCAAATATCCGCTGGCCGGCGGCGAAACCTATGAATATGTCGAGCGCGACGCCGACGGCAACGTCACCCTGCGCGAAATGCGCGACTATATCTCGATCGCCACCACCCGCCCCGAAACCATGCTGGGCGACGGCGCGGTCGCGGTCCACCCGGACGACGCCCGCTATGCCCCCATCGTCGGCAAGCTCTGCGAGATCCCGGTCGGGCCCAAGGAACACCGCCGCCTGATCCCGATCATCACCGACGAATATCCCGACCCGGATTTCGGCTCGGGCGCGGTCAAGATCACCGGCGCGCATGACTTCAACGACTATGCCGTCGCCATGCGCAACGAGATCCCGCTTTACGTGCTGATGGACGGCAAGGGGCGGATGCGCGCCGACGGGCTTTCCTATGAGGAAAGCGCCGAGATCGCCACCCGCGCGGCGCGGGGCGAGGATGTGGGCGACGTCTCGAACGTGAACCTGGTCCCCGGGGAGCTGCGCGGCCTGGACCGCTACGAGGCGCGGGCGCGGGTGATCGAGGCGATCACCGAGGAAGGGCTGGCCGTCACCTATCTGCACAAGTCCATCGACAAGGAAACCGGCGCCGAGCACCTGGAGCGCCGCCCGCTGGTCGATGCCAAGCCGATCATGCAGCCCTTCGGCGACCGTTCCGGCGTGGTCATCGAGCCGATGCTGACCGACCAGTGGTTCGTGGACACCGCCCGCATCGTCGGTCCGGCGCTGGAGGCGGTGCGCAGCGGCGCGACGAAGATCCTGCCCGAGCAGCATGAGAAGGTCTATTTCCACTGGCTGGAGAACATCGAGCCCTGGACCATCAGCCGCCAGCTGTGGTGGGGCCACCAGATCCCGGTCTGGTATGGGCTCGACCTGCGGCTGGAAGGCCAGGTCGAGGACGACCACGACGGCGTTCTGGACGAGGTCGAGATCTTTGCCCTGCTGGAAGAGGGCCTGGTCCATCGCGACGAGATCCACCACGCGGCGGCCAGTTTCGCCGAGGTGGCCGAGCGGTTCCGCGATTCCATCGCCCAACTGCCAGTGCCACTGGAAATGGCCCGCGTGATCGAGGTCGCGGATCGCGAAGCCGCCATCGACGTCTTTGCCCAGGGGCTGGCCGATTACAACCTGACGCAGGACCCGACCAGGCTGGTCTATCCGGTCTGGCGCGACGCGGATGTGCTGGACACCTGGTTTTCCTCGGGCCTCTGGCCCATCGGGACGCTGGGCTGGCCCGAGGACACGACCGAGCTGCGCAAGTATTTCCCGACCTCGGTGCTGGTGACGGGCTTCGACATCATCTTCTTCTGGGTGGCCCGGATGATGATGATGCAACTGGCGGTGGTCGGGCAGGTGCCCTTCCGCACCGTCTATGTCCACGGGCTGGTGCGCGACGAAAAGGGCGCCAAGATGTCGAAGTCGAAAGGCAACGTCATCGACCCGCTGACCCTGATCGACGAATATGGCGCCGACGCGCTGCGCTTTACCCTGACCAGCATGGCCGCGATGGGCCGCGATCCCAAGCTGGGGCCGAAGCATGTCGAGGCGAACCGCAATTTCGTCACCAAGATCTGGAACGCCACCCGCTTTGCCGAGATGAACGGCGTTCGCGGCGGGGGCGCGCGACCCGAGCCGCAGCATGTGGTGAACCGCTGGATCATCGGCGAGCTTGCCCGCATCCGGCAGGCGACCGACGAGGCGCTGGAAACATTCCGCTTCAACGATGCGGCGACGGGGCTTTACGCCTTTGTCTGGGGCAAGGTCTGCGACTGGTATGTCGAGTTCTCGAAGCCGCTCTTCGACGGCGAGTATCGCGAGGAAACCCAGGCCACCATGGGCTGGGTGCTGGACCAGTGCTATACCCTGTTGCACCCGATCATGCCCTTCGTCACCGAAGAACTTTGGGCGCTGACCGGGGATCGCGAGCGGATGCTGGTGCATGGCGACTGGCCCGCCTATGGCGCCGAGCTGATCGACGCGGATGCCGACCGGCAGATGAACTGGGTGATTGCGCTCATCGAGAACATCCGCTCGGCCCGCGCCCAGATCGGCGTGCCGGCCGGCGCCCGCCCCGACCTGCTCGTGACCCAGGCGGATGCCGCCGCCCGGGCGGCGCTGGCCGCCAACGGCCCGCTGATCGAGCGCCTGGCGCGCGTGAACCCGCCGCAGGACGGCGCGATGGGGCCGGGCATGATCTCGGTCGCCGCACTGGGGGCAAGCTTTGCCCTGCCGGTCGGCGAGATGATCGACGTGGGTGCCGAAACCGTGCGGCTGGAGAAGGCGGCAGGCAAGACCGAAAAGGACGCCTCGGGCCTGCGCGGGCGGTTGGCCAACCCCCGATTCGTCGAGAATGCCGAGCCCGAGGTCATCGAGGAGACCCGCGAGAAGCTTGCCGCGCTGGAGGACGACCTGGCCCGCATCCGGGCGGCGTTGGCGCAGTTGGCGGCGATGTGACCCTTGGCTTTTGCGCCCCTGCCGATGGCGCGGTCGCATGAGTATTTGGAGAACAGAGAAGTTCAGGGCCGCTTGGGAAGGGCGGCCTTGATGCTTTCGGCGATCATGGCCGTAACCTCGGGGGCAAGGCCGACCGGAGGCAGGACGAGGCCGCGAAAGCCTGCATCGGCAAGTGCCGTGGGCAGGTCGTCGGTGACGTGATCGGCCTGGGTGGCGAAAAGCGGCAGGCAGATCGTCTGCGCAGGCAGGTCGCGGGCGGCCTCGGCGATATGGGGCGGTTCCTCGATGAAGCCGCAACTCGCGGCGCCGACATGGGGGGCGAGGCCGGCGGCGATCCGGCGCGCCGCCTCGGAGGGCGCGCGCGAGCGGCCGGAGCCATGGGCGGCGACCAGCAGCCGGGTTTCAGCAAGGGGCCAGCCCTGCGTCTCGGCCGCCTTGGCGACCAGGGCGAGGCAAAGCGCGGGCAGGCCGGGATCGGCTCCGAAGGGCGGCAGGATGCGGGCCTGCGGCGCACCGGCAAGCGCCAGGCGGCGGGGCAGTTCGCTGCGGGTGAACCAGCCCGTCGCCATGAACATCGGATAGATCAGCGTCTCGTCATCGGCGAGGTCCAGCGCGCCGGGCATGGCCAGCGTCGCGCCCCTGACCAGCGCCTGCGGCACCAAGGCGTCGACGCGGGTGGCCAGGGACTCGACGGCCTGTTGCTGCGGGACGGGGTCGCCGGGCTGGCCATGGGCGACGACCAGCACCTTATGCACGGAAAGCGGCGGAGAAGGGTTCGGGGATGGCGAATTCCTCCAGCACCCGGACGCGGGCCATGGCGGACATCTTGCGCGCGGTCTTTTCCACGATGCGCTGCAATTCCTCCGCGTCGCGGCCCTCGGCGAAGGGGCCCATATACCAGCGGATGAAGGTGAAGCAGGCCACGTCCTCGAGCGCCTGCACCTCGTCGTCGCGCTTGATGCCCTGCTTGGTCAGCATCCTTTCGGCATGGGCGACGTCCTCGTCACCATAGCCGGCCTCGCGCATGATCGCCGCGATGCGGGCGGCATGGCGGCGGCCCTGTTCGGTGCGCCATGCCAGATAGCCGGCGCGGTCCATCGGATAGGCGTTGCGGGGCAGCAGGAAACGCTCGACATGCTGGCCGCGGCAGGCGATGCGCAGCGGCTCCGAGGCGTCGGGGTAAAGCGCCTGCTGCTCGGCCGTCATGCGCTGGCCGTAGAGCAGCGCCTCGGGCTGGCCGTCGGGGCCGAGATGCGGGTCGGCGGAATTGGCCTTGTCGATGGCGTCGATAGCTTTCTGAAGGCGGGTCATGTCGTCCTCGTTTTGCGCCATCATGCCGCAGCAGCGCGCGGCGTCAACGCGGATTGCCGTCGCACGGGCGCAAGGCTAGGCTTTCGGCATGGAATGGGGCGAATTCGCATTGGCGCTGGCGGCCTTTCTGGGCTCGCATGTCATCCCGGCGCGGCTGCGCGGGCCGCTGGTCGCACGGCTGGGCAAGGCGGGCTATATCGCCGGCTACAGCCTGCTGTCGCTGGCGCTGCTTTACTGGCTGATCCTGGCCGCGGGCCGGGCGCCCTTTGTCGAGATATGGCCGCAGGAGCCCTGGATGCGCTGGCTGGTCAACCTGGCCATGCCCGTGGCGGTGTTGGCGGCGGCCATCGGGGGCATGGCCGGGCTGATGGCCGGCTTCACGCTGTGGGGCGCGGTGCATCTGGTTGCGAACGGCGACCTGGCGCATGTCGTGCTGTTCGGGCTCTTGCTGCTTTACGCGGGTTTCGGCCTGGCGATTAGCCTGCGGCGGGGCGTCGCGCTGCGGCCGACATGGCCGCGCCTCGCGGCCGCCGTGCTGGTCTGGGCGGCGCTTTTGCATCTGCATCTGCCGGTGATCGGGGTCAGCCCCCTGCCCTGAGTTCGGGGCGAAAGTCCCGGGGGATGGTGTCGCGGCCCTCAAGGATCAGGTCGGCCAGCATGCCGGCACAGGCCGGCGCCATCGCCAGGCCGATCTTGAAGCCGCCGTTGGCGACGTAATGGCCGGGCCGTCCCGGCCAAGGACCGACCAGCGGCGCACGGGATGCGGCGCGCGGCCGGATGCCGGCCCAGCGGTCGACCACCGGCGCGTCCCGCAGCACTGGGCAAAGCGCGCGGGCCTTGTCGATCAGCGCCTCCAACTGGCCGTCCGTGCCCAGATCCGCCACATCGCGCTCGGAGGTCGAGCCGATGGCCACCGTCCCGTCGGCATGGGGCACGACATGCAGGCCGTCGGCAAAGGCCTGCGGCGCGTCGGGCAGGTCCATCGCCAGGAGCGCCGACTGGCCCTTGACGCCATTGCCGCCGAAGGGCGCAAGCCCCGCCACCCCGGTCGCCCAGATCGCGGGCGTATCGGGCGCGGCCTGCCCCTCGACGATCTCGCCGCCTTGGGCGCGGATCGCAGCCGCCAGCGCCGCACCGGCGCGGCGCGGGCTAATCCGCGCGGTCAGCCGATCCACCAGCCAGAGCCCCGAGGCCGAGGCCGGCACCAGCGGCCCCAGCGGCGCATCGGTCAGTTCCATCCCCGCCCATGCCGGCCAATGCGCCCGGGCGGCCTCGACGCGCTCGGCCATGCGCGCCTGGGCACCCTCGGGCACGGGCTGGATGCGGCCGGTGCGGGCATAGCCGGGATCGACGCCCCCCGCCGCCCCGACCTCGGCCCACCAGCCGGCTGCCGCGATCAGGGCGTCCAGTTGCACCTGCTTCTTGGCGTTCCAGTTTTCCGGTGCGTGCGGGGCCAGCGCACCGACATGGCCGCCCGAGGCGCCGGCGCCGATCCGCACCGCCTCGAACAGCCGCACCTTCCGGCCGCGACGCGTCAATTCCCACGCGCAGGCAAGGCCGAAGATCCCGCCGCCCGCCACCGTGATTTCGCTTGCCATCTGGTCCCTTTCGCCGCATCTGCCGCTGCAAAGAGGAGTTAGCGCGAATGCAGCGGCCCGACCAGAGCAGCGCCGATCTGGACTGGCGCGACGAGGCGATCCCCGTCTCGCGCCGTTTCGACGACCCCTATTTCAGCCTGAACGGCGGGCTGGACGAGACGCGCCATGTCTTTTTGTCTGGCAACGACCTGCCCCAGCGGCTGCAGCCCGGCTTTCATGTCGCGGAACTGGGCTTCGGCACCGGGCTGAACCTGCTGGCGCTGGCGCAAATCGCCACGGTGCCGATCCGCTTCACCAGTTTCGAAGCCTTCCCGATGAGCGTCGCTGAGCTTGCCCGCGCCCATGCAGCATTTCCCGAACTGGAACCGCTGGCGCGGCAGTTGCGCGACGAATGGCCGCAACGGCGCTTCACCCTGGGCACGGTCGCGGCCGAGATCGTCGAGGCCGACGCCCGCGAGGCGCTACCCCGCTGGCAGGGGCGCGCCGATGCCTGGTTCCTCGACGGTTTCTCGCCCGCCAAGAACCCCGAGCTTTGGGGCGAGGCGCTGATGGCCGAGGTGGCGGCCCATACCGCGCCCGGCGGCACGTTCGCCACCTATACCGCGGCGGGCCACGTGCGGCGGGCGCTGGCGGCGGCGGGCTTCACGGTCAGCCGCGCCCCGGGCTTCGCCGGCAAGCGCCACATGAGCCGCGGCCGGCTCTAGCGCCGCACCCGCGGGACGCGCGAGGGGGCATAGGTCGGCGCATGCGGCGGCCGGCCATGGGTGCGCGACCAGAAGCCCGGCCCGCCCCGGCGCAGAAAGACCGGCACAGCCAGGACGACCCCGGCCAGGAAACCGGCGGCATGGGCGACATAGGCCACGCCGTCATCGACCACGATGGCGCTCGACAAAAGCTGGATGCCGAACCAGGCCAGCAGCAGCACCCAGGCCGGCATGGTAAAGCGGCGGATGATGACGAGGATGATGGCGATCACGTCGACGCGCGCGCGCGGGAACATCAGCAGATAGCCGCCCATCACCCCGGCGATGGCGCCCGAGGCACCGACCATGGGGATGTCGCTCATCGGGTCGGTGGCGAACTGGCCCGCCGCCGCCGCCAACCCGCAGGCGAGGTAGAAGACCAGAAAGCCGAGCCGGCCCATCTGGTCCTCCAGATTGTCGCCAAAGACCCACAGGAACAGCATGTTGCCGGCAAGATGCAGGATCCCCGCATGCAGGAACATATGCGTCGCCAACCCCCACAGCCAGTCGCCATGCGCGACGGCTACGGGATAAAGCGCCAGCCGGTGCCACAACTCGACCTGCCCGCCCGCCCAGGGCATGGTGATCAGGAACATCGCCACGTTCAGCACGATCAGCGCATGGGTGACATAGGGCGTGCGCTCGGAGGGGTTGTGGTCGCGGATCGGGAACATGGCCACAGCCTGAAGCATCGCATGGGCGCGCGCAAGCGGGCCTGTTCGGATCGGCGGGCCGCGTATAGCATCGGCACCGAATCGCATCGAGAAGGGGCCCAGGGATGACCAGCCTGACCGACCGCAAGAACGCCGCCATCTCGCGCGGCGTCGGCATGACCACGCAGATCTATGCCGAACGCGCCGAGAATGCCGAGATCTGGGACAAGGATGGCAACCGCTATATCGACTTCGCCGCCGGCATCGCCGTGGTCAATACCGGCCACCGCCATCCGCGGGTTGTCGAGGCAGTCAAGGCGCAGCTCGACCGCTTCACCCATACCTGCCACCAGGTCGTGCCCTATGAGAACTACGTCGCGCTGGCCGAGCGGCTGAACCGGCTCGTCCCCGGCGACGGCCCGAAAAAGACCGCCTTCTACACCACCGGCGCCGAGGCGGTCGAGAACGCGGTCAAGATCGCCCGCCACCATACCGGCCGCGCCGGCATCGTCGCCTTTGCCGGCGGCTTTCACGGCCGCACCTTCCTGGGCATGTCGCTGACCGGCAAGGTCCAGCCCTACAAGGCCGGGTTCGGGCCGATGATGAACGACATCTGGCACCTGCCCTTCCCCAACGCATTGCACGGCGTGACGGCGGACGAGGCGCTGGCCGCACTCGACCGGCTGTTCAAGGCCGATATCGACCCCTCGCGCGTCGCCGCCATCATCGTCGAGCCGGTGCAGGGCGAGGGCGGCTTCTACGAGGCGCCGCCGGGCTTCATGCAGCGCCTGCGCCAGATCTGCGACCAGTATTCCATCCTGCTGATCGCCGACGAGGTGCAGACCGGCTTTGCCCGCACCGGCAAGCTGTTCGCCATGGAGCATCACGGCGTGGCGGCCGACCTGACCACCATGGCCAAGGGGCTGGGCGGCGGGCTGCCGATCAGTGCCGTCACCGGCCGCGCCGATGTCATGGACAGCCCCGCACCCGGGGGACTGGGCGGCACCTATGCCGGCAATCCGCTGGCCGTCGCCGCTGCCCATGCCGTTCTGGACGTGATCGAGGACGAAGGGCTTTGCGAACGCGCCACCCGCCTCGGCCAGCGGCTGAAGCAGCGCCTGGCCGGCATCGCCGAAACCGTTCCCGAGATCGTCGACATCCGCGGCCCCGGCTTCATGAACGCGGTCGAGTTCAACACCGCCGGCAGCGACAAGCCCAGCGCCGATTTCGCCAACCGCGTGCGGGAAGAGGCGCTCAAGCGCAACCTGATCCTGCTGACCTGCGGCGTCCACGGCAACGTGATCCGCTTCCTCGCGCCGCTGACCATCCAGGACACGGTCTTCGACGAGGCGCTCGACATCCTCGAGGACTCGATCCAGGCCGCCCGCAACTGAACGCGCGCTTTCGCCGTTCCGCAAATACTCCTGCAGCCGTGCGCGTGGGAAGCGTCGCTTGGGTATTTGGAAAACGGAAAGAGCCGCCACGCAAACCGCGGCGCGCCCGACGCTTCTTCGTCCCCACGATACCAATGCGGCAGCGCGGCCAGCACCGTCGCATGGGTTATTCGAGCAACAGAAAAGGCGCGAAGGCCCGGCCCCGGATCCTGGCGAAACCGGGCCGGGCAGCGTCGTTCGTCTTATTTCCGTTTCTTAAATACCCATGCGAGGGCGCGGCTGGGCGCTCAGCCCAAGGCCTTCGAGCCCATGGCCAGGAATTTCTGCCGGCGATCCTTGATCAGTTCGGCGGGCTTCTTGCCGGCCAGTTCGCCCAGCATGGCGGCGATCGCCTCGCCCACCGCCGCGATGGCCTCGGCGGGCGCGCGTTGCGCGCCGCCCACCGGCTCGGAAATGATGCGGTCGATCACCTCCAGCTTCTTCAGGTCCTGCGCGGTCAGCTTCAGCGCATGGGCCGCCTCGCGCATCTTCTCGGCATCCTTCCACAGGATCGAGGCGCAGCCCTCGGGCGAGATCACCGAATAGATCGAATGTTCCAGCATCGCGATGCGGTTCGCGGTGGCAAAGGCCACGGCCCCGCCCGAGCCGCCCTCGCCGATCACGACCGAGACCAGCGGCACGCTGATCTGCAGGCATTTCTCGGTCGAGCGGGCAATGGCCTCGGATTGGCCGCGTTCCTCGGCGCCCTTGCCGGGATAGGCGCCGGGCGTGTCGACCAGGGTGATCACCGGCAGGCGGAAGCGGTCGGCGACATCCATCAGCCGGATCGCCTTGCGATAGCCCTCGGGCCGGGCCATGCCGAAATTGTGAAAGATGCGCGACTTGGTGTCGTTGCCCTTTTCATGGCCGATGACGACGCAGGGCTGGTCCTTGAACCGCGCCAGCCCGCCCATGACCGCATGATCCTCGCCAAAGGCGCGGTCGCCGGCCAGGGGGGTGTATTCGGTGAAAAGCGCCTCGACGTAATCGCGGCAATGCGGCCGTTCCGGGTGGCGGGCGACCTGCGTCTTGCGCCAGGGATCGAGCTGCTTGTAGAGGTCGCGCAGCATCTCCTCGGCCTTGCGGTCCAGCGCCGCCGCCTCCTTCTCCAGATCGACGCCTTCGCCCTTTCGGGCCAGTGCCCGCAGTTCCTCGGCCTTGCCCTCAAGATCGGCAAGGGGCTTTTCGAACTCCAGGTAAGTCATTCAGGGCTCCGCGCTGTCATCCGGTCTGGTTGCGGTCTATATGCTTGCGGCAGGCCCGGATTGCAACGTCAGCCTTGCCACCGCGACAACGCATCCTCATCCTCGGCGCGGGCGTCGACCCAGGCGCCGGGGCCATCCGGGCCGATCTCGCGCTTCCAGAAGGGCGCGCGGGATTTCAGCCAGTCCATCAGGTATTCCGCCGCCTCGAAGGCCGCCGCGCGATGGCGGGCGGCGGTGGCGACCATCATGATCGGCTCGCCCGCCGCCAGCCGGCCATGGCGATGCAGGATACGCCAGCCGTCCAGCCCGAAGCGCCGCGCCGCCTGTTCGCCATAGGCTTGCAGCGCCTTTTCGGTCATGCCGGGGTAATGCTCGATCTCAAGCGCCACCAACCGGCCGCCTTCGTCGCGCACGAGGCCGGTGAAGGTCACGACGGCCCCCGAGCCCTGGCCGAAACCGGCCAGTTCGGCGGCCAGGTCGAAAGGCGCGCTCTGGACCCGGGCCGACATCTCAGCCCCCGGTCATCGGCGGAAAGAAGGCGACCTCGCGCACTCCGGCCAGGGGCGCGTCCAGATCGGCCAGTTCCTGATCGACCGCGACGCGCACCGCCGAAAGATCGGCCAGCGCCGCGGCGTGCCATTCGTCCATGGCGGAAAGTTGCGCGACCAGTTCGCGCACGGTCGCCGCCTCGGTCTCGATCCGCTCGCGCGGGTGGCCGATGCGTTCGCGCAGCCAGGCGAAGTAAAGCACGTCAAGCGCCATGGTCGTCCCTCAGGAAAGGCCGGGCCTTGGTGAAATAGTCCCAGCCGGTGATCGCGGTCAGCACCGCCGCGATCCAGACCAGCACCAGCCCGGCCTGCGTCGCCAGATCCGACCAGCTGTCGGACCAGGGCAGGCTGGTCTCGCCCACCAGCGGCGGGTGGCCGGTTTCATAGTAATTCAGCCCGGTGCCCAGGAAAAGCACGGCGATGGCCACCATCTGCGCCGTGGTCTTCCACTTGGCAAGCTTCGTGACCTTCAGCAGCCGGGCCTTGTCGCCCAGGAACTCCCGCAGGCCCGAGACGAAGACCTCGCGGAACAGGATCACCGTCGCGGGCAGGATCAGCCAGGGATTCATGCCCGAATAGCCGGTGATGACCACCACGGCGATGATGACCATCGCCTTGTCGGCAATCGGGTCCATGGCGGCGCCGAAGCGGCTTTCCTGCCCCCAGGCACGGGCCAGATAGCCGTCGAACCAATCGGTCACGGCGGCGATCAGGAACAGCGCCAGCGCCGCGAAGTCGGCAAAGGGCCGGCTGAGGAAAAAGAACATCAGCGGAACCAGCGGCGCGGCCGCAAGTCGCAGAACGGTGAGGAAATTGGGCAAGGTCCAGCGCATGGGGGCAATCTAGGCTTTCGGCGCGGCGGGGGGAAGAGGCGACCGGGGCAGACGTGCCGCTAGGCCGGATGGCCCGCCTCGGCCGCGCCATGGTCATGGGCGCAAAGCCCGTGGTCGCCCAGCACCTCGATGACCCGGCAATCGGCGATGGTGCCGCTGGCGCAATGGTCCAGCATGCGCTGCAATGCGTCGCGCAGCGCCGCCAGCCGGGCCATCCTGGCCTCGACCACCGCAAGCTGGCGCCGGGCGATTTCGTCGGCGGCGGCACAGGACTGGCCGGGACGGTCCGACAGGCTGAGCAACTCGCGGATCGCCTCCAGCGGAAAGCCCAGGTCGCGGGCATGGCGGATGAAGGCCAGCCGCTCCAGCGTGCCTTGCGTGTAAAGCCGCTGGTTGCCCGCCGTCCGCTCGGGCTCGGGCAAAAGGCCGATCTGCTCGTAATAGCGGATGGTCGGAACCTTGACGCCGGTGGCCTTGGCCAGCCTGCCGATCGGGAACATGAGAAACCCCTTGAAGCTCTAGTCGCTAGAGGAATTAGGGTCCCGAATCATCGAAGACAAGGCCCGTCGCGCGGGCAGGAGAAGGGTGATGAGCGCAGAACAGGCACAACGGCACGAATGGACGGTGACGGGCATGGATTGCGCGTCCTGCAGCGCCAAGGTGACACGGGCGGTCGAGCGGCTGCCCGGCGTAGGCGAGGTCCGCGTCGCACTGATGACCGAGCGGCTGTCGCTGACCCTGGAGCCCGGCACCACCGGCCGCGACGAGATCGAGGGCGTGGTGCGCAAGCTGGGCTACGGCATTGCGCCCAAGGGGCAGCAGGCGCCGCGCAGGAAAGCCTTGGTGCTGCCGGACGCGCCGCCGCCCTCGGCCGAAGCCGCGGCGCAGCCCTCCCGCCACGACCATGATGCCGGGGGCGAAAGCTGGTATCGGACAGGCAAGGGCCGGCTGGTGATCCTGACCGGAGTGTTGCTGGCGGCGGCATGGGGCCTTGAGCTTCTGACCTCGACCGAGACGGGCTATTGGGCCTTTCTCGCCGCCTGCCTGATCGGTGTCGCCCCGGTTGCAAGACGAGCATGGGCCGCACTGCGCATGGGCCAGCCCTTTACCATCGAGGCACTGATGACCATGGCCGCCATCGGCGCGTTGTTCATCGGCGCGGCGGAAGAGGCGGCGCTGGTGGTCTTTCTGTTCGCCCTGGGCGAGGTGCTGGAGGGCGTCGCCGCCGGCAAGGCCCGCGACGGCATCAGGGCTCTGGCCGATCTGGTGCCCAAGACCGCGCTGCTGGAGATCGACGGCGCCACCCGCGAGATTTCCGCCGACCGGCTGGAGATCGGCCAGACCGTGCTGGTCCGTCCCGGCGACCGCATCCCCGCCGACGGCGAGATCGTCGACGGCATCGGCGGCGTGGACGAAAGCCCGGTGACCGGCGAAAGCGTGCCCCGCACCCGCGGGCCGGGCGAGCCGGTCTTTGCCGGCTCGATCAATGCCGAGGCCACGCTGCGCATCCGCGTGACCCGGGAACCCGCCGACAACACCATCGCCCGCATCATCCGCCTGGTCGAGGAGGCCGAGGAGGCCCGCGCCCCGACCGAGCGCTTCATCGACCGTTTCAGCCGCTGGTACATGCCGGCCGTGGTCGCCGTCGCGGCACTGGTCATGCTGGTGCCGCCCCTGGGCTTCGGCGCGGATTGGGACACCTGGGTCTATCGCGGGCTGGCGCTGCTGCTGATCGGCTGTCCCTGCGCGCTGGTGATCTCGGTCCCGGCCTCGATCGCCTCGGCGCTGTCGGCGGGGGCGCGGCGGGGCCTGCTGATGAAGGGCGGCGCGGTGATCGAGGCTGCGGCCGGCATCCGCCATGTCGCCCTGGACAAGACCGGCACGCTGACCCGCGGCCGGCCGGCGGTGATGCGTATCCTGCCCGCCCCCGGCATCGGCGAGGCCGTGCTGCTGGCCACCGCCGCCGGCGTCGAGGCCGGGTCCGGCCACCCGCTCGCGCAAGCCATCCTGCACCGGGCGGCCGAGGCGGGGATCGCGCCCCCGCCGGCCCGCGCAGCCCGCGCCCTGCCCGGCCATGGGGTCGAGGCCGTGCTGGGCGAAAGCCGCGCCTGGGTCGTCTCGCCCCGACATGCCGCCACGCTGGGCGGGCTTCACGATGCCGGCGCGGCCGAGGCGCTGGAGGCCGAGGGCATGACGGTGGTCGCCGTGCTTGACGAGCACCGGCCACTGGGCCTGATCGCCCTGCGCGACGAGCCGCGCCCCGACGCAGCCGAGGCGATGCGACAGCTAAGGGCCATGGGCATCGAGGCGACCATGCTGACCGGCGACAACCCCCGCACCGCCCATGCCATCGCCGGCACGCTGGGGATCGGTTTCCAGGCCGCGATGTTGCCTGCCGACAAGCTGGCGGCGATTCGCGAGATGGCTGCACAGGGCGGAGTCATGATGATCGGCGACGGCATCAACGACGCGCCGGCGCTGAAACAGGCCAGCGTCGGCGTCGCCATGGGTTCGGGCACGGATGTGGCGCTGGAGACGGCGGATGCGGCGATCCTGCGCGACCGGGTGGCGGACGTGCCCGCGCTGGTCCGGCTGGCGCGGGCGACGATGGGCAACATCCGCCAGAACGTCGCCATCGCGCTGGGTCTGAAGGCGGTGTTCCTGGTGACCTCGGTGCTGGGCATCACCGGGCTGTGGATCGCAATCCTTGCCGATACCGGAGCGACGGTGCTGGTGACGCTGAACGCGCTGCGCCTGCTGGGCCACGACCCCGGCAAGGTGGGCTGAGCCGCGACGACGGGCCGCCCCGGATCGGCGCGCCGACCGGGCGATGCGGGGCGCCTCTTAGGATTCCACGCAGAAGGCAACAAGGCACTCGGCGTTTGGATGGGCTCAGGCCACACGGACAAGCCCATGCCGAAGCATCTGAAAGTGCAGTTCTTGGGATTTCCTGGTGGAGCCGAGGGGAATCGAACCCCTGGCCTCATCATTGCGAACGATGCGCTCTACCAACTGAGCTACGGCCCCATCGGCGTGCTATCTCGCCGAAGCGTCGGGGCTTGTCAAGGCCGCATTCGCGGCTTTCCGCAAGCCCCCGCAAAGACCCCCGCCCCATGCAGGCGGGGGCAGGTGCATCATTCGGCCGCTTCGGCATAATCCTCGACCGGAGGACAGGTGCAGACCAGGTTGCGGTCGCCATAGGCATTGTCCACGCGCCCGACCGGCGGCCAGTATTTATCCACGCGGAAGGCCCCAGGCGGGAAGCAGCCCTGCTCACGCGAGTAGGCGCGGTCCCAATCGGCGACCAGGTCCTCGACCGTGTGCGGCGCGTGGCGCAGGGGCGAGGCCTCGGCGTCGATCCGGCCCTCGGCGATCTCGGTGATCTCGTCGCGGATCGCCAGGAAGGCGGTGATCAGCCGGTCGATCTCGGCCTTGGTCTCCGATTCGGTCGGCTCGACCATCAGCGTGCCGGCGACCGGCCAGCTCATGGTCGGGGCGTGGAAGCCGTTGTCGATCAACCGCTTGGCGATGTCGTCCACGGTCACGCCATGCTCCTGGAAAGGTCGCGTATCCAGGATGCATTCATGCGCCACCCGGCCGCGATTGCCCATGAACAGCACCGGATAGGCCCCGGCCAGCCGGCTGGCAATATAGTTCGCGTTCAGGATCGCGACGCGCGTCGCCTGCGTCAGCCCCGCGCCGCCCATCATCAGGATATAGGCCCAGGAGATCAGAAGGATCGAGGCCGAGCCCCAGGGCGCCGCCGAAACCGCGCCCGAGCCCTCGCGCGGGTCGGCGGGCAGGAAGGGCGCCAGGTGCGCCTTGACCCCGATCGGTCCCATGCCGGGACCGCCGCCGCCATGCGGGATGGCAAAGGTCTTGTGCAGGTTCAGGTGGCTGACATCGCCGCCGATCTCGCCCGGCCGCACCAGCCCGACCAGCGCGTTCATGTTGGCACCGTCAATATAGACCTGGCCGCCGTGATCGTGGGCAATGCGGCAGACCTCGCGCACGGTGTCCTCGAAGACGCCATGGGTCGAGGGATAGGTGATCATCACCGCCGCCAGCCTGTCGCCGGCCTTCGCGGCCTTGTCGGCGAAATCCTCCAGGTCGATATCGCCGTTCGGGGCCGATTTCACCACCACGACCTTCATGCCCGCCATCTGCGCGCTGGCCGGGTTGGTGCCATGCGCGCTGACGGGGATCAGGCAGATGTCGCGGTCCTCGCCGCGCGACTTGTGATAGGCGGCGATGGTCAGGAGCCCGGCATATTCCCCCTGCGCGCCGCTGTTCGGCTGCAAGGAAAAAGCGTCATAGCCGGTGATCGCGCACAGCTTTTCGGTCAGGTCGGCAAAGACCTCGTGATAGCCGGCGGCCTGGTCCTCGGGCGCAAAGGGATGCAGCGCGCCGAACTCGGGCCAGGTGATCGGCATCATCTCGGCCGCCGCGTTCAGCTTCATCGTGCAGGAACCCAGCGGGATCATCGCCCGGTCCAGCGCCAGGTCGCGGTCCGAGAGGCGGCGCATATAGCGCATCATCTCGGATTCCGCCCGGTTCATGTGAAAGACCGGGTGCGTCAGGTAATCGCTTTCGCGGATCAGCGCCTCGGGGATGGCCGGCGCCTTGGCCGGCTCGGCCGGATCGGTGATGCCGAAGGCATCCAGCACCCGCGCGATCACGTCCGCATCGGTAGTCTCGTCGACCGAAATGCCGACCCGGTCGCGCCCGACCTTGCGCAGGTTGATGCCGCGATGGCGCGCGGCGGCCAGGATCCCCGCCTGCCCCACGCCGACCCGTACCGTGATGGTGTCGAAAAAGGCATCGGACTGGACCTCGGCCCCGGCGGCACGCAGCGCATCGGCCAGCGTCGCCGCGTTCAGATGCACCCGCTGGGCGATGGCACGCAGGCCCACCGGCCCGTGGAACACGGCGTAAAAGCCGGCCATCACCGCCAGCAGCGCCTGTGCGGTGCAGACATTCGAGGTCGCCTTCTCGCGCCGAATATGCTGTTCGCGCGTCTGCAGCGACAGCCGATAGGCCCGGTTGCCCTTGGCGTCGACCGAAACGCCGACGATGCGGCCCGGCATGGCGCGCTTCATCTCGTCGCGGCAGGCCATGAAGCCGGCATGCGGCCCGCCATAGCCCATGGGCACGCCGAAGCGCTGCGCCGAGCCGATGGCGATGTCGGCACCCATCGCACCCGGCTCCCTCAGCACGCAAAGCGCCAGCAGGTCGGTCGCCATGATCGCCACGGCGCCCGCCGCGTGCAGAGCCGCGATCTCGGCTGCATAATCCCGAACCTCGCCGAAGGTGCCCGGATACTGGAAGATCGCACCGAAGACCTGCGAGGGATCGCATTCCAAGCCGCGGACGATCTCGATGCCCAGGGGCTCGGCGCGGGTCTCGATCACGGCGATGGTCTGGGGATGCAGGTTCTCGCTGACGAAGAACGCGCGGGCCTTGGACTTCGCCACGCGTTGCGCCATGGCCATCGCCTCGGCTGCGGCGGTCGCCTCGTCCAGCAGGCTGGCATTGGCCACCGGCAGCCCGGTCAGGTCGGCGACCATGGTCTGGAAGTTCAGCAGCGCCTCCAGCCGGCCCTGGGCGATCTCGGGCTGATAGGGGGTATAGGCGGTGTACCAGGCCGGGTTTTCCAGGATGTTGCGCTGGATCGCCGGCGGCGTCACGGTGCCGTAATAGCCCTGCCCGATCAGGCTGGTCATCACTTGGTTCTTCGCCGCCACCTCGCGCATGCGCTGCAAAAGCGCCGCCTCGGACAGCGCCGGCCAGTCCAGGGATTCGGACTGCCGGATGCTTGCCGGCACGGTCTGGCCGATCAGGTCCTCCAGCGTTTCGGCGCCCACGACCTTCAGCATTGCCGCCATCTCGGCCGGGGAAGGCCCGATGTGACGGCGATTGGCGAAATCGTCGGGGTTATAGTCGGTCGGGGTCCATTTACCCATCACTGGCCTCGATGCGTCAGAATGTTCACAAGCATTGCCTTCGGGATCGCACGGGCCGGGAATGTCCCCGCCCTGTCTTTTTCCGTTTTCCAAATACCCTCGGGGGGTCCGGGGGGCGAAGCGCCCCCGGCCTCCGCCGGGCCGCAAGGCCCGGCAGCTTCAGCCGACCAGCGCCTGATAGCCCGCCTCGTCCATGAAGCCGGACAAGTCGACCGAGGCCGGCTTGATGCGAAAGAACCAGGCCGCCATCGGATCCTCGTTCACCGCGCCGGGCGTGTCGGGCAGCGCCTCGTTGACGGCGGTGATCACGCCGGCGACCGGCGCCACGATGTCCGAGGCCGCCTTGACCGATTCGATCACCACGATCTCCTCGCCCGCCTCGACCTCGCGCCCGACCTCGGGCAATTCGATGAAGACGACATCGCCCAGCTGCTCGCTGGCATGGGTGGTGATGCCGACGACGATCTCGTCGCCGTCCTGTTTCAGCCATTCGTGGTCTTCGGTGTATTTCAGCATGCCTGGCCTCTCAGCGCTTGTAGCTCGGTTTGTGGAAGGGAAGCGGAGTAATCGTCACCGGAATGCGCTTGCCGCGCAACTCGGCCCAGAGCGTCGCACCGGGCGCAAGCCCCGCGGGCAGGATCGCCATGGCGACAGGTCCGCCAACCGAGGGGCCGAAGCCGCCCGAGCAGACCTTGCCCAGACCCGCGCCGCCCTCGGCCGCGTCGAAGATCCCGACCCCCTCGCGAATCGGGGCGCGGCCCTCGGGACGCAGGCCCATCCGGCTGCGCGCAGGACCTGCGGCCAACTCGTCCAGGATGACGTCGGCGCCGGGAAAACCGCCCTCGCGTGCGCCGCCGGTACGGCGGACCTTGGGGATCGACCAGCCCAGCCCGGCCTCGCCCGGCAGGGTGCGGGCGTCCATGTCATGGCCGTAAAGCGGCATCCCCGCCTCCAGCCGCAGGCTGTCGCGGGCGCCCAGCCCGATGGGGGCGACCTCGGGCTCGGCCAGCAGCGCCTCGGCGAAGGCGACCACCCGATCCTCGGGCACGGAAATCTCGAATCCGTCCTCGCCGGTATAGCCCGAGCGGCTGACCCAAAGCGTCACGCCCTGCCAGTCGAACTCGGCCACGTCCATGAACTTCATCGACTGCGCGCCGGGAACCAGCCGCGCCAGCACCGCCTCGGCCTCGGGACCCTGCAGCGCCAGAAGACCGCGATCCGTCACCGGCTCGACCAAGATGCCCTGCGCCTCCAGCTGGCGCAGATGGGCGATGTCCTGCTCGGCGCAGGCGGCGTTCACCACCAGAAGCAGGTGGTCGCCCTTGTTGGCGATCATCAGGTCGTCGAGAATGCCGCCCTCGGCATTGGTGAACAGCCCGTAGCGTTGCCGCCCCTCGGCCAGCCCGGTGATATCGGCGGGCACCAGCCCCTCCAGCGCCTCGGCCGCACCCGGGCCGCGCAGGATCACCTGGCCCATGTGGCTGACATCGAACAGCCCGGCATGGCTGCGGGTATGCAGGTGCTCGTTCAGCACGCCCATCGGATATTGCACCGGCATCTCCCAGCCGGCAAAGGGCACCATCTTCGCGCCGCGCGCGAGGTGCAGGTCATATAGCGTCGTGCGCCGAAACTCGGCCATGGGCATCCCCCTTGTCTGCGGACGGACCAATCCCGGCCGCTGCGATGCCCCCTCTGTCCCTACCCCGAAACGGGGGCGCCTGAGATCGTTATCCCTTCGGCGGGCGGCGCAAGCCGCCTCTCTCCAGAGCGTTCGGCGGAAAACGGTCCCTTTGCCTGAGAGATTCCCGGGGCGGTTGCTCCTTCGGCCCTGGCTTGCGCCAATGTCTCCCGATTTCCGACCTTTGTCGTAGCCGGGCGGCGGCGTTCTGGCAAGGGCCTTCTGCCGCCCGGATTTTCATACCGAGACGTTCAGCGCGCCCCCGTCCAGCAGGATATTCTGCCCGACCATGAACCGCGCCTGCTGGCTGCACAGGAAGGCGCAGGCGGCGCCGAAATCCTCGGGGCGGCCATAGCTGCGGGTCGGGATCGTCGCCTCGCGGCGCCGGCGGGCTTCGTCCAGGCCGATGCCCTCGGCCTTGGCCACCCCCGAATCGAGGCTCACGGCGCGGTCGGTGGCATGGATGCCGGGCAAGAGGTTGTTCACCGCCACGCCATGCGGCGCCACCTGCCGCGACATGCCGGCGACAAAGCCGGTCAACCCGGCGCGCGCGGTGTTCGACAGGCCCAGCACCGCGATGGGCGAGCGCACGGATTGCGAGGTGATGTTGACCACCCTGCCCCAGCCGCGTTCCATCATGCCCGGCACCAGCGCCTGCATCAGCGCGATGGCGGTCAGCATGTTGGCGTCGATGGCCTTGATGAAATCCTCGCGCGACCAGTCGGTCCAGGTGCCGGGCGGCGGGCCGCCGGCATTGTTGACCAGGATGTCGGCCTGGCCGCCCAACGCCTCCAGCACGGCAGCGCGGCCTTCCTCGGTGGTGATGTCGGCGGCGACCGGCGTGACCGCCACCCCGTGCCGCGCCGCGATCTCCTGCGCCGTGGCCTCCAGCGCCTCGGCGCCGCGGGCGTTGACCACCAGATCGACCCCCGCCTCGGCCAGCGCCTCGGCGCAGGCGCGGCCCAGCCCCTTCGACGCGGCGCAGACAAGACCCTTCTTGCCCCTGATCCCCAGATCCATGGCTTCCCTCCTGTTCAGCTTGCCGCCAAGGAAGCGCGGGGCGCGCGGATTGTCCAGTTCAGAAGCAGAGGATCTCGGCCTCGGCCTCAGCGCGGCGGAAATTGGCGACGATGTCGTTGACGGCGATGCCCTGGCGGAAGATGCCCGCCCGCTCGCCGGCGGTCTGGCGCATGGCCAGCACTGTCTCGGCCTTGACGTAATCGTCATAGGACAGGATCTCGGCGATCTGGTCGATGGCGCAGCTGCACCGCTCCAGCATCTCGCGGGTCTGGCCGTTCGTCGCCATGCAGACGAAGACGTAATCGGCCCGCGCATTGGTCGGATAGTCGTTTATCGCCTGAGCCCCGGCCATGCCGGCCGAAAGCACGAGCGCCGCCGTCAGGGTTGCCCGGATCATTTCAACACCATTTCGCTGTGATAGGCCGGCCGTCCGCCCGAAAGCGGGCCGGTTTCGGCCAGCATCCGGCGGATCGGCCGCCCCGGATCGTCCAGGGTGAAGCGCAGTTCCAGCGTGTCGAAGCCGGCCATGCGCCCGCGATTCTCGTCCTGCGCAAAGGGCACGAAGACGGCGACGGTCGCCTCGCCCTCATGCCGAATCTCGCCGCTGCGGAACAGCGCATCCTTCAGCCGGTTGCGGATATAGAACGGGCTGCCCCCGGTCAGCGCCGCCATGTCCCGCGCGGTGGTTTCCAGAAAGAAGGTCAGCGCCGGATCGCCGCCCGAGACCGGAAACGGGCCGATCTTGCGCGTGGTGCGAGGGGTCTTTTCGGTCAGCTCCAGCGCCGGCTGGCCGTGCGGGGCATCGGTGGCCGCGCCCAGCGAAACGGTGCCCTCGCCCAACGGCGCAAAGCCCTCGGCCTGGGGGCCGGTCTGGTGCAGCGTCCAGACCAGCGGTCCCTGCGACAGATCCCATGGCCCGCGCTGGGCAAAGACCAGATCGCCCGCCTCGCCCGCCGAAAGCGGGCCGGCCAGCAATCCGATCAGCGCAAGGCCACGCAAGATTCTCATCCCGGTCCTTCCTCCCTGTTTGCGACCCTGCCCCCGCAAGGGCCGCGGCGAAAGCCCGCCGCCGGCTGTTTCGTGCTTTGGTCTTAGGCCAGCATCTGCTGCAGCATGGCCTGCAAGTCCTCGGGGCGCACCGGCTTTTCCAGCACAGGCACGCCCATCTTCTGGCAGGCGCCGCCCAGTTCCGGCGCGCGCCGGGCCGAGACCACGATGGCCGGCACCGCCTGCCCCGCCGCATTGCGCAGCGCCTCGATGGCCTGCAGGCCGGTATCGCCGTTGTCGAGGTTATAGTCGGCGATCACCACGTCCGGCGGCTCGTCGCCCATCTGCGCCAATGCCTCGGCAATGCCGCCCGAGACGCGGGCCACCATGCCCAGCTTGTCCCGCAACACCAGTTGCAGGGCGCGGCGCATGGCGTCGTCGTTCTCGACCACCAGCGCCACCCGGCCGCGCAGGTGCGGACCCTGGCCGGCGCCCTCGGGTCGCACGGCCTCGCCCCCCGGCGCGACCAGCGGCAGGCTGACGCGAAAGACGGTGCCGCGCCCCGGCTCGCTGTCCATGGCGATGGGATGGCCCAGCTTGGCGCAGGCGCGGCGCACGATGGAAAGGCCCAGCCCCATGCCCGGCGCCCCGCCCTCGCGGCCGATGCGCTGGAACTCGTCGAAGATGCGCGCGCGGTCGGGCGCGGCGATGCCGATGCCGGTGTCGTAGATCTCCAGCCAGGCCCGTTCGCCGCGTTTGCGCACGCCGACCAGCACGCCGCCGCGATCGGTGTATTTGATCGCGTTCGAGACGAGGTTCTGCGCGATCCGCCGCAGAAAGGTCGGATCGCTTTCCACCATCGCCGTGGTCGGCGCAAAGCTGAGCCGCAACTCCTTGGCCTCGGCCATGGGGGCGTATTCGATGGCGAGGCGGCGGAACAGCCCGCCCAGATCGACGGGCTTGCGCTGGAACTCGATGCGCTGGCTGTCCAGCCGCGAGATGTCCAGCACCGCGTGCATCAACTCCTCGACCGATTCGAACGCGCCCGACAGCCGGTCGGTCAATTCGCGCTGCAACGGGTCGAGCGAGGTGTCCTTCAGCGCCGACAGGAACAGTTTCGCGGCCGACAGGGGCTGCAGCAGGTCATGGCTCGCCGCGCGCAGGAAACGGGTCTTGGAGCGGTTCGCCTCTTCGGCCGAGGCGCGGGCGACGGCCAGTTCGCGGTTGCGTTCGGAAAGGTCGGCCAGCGCCTGCTCCAGCTCGCGGGTGCGGACCTGCACCTCCTGCTCCAGCGCGACGGCGGCCTGGAACATGGACCAGGCCGAACCGCGGCTTTCCTCCAGCCGGTCGATGCGCTCGACCAGCACATCGGCGATGCGCGTCAGCTTTTCGACCCGCCGGGCGGGGGGATCGTCGTCGCGCAGGAACATGGTTCAACCCGGCTCGGGCGGCATCAGCGCCATGCCGACGAAGGTCTGGTTCACATGCATGCCGCTGTGCTGCTCGCCATAGGTATTGAAGCCTGCGACACGATAGCGTGCCAGCAGTTCGGACATCTGCCCGTCCATGCCGGCGCGTTCCAGCGCCAGCCGCCGCAGCACGCAATCGAAGCCCAGCACCATCAGCGGCGGGCGCGGCAGCGCGTCCAGAGCCTCGGCAAAGCCGCGCGTCATATCCATCGCCCGGCCCAGCGTCAGGATGTTGCCGGCCTCGATCCCCGAAAGAAGCTGCAAGCCGCCCTCGGGCGTAATGGCGCGGATGGCGCGGACGTGGTGGCGCTTGCCGGTGCGCAAAAGCAGCGGGTGGCGGGCGAATTCCGTCGGCGTCAGCGCCTCGACGGGAATCCCCGCCAGCAAGGCGTATTCCTGCGCCGCCGGCTCGCCGTTCAGCTCCATGATGACGCGGTTGTGGCGGTCGGCGGCCGTCACCACGGCACGGCGGTCGGTCGGGCTGAAATGCTGGAACGAAACCTCGGCCGCCGCCAGATCGGTCTCGACCAGCAGAAACAGCGCCGCACCGGGATGCTCCGCACCGTCGACCATCTGGCAGGTCGGGCCGAACCGCATGCCCTCGGCGCTGGAGCCGCCGACGATCGGCAGGCCGGGGATCGCCGCATCCAGCGTCGCGGTCAGCACGTCCTCCTGGCGAGCCAGCGCATCGGCCAGCAGCACGCCAAAGCTGGAGCGCCGCAGGTCGGGGCGGAAATCGGCGTGAAAGCGGCGCAGGGTGGACATCCATTCCGACACCGGCACCAGCGCCTGGTCGCGCAGCACGCAGACGCCGACCCGGAAGCTGGCCGAGGGAAATCCCAGCGCCGTCACCGTCTGCGCGCAATAGCCGCGGGGGCCGATCTCGCCCACCGAGGAACAGCCGACGACGCGGCAGCCCTCGCCCAGCACCTCGCGCAGCGCAGCGCCCAATGCCGGCAGCCCCTCGGTCGGCATGCCGAACAGCAGCACCAGCGCCGGCCGCAAGGGCGCCATGGCATCGGCGATGCGCCGGGCGGTATCCGCGCCGGCGGCGGGCACCGAGACGGCGATGGGCGCGGGCGGCAGCACGACCGGCCGCGCCTCGGACCGTGCGCCGGGCCAGGGTTCGGGCAAGGCCGCGCTCATGCCGGTTCGAACAGCCTGACGCTATTGGCCAGAAGCACCGCCTGGGTGCGGCGGCGGGCGTTGATCTTGGACATGATCGCGGTGATGTGGGTCTTGACCGTCGCCTCGGCGATGGACAGCTCGTAGCTGATCTCCTTGTTCGCCTTGCCCTGGCAGATCAGCCGCAGGATCTTCATCTGCTGCGGCGTCAGCGTGGCGAAACGGCGGGCCAGTTCGGCCCGGGCCGCATCCTCTTCGCCGGCATGTTCGGGCTGGTAGCTGTCGGGCGTCACCCGCTCGCCCTCCCACATACGGCGCAGGCTGTCCACCAGCGCCTCGCGGCCCAGCGACTTGCTGATATATCCCTGTGCCCCGGCCGCCATCGCGGCCGAGATCATGGCGTTCTCCAGGTCGGCCGAGATCATGGTGATCGGCACGTCCGGGATCTGGCGACGCAACGTCACCAGCCCTTCGGCGCCCCTGGCGTCGGGCAGGTTCAGGTCCAGGATCACCGCATCCGGCGCGCCCTGGTTTCGGATCTGCTCTTGCGCGGCGGCAAGGCTGCGGGCGGTGCGCACGTTCCTGAGCCCGAAGCTGATCTTCAGCGTCAGGGCCAAGGCGTCGCACATCAGCGGATGGTCGTCCACGATCAGGATTTCGCGGACGCGATCGGCGGAAAGCCTTGGCGATGCGACGCGGTCTTGCGACTGCATTTCGGCTGAGGCCATCGTTCTCCTCCCAAAGAAACGATAGTGGGCCGGGCGGTGGCGCACCGGCCTCTATGGGTCCATTCTAAGACCCCCGCCCGCCGGCGCAAGCCCGTTGGACGACGGACCCGGATTGCGGCTACGACTTCGGTTGTATTGGCCGAAAATCGGGCACATGTCACTTTCACCTGGTCCAAGCGGAGGCCACCATGAAAATCAGCCGCAGAATCACCCTGCTGGCCGGTGCCGCGGCACTTGCCGGGCTGGCGCTGCCCGCCCATCCGCAAGGCACGGCCCAGGCCCCCGCGATCCGCATCGGCACGCTGGAGAACGGCACCGTCAACTGGGAGATCGAGACGATCCGCAGCCGCGGGTTCGACACCGCGAACGGCTTTCGGCTGGTGCCGACGATCCTGGCAGGCAATCCCGCCACCCAGGTCGCCATGCAGGGCGGAGAGGTCGACACCATCGTCTCGGACTGGCTGTGGGTGGCGCAGCAGCGGGCGCGCGGCACGGGCTTTCGCTTCCTGCCCTATTCGACCGCCGTGGGGGGCGTGATGGTGCCCGCCGGCAGCATCGTGCAGTCGCTGGCCGATCTTCGCGGCAAAAGGATCGGCATCGCCGGCGGCCCGGTGGACAAGAGCTGGCTGATCCTGCGCGCCTGGTCACGCGAGAAGCTGGGCGAGGATCTGGCCGATGCGACGCAGCAGGTTTTCGGCGCCCCGCCGATGATCCTGAACGCCGCCGAGACCGGCGAGGTCGATGCCGCGATCAACTTCTGGCACTTCCAGGCCAGGATGGCGGCGCGCGGCATGCGCGAGATCATGTCGGTCGAGACGGCGGCCGGCGATCTGGGCCTCGACCCTTCGACGCCGCTTCTGGGCTATGTGCTGCGCGACGACTGGATCGCGGCCAATCCGGCTCTGGCCGGGGGGTTGGCGCGCGCATCCCGCGCCGCCAAGGAACTGCTGGCCCGCGACGATGCCGTCTGGGAAGAGCTGCGCCCTATCATGGAAGCCGCCGACGATGCCGAGTTCCAGGCGCTGAGGGCCGGCTGGCGCGCCGGCATCCCCACCCCCGGCCCGGTCGATGCGGCCAATGCGCAAAGGATGTTCGCCACCATGGCCGAGCTTGGCGGCGAGGAACTGACCGGCGGCGTCGCCACCCTGCCCGAAGGCCTGTTCTGGTGGCCGGAGTGATCCCGTCTTGACCGAAGCCCCCAAGCCCCCTTCGCTGCGACCCGGCCTGGTGCCGGGGGTGCTGTCGATCCTTGCCATGCTGCTGGTCTGGACGCTGGCCTCGCAACTGACCGACCGGCCTCAGACCCTGCCCGCGCCCTGGGAGGTCGCCGCCCGCATCATGCGCCTGGGCGCCAGCGGAGAGTTATGGTTCAACGCCGGCATGACGCTGTTCCGGGTCGTCGCCAGCTTTGCGCTGGCCATGGCGGCGGGCATGGCGCTGGGGCTGTGGATGGGCCGCAGCCGCGGGGCCGACCAATGGCTGAACCCGGGCCTCATCATCCTGCTGAACGTGCCGGCGCTGGTGGTGATCGTGCTGTGCTATATCTGGATCGGGCTGAACGAGACCGCCGCCATCCTGGCCGTGGCGCTGAACAAGATCCCGGTGGTCACGGTGATGATCCGCGAGGGCACGCGGGCGCTGCGCCCCGACCTGGACGACATGGCGCGCGCCTTTCGCATGCGGCCCTGGGCGCGGCTGCGCCATGTCGTGCTGCCGCAACTGGCGCCGCATGTCGCCGCCTCGGCCCGGGCCGGCATCTCGCTGATCTGGAAGATCGTGCTGGTGGTCGAGTTCCTGGGCCGCTCGAACGGCGTCGGCTTCAAGATCCACCTGCTGTTTTCCAGTTTCGACGTCGAGGGGGTGCTGGCCTGGGCGCTGGCCTTCGTCGCGGTCATGCTGGCCATCGACCTCATCCTGCTGCGACCCTGGGAATCGCGCGCCAACCGCTGGAGGCAGGATGCGGCTTGAACTGGAAGCCAAGTCCTTCGGCCCGCGCCAGGTGCTGGGGCCACTGACGCTCTCGGTCGCGCGGGGCGAGCGGCTGGCGATCCTCGGCCCCTCGGGCATCGGGAAATCGACGCTGCTGCGCATCCTGGCCGGTCTCGACGCGGATTATCGCGGCCAGCTCGACAGCGCCGACCGCCTGGCCGTGGTGTTCCAGGAGCCGGTGCTGCTGCCCTGGCGCGATGCGGTCGCCAACATCACCATTCCGACCGGCCGCGACGCGGCCACCGCGCGCGACTGGCTGGCGCAGGTCGGACTGGCGGGGCATGAGACGAAATTCCCGCGCCAGCTTTCGCTGGGCCAGCAGCGGCGGCTGGCCCTGGCCCGCGCCTTTGCCGCCGGGCCGGACATATTGCTGATGGACGAGCCCTTTGCCTCGCTGGATACCGGGACGGCGGCACGAATGCTGGCCTTGACCGACGCGCTGCTGGATCGCAGCGGCGCCGGGCTGGTGCTGGTCACGCATGACCCGGCCGAGGCCGCAGCGCTGAAAGCCCACGCCCTGCACCTGACCGGCGATCCGGCGCGGCTTCAGAAGGACTGATCCCAGACCCGGCCCTCGGTATCCTCGGCATGGACCGTCACCGGCCCCTCGCCCGGCACATGGGCAAAGCGGAACACCGGATCTTCGGAAATCGAGATCCCGGCCTCCATGGTGAACAGCGGCGCCTCGCCCTGCTTCACCTCCAGCGTCTGGATGAACTCGGCGGGAATGGTCAGCAGCGTCACCTGATCGCGTTGCAGGCCCGAGAAATTCGGATGCCGGATCATCAGCGTGCCGACCTGGCGCCCATCCCCTTCGGTCTGGCGAAAGCGCATCTCGCCCATGGTGGCGCGCACCTCGTCCATGCTTTTGCCCGCTGGCGCCGCGCAGCCGCCCGAGGCTTTCACGAAGCGCCCGGCCATGACCTTGCGCCCATCCTCCAGCGTGGCGATGGCGCGCAGGTCGGAATAGCTGTCCACCCGCACCCGAACCTCGAAATCCAGAGGCATCAATGCCTCGCCGAATGTGAACTCGGCCGCCACCGGCGCGGGATTGCCGTCCACCACCAGCGCCAGCGCACGGATCGCGGGAGCGCCGGGCGGCTGGGTGATGCGCACCGGCACCAACGCCGGATTGTCGGCGCGCGGCGGCGCGTCGAGGTCGAAGATCGCCGGGTCGACCGGCGGCTCGTCATCCATGCCGATCACCGCCAGCCGCATGTCGTCCCACAGGGCCGAGGGCTGCATGGGATTCGCCACCTCGCCCGCCAGCGCCGCCGGGGCCAGCATCGATGCGAAAAGCAGGCAGGCCAGTCTCATCCCCGCTTCTCCCTTGTCATGCGGCGATAGACCAGCACGGTCGAATCGCTCGCCGCCTCGGCCTCGGCCGCGGCGCGCAGCCGGGCATGCAGGCCAGAGCGCGAACAGACCGGATCGGTGGCCCGGGCATCGCCCGCCAGCGCCATGGCCTGGCAGCGGCAGCCGCCGAAGTCGATCTCGCGCCGCTCGCAAGAGGCGCAGGGCTCGGGCATCCAGCCGGTGCCGCGAAAGGCGTTGAAGGCGGCGCCGTCGTGCCAGATCCGGGCCAGCGGCACCTCGCGCACGTTCTCGAACGCCAGCCCCTTGATGGTCTGGGCGGCATGGCAGGGCAGCACGGTGCCGTCCGGTGCGACGTTCAGCCCGGTCGAGCCCCAGCCGCCCATGCAGCTTTTCGGGAACGCTGCCAGATGGTCGGCGGGCACATAGTCGATGACCATGCGGCCCTGCAGGCGCCGGCGGGCCTCGTCCACCACCTCGCGTGCGCGGGTCGCCTGGGCCTGGGTCGGCATCAGCGGCCGGCGGTTCAGGTCGGCCCAGCCGTGGAACTGCACGGTCGCGACCTCGATGCGCCGGCAGCCCAGTTCTTCGGCCAGGTCAATCATCTCGGGCAGCCGGTCCAGGTTCTGGCGATGCACCACCGCATTCAGCGTCATCGGAAAGCCGATGGCGCGGGACCATTGCGCCACCTGCATCTTGCGCGCGAAGCTGCCGCCATAGCCGCTGATCCAGTCGGCCATCTCGGCGTCGATGCCTTGCAGGGACAGCTGGATGTGATCGACCACGCCGTCCAGTTCGCGCAGCCGCGCCTCGGTCAGCCCGATCCCCGAAGTGATGAGGTTGACGTAAAGCCCGGCATCGCGGGCCGAGGCGGCGATCTCGGCCAGGTCGCGGCGCGAGGCGGGCTCGCCGCCCGACAGATGCACCTGCAGCACGCCCAGGCCGGCGGCCTGCCGGAACACCTCGGCCCATTCCGCCGCCTTCAGCTCGGCGCTGGCGCGGGTCAGCTCGACCGGGTTCGAGCAATAGGGGCAGGCCAGCGGGCAGCGATGCGTCAGTTCCGCCAGCATGGCCATGGGCAGGCCGACGCGGACCGGGTTGCCGTCTATGTCGCGGGGGGCGGGATCGTCTCTCATGCCGGCCCCCCGGCTTCACCGTCCAGGAACACCATGCGCCGGTCCATCAGGTCGCGGAGGAACTCCTGCACGTCGCCCTCGATCTGCTCGGGCGGCGCGTCGTAGCGGGTGCAAAGCGTCTCGATCACCTCGGCCAGGCTGCGCTTGCCGTCCAGTTCCGACAGGATCGCATGGCCCACCGGGTCGAGCTGGATCACCCGCTCGGGCGCCAGCAGCACGCGGATGCCGCGCACGCGGTCGTCATGCAGCCGCACGCCCCGCGGCAGATAGGGCACCGCGGCCCCGCTGATGCGATCCGCGCTCATGAGGCACCCGCGGCCTCGGGCGCCGGCTCGGGGATCGCCGCGTCCAGAAGCCCCTCGCCCGGACGCCAGGCGCCGGGGGGTATGTTGCCCTGCACATAGCCGTGCCACAGCGCGTCGAGCTGCGCCCACAGCACGTCGGTCTTGAAGACCAGCGCCGCCGCCGCCGCATCCTGCCTTTCCAGCGTATCGGCACGGTCCAGAACATAGTTCAGGCCGAATTCGACATCCTTCGGCGCCTCGCTCAGCCGGTTGCGGAAATAGGCGAGGCTGGCATCGTCGGCGAAATCGTAATGCTTCAGCAGCCCCTCGATGCGCTCGGCATGGATCCTGGGCGCGAACATCTCGGTCAGGCTGGCGGCCACGGCATCCAGCAGCGGCATGTCGCGCACGAAGCGGACATAGGCATCGACAGCAAAGCGGGTCGCGGGCATCACGCCCGCGCCGCTGGCGACGTAATCGGGGTCGAGGCCGACCGCCCGGGCCAGCGCCAGCCAGCGCCGGATGCCGCCGCCCTGATCGACGCCACCGTCGTGATCCTCGATGCGGCTACGCCAGATGCGGCGCAGCTGCGGATCCTCGACCCGCGACAGGAAGGCCGCGTCCTTCATCGGAATGCGCGACTGGTATTGCCAGCGGTTGACGACCCAGGCCCGCACCTCGTCGGGCGTGCATTCCCCGCCATGCAGGCGTTTGTGGAACGAGTGGCGGTCGTGATAGCGCTCGGCGCCGATGCGCTTCAGGCGCTCGTGGAACTCGGCGCGGGTCTGGGCGCGGTGGTCGGCAAGTTTCATGGCGCGATCTCCATACCGTCATGGCCGATCTGCCAGCCCGCCGCCTGCGCCATCGCACGCTCGGGGCTGGCCGGATCGACCAGCGGGTTCGAATTGTTCAGATGCACATAGATGCGGGCACCAAGCGCCAGGTCGCGCAGCCCCTCCAGGCTGCCGCCGGGGCCTGATACCGGCACATGCCCCATGCGCCGCCCGGTCTTGGCCCCAAGGCCGGCGCGGACCATTTCGTCATCCGTCCACAGCGTGCCGTCGAACAGCAGCGCATCCGCGCCCGAGATCCGTTCGCGCAGCCAGTCGGGAACCGAGGCGCAGCCAGGGATATAGAAGACCCGCCGCCCCTCGGCAGCCAGTTCGACGCCCACGGTCTGCTCGCCCATCAGGTCGGTCTCGACCTGCTCGCCCTCCATGTAGAGCGGCACCTTGCCCGGCACGGCGAAAAGCCGCGCGACAAGGCCGGGCGCCAGCTCGAAGCTTTCCTCCAGCGCCAGCTCGCGCCGGGCGACCAGGCGGGGGTCCAGCGCGGCAAGCATCGGATTGGCGGCCAGCACGGCATGGATGGCCGGGGTCGCGAACAGGTCGAACCCCTGCCCCTCGCGCAGGGTCAGCAGGCCCGCGACATGGTCGATATCGCCGTTGGTCACCAGCACCGAGCGGATCGGAGAGCCGCGCAGCCCCCCGGGCCGCAGCGCCGGCGTCGCGGCCAGCTGCTGGCGCAGGTCGGGCGAGGCGTTGACCAGCGCCCAGTCCCGGCCATTCGCAGAGACGGCAATCCCGCTTTGGCTCATGGCGGGAATGCGTCCTGCGCGCGCGGCCTCGCAGTTGCGGCAACCACAGTTCCACTGCGGCACGCCACCGCCGGCGCCGCTGCCGAGAATCACGATACGCATGGGAAAGGCTCCGGCAGGCCCGGCCCCCGGCTGCCGGGGACCGGGCCGGGGAATATCGCCGGCGGGTTAGAACAGAACCGGCTCGTCCTCGGCCGGGGCATACATGTTGATTTCCATGCCGCAGGCGATTTCCTTCGGCGCGGGTTTGGTCCAGGCCATGAGTCCTCCTCCTCAAGGTCACCGCATGAATGCGGCTGTTTCGATGCTAAGCCGCTTGGGCGTTCAGTCAACACGCCAAAGGTCGTAGATGGCACGGGTCGCGGGCTTGTGTTAGCCTTGCCGCGCGAAAGGAAAGCGGATGTTCCATCTGGTCCTTGCCGCCTGCCTGGCGGCCCAGCCCGCCACCTGCCAGCCCCGCCTGCTGCCTGCCGGCGACGCCCCCACGCGCGAGGATTGCGAGGCGCGCGCCGCGCCCGTCGCCCGCGACTGGCTGGCCCGGCATCCGCAACTGACCGGCGACGGGCCGCGCTGCGTCGAAACCGCCGCACTGCCCGCCCTGACCGTGCAGGAGGCGGCGCCGGGCGTCCATGTGCATCAGGGCGCGATGGCGCAGATCTCGCCGCAGAACCGCGGGCGGATCGCCAACCTGTCCTTCGTCATCGGCGAGACGGTGGCGGTGATCGACGCCGGCGGCAGCCGCGCCGAGGGCGAGGCGCTTTACGCCGCGATCCGGCAGGTGACAAACAAGCCGATAAGCCACCTGATCCTGACCCATATGCATCCCGACCACATCCTGGGCGCCGAGGTGTTTTCCGAAGCCGGCGCCACCATCGTCGCCGATGCCCGCCTGCCCGAGGCGGTGGCGCGGCGGGCGGAAAGCTGGATGGCCTCGGTCCCGCGCCAGATCGGCGCGGCGGCCTTTGCCGGCACGAGGATCGCCTCGGTGGACCAGACCGTCGATTCCCCGCAGGCGCTGTCGCTGGGCGACCGGCAGTTGCGGCTGACGCCGGTCGCCTCGGCCCATACCGGCAGCGACATGACCGTTCTGGACGAGGAGACCGCCACGCTGTTCACCGGCGACCTGGTGTTCCTGGGCCTGACCCCCTCGCTCGACGGCTCGCTTGCGGGCTGGCTCGACTGGATCGCCGCGCCGCCCGACCCCGAGCCGGCGCTGATCGTGCCCGGCCATGGCCCGGTCGTGGAAAGCTGGGACGAGGCGGTCACGCCCCAGCGCCAATACCTGACCGCGCTGCGCGACGCCACGCGCGAGGCGATCGGCGCCGGCCTGCCGCTGTCGCAGGCGATCCCGGCCATCGTCGCGGCGATGCAGCCGGTCTCGGAAGGCTGGGCCGATTTCCGCAGCACCACCGCGCGCAATGCCGCCGCGGCCTATGCGCAACTGGAATGGGAATAGATTGCCTCGCCCGCGCGCCGGTGCCACAACTATGCCGAGCACGATAGGAGTAAGGCCATGGCACATCCCGTCTGGCACGGTTTCATCGCGGCGGCCCTGGGCGGGCTTCTCGTCACCGGCGCGGCCCTGGCACAGGATGCACCGCTGCCCGAACGGCGGCTGTCCCTGCAGGCCGATACCGACCTGCCGGGCGGCGACCTGGGGCCGATCTTCGACACCACGCTGCAAGCCTGCGTGCAGGCATGCCTGGGCAATGACGACTGCCGCGCGCTGACCTACAACCAGCGGTCCCGCGCCTGCTTCCCCAAGGGTGAGGGCACGGGCACCGCGACCGCCTTTGCCGGCGCGCTGTCGGGCCATGTCGTGGCGACCACGGCCGAGGAACGGCCGCGCGCCGAATCCCGTGCCAAGGCCGCCCCCTTCGTCGCGCCGCAGGATCTGGCCGCCGCGCAATCGCTGGCCCGATCCTTTCCGGCCCTGCACCCGCCGCTGGGCGCGGACTATCCGCAGGGCAGCGCGCAGGCTGCCGAAGCCTCGGGCGAACTGGCGCTGGCGGCGCGGATCACCGCCGCCGAGGTCGCACGCTATGACCGGCCCGCCGACTGGACCAATCTCGCCCGGCTGACGCTCTATACCAGCAACCAGGGCGACGGCGAGGCATCGAACGCCATCGCTTCGATGGCGATCAACGGCTATCTGCGGGCGGGCGAGGATGCGGTGGCGGCCCGGGCGCTGTCCTGGCTCGCCATGGCGTGGGAGCGGCTGGACCGCGGCCGCGACGCGCTGTCGGCGCTGCGGCTGGCGGCGCGGCTTTCGCCCGGCGACGACGCCATCGCCCAGGCGCTCGAGGAATCGCAGGCCCGCAACGGGCTGCGCGTCACCGACACCCAGGTCGAAGCCGAGGGCAAGATGCCGCGCTTCTGCGCGGTGATGTCGCGCGAACTCTCCTCCGGCACCGATTATGCGCAATTCCTGCGCCTGCCCGGCCGCGACCTGACCGTCGAGGCCGATGGCGAGCGGCTTTGCGTCGCCGGCCTGACCCATGGCCAGGATGTCGAGCTGACCCTGCGCGCCGGCCTGCCCGCCGCCGATGGCGAGACGCTGGCCCGCGACGTGACGCTGAAAGGCTATGTCCGCGACCGCGCGCCCTCGGTCCGCTTTCCCGGCCGCGCCTATGTGCTGCCGGCCTCGGGCGACCAGCGGCTGTCCATGGTGACGGTCAATGCCGACACGATCGACCTGCGCCTGCTGCGCATTTCCGACCGCAACCTGATCCGCGCCATGGCCGAGGACATGTTCGCGACGCCGCTGGACAGCTGGCGCGCCGATTATTTCAGCGATCGCATGGCGCGCGAGGTCTGGAAGGGCTCGGCGCAGGTGGCCAGGCCGATGGGGCAGGAAACCCTGAACCAGGAACTGACCACCAGCCTCGCCATTCCCGCCGAGGCCGGCCCGCTGGAACCCGGCATCTATATCGTCGAGGCCGGCATCGAGAACCAGAACGTCTCGGATACCGGGCTTGCCACGCAATGGTTCGTGATCTCGGATTTCGGGATCTCCACCTTCTCGGGCGCCGACGGGCTGACCGTCGCCGTGCGCAGCCTTGCCGACACCTCGGCCAAGGCGGGGGCCGAGGTCGCTTTGATCAGCCGCTCGAACGAGGTGCTGGCCAAGGCCGCGACCGATGCGGACGGCATCGCGCATTTCGCGTCGGGCCTCGCCATGGGCAAGGAAGGCGCCGCGCCGGCTCTGGTCACGGTGACCGAATGGCAGGGCGAGGGCGCCGAGCGTGCGCCCCGCGACATGGCCTTCCTGTCGCTCTCGGGCCCCGAATTCGACCTTTCCGACCGCGGCGTCGAGGGCCAGCCCCCCGCGCCGCCCATCGACCTGTTCGTGACCACCGACCGCGGCGCCTACCGCGTCGGCGAGACGGTGAACGCGACGGTGCTGGCCCGCAATGCCGAGGCCCGGGCGCTGGAAAACCTGCCGCTGACCGCGGTGATCCTGCGTCCCGACGGGGTCGAGGCGACGCGCCTGCCCGCGCAGGATGCCGGCGCCGGCGGCAGCGTGGTCAACTGGCAGATCCCCGGCAACGCCCCGCGCGGCACCTGGCGGATGGAGCTGCGCACCGAGGCGGACGGCCCGGCGCTGGCCACCGCGCGCATGCTGGTCGAGGATTTCCTGCCCGAGCGCATCGACTTCACCCCGCGCCTGCCCGAAGGCCCGGCGCGCGCCGGCGGCACGCTGGAGCTGTCGCTTTCGGCGCATTGGCTGTTCGGCGCGCCGGCCGCGAACCTGCCGGTCGAGGGGTTGTTGCGCCTGTCGCCCACCCGCAGCCTGGACGGTTTCGACGGCTATGCCTTCGGCCCGCACGACGACGACAGCGCGCCGGTAACCGACAGCCTGCCTGCGGGGGTGACCGACGCACAGGGCAATTACCAGGCGCAGATCGAACTGCCGCCCGCTGGCGAACTCGGCCCCCGCCCGGTCGAGGCCGAGGTGGTGCTGGACATCCGCGAAGGCGCCGGCCGTCCGGTCGAGCGCAGCGAATCCCGCGTGGTCATGCCCGAGGCCCCGACCGTCGGCATCAGGCCGCTGTTCGAGGGCGATACGGTTTCGGAAAACGCCGAGGCGCGCTTTGCGCTCATCGCCGTCGGCCCGGACCTGAAACCGGCGGCCGAGCCGCTGCGCTGGGTTCTGAACCGCGTCGACACCGACTACCAATGGTATTCGCTGGGCGGGCAGTGGAACTGGGAGGTGATCACCTCGCGCACCCGCATCGCCGAAGGCGTGGCCGAGCCGGGCGAGAGCCCGGCCGAGGTCGCGGTCCAGGTCCAATGGGGCCAGTATGAGCTGGTGGCCGAGCCGGCCTCGGGCCAGGGCGGGCCAAGCTCGGTGCAGTTCTACTCGGGCTGGGGCGCGGTGGCGAATTCCGGAACCCAGACGCCCGACCGCCTGAAGGTGGCGCTGGACCGGCCCGCCTATCGCAGCGGCGAGACCGCGCGCGTCCAGGTCGAGGCGACCAGCGACGGGCTGGGCCTTGTCTCGGTGCTGTCGAACCGGCTGGTCTCGATGCAGACCGTGGCACTGAAGGCGGGCGAGAACCGGATCGACCTGCCGGTGACCGACGACTGGGGCGCCGGCGTCTATGTCACCGTCAGCGCCATCCGCCCGCTGGGCGAGGCGCAGCCCGGCGACCGCCAGCCGGTGCGCGCGTTGGGTCTGGCCCATGCCGCCGTCGATCCCGGCGACCGCAGGCTTGCCGCCAGCATCGAGGCGCCGGCCGAGACCCGCCCGCGCGGCACGATCCCGGTGACGCTGAAGGTCGAGGGCGCGGCGGGCGAAACGGTGCATGCCACCATCGCCGCCGTCGACCAGGGCATCCTGAACCTGACCCGGTTCCAACCGCCCAACCCCTCGCAGCATTATTTCGGCCAGCGCCGGCTGGGCGTCGCCCTGCGCGATCTTTACGGGCGGCTGATCCTGCCGACCGGCGCCCCCGATGGCGCGTTGCGCGAGGGGGGCGATGCCAGCCTTGCCGGCAATGCCGAGGCGCCGCCGCCGACCGAAAAGCTGATGAGCTGGTTCTCGGGGCCCCTGACCGTGGGCGCGGACGGCACCGCGACCATCGAGGTGCCGGTGGGCGATTTCAACGGCGAGGTGCGGGTCATGGCCGTCGTCTGGTCCGAAAAGGGGCTGGGCCAGGCCGATGCCTCGGTCCTGGTGCGCGATCCGGTGGTGATGACCGTGACCGCGCCCGCCTTCCTCGCGCCCGGCGACCGGGCGCAGGTCGGGCTGCGACTGACCCATGCCTCGGGTCCGGCCGGCGAGATGCGGCTCTCGGTCCAGCAGGTGGGCGGCGAGGCACCGCTGACCACCAGCCTGCCGGCCGACACCGTGACCCTGGCCGAAAAGGCCGAGGCGCAGGTGCAGATGCCCGTCGCGGCGGGCGATGCCGAGGGGCTGGCCAATCTGCGGCTGACCCTGACCACGCCGGACGGGCAGGCGCTGACCAAGGACATCGCCATCCCCGTCGCGCTGAACGAGGCCGACATGCAGCGCCGCGACCGGCTGGTGGTCGAGCCGGGGCAAAGCCTGACCGTGCCCGCCGGCCTGACCGAAACCATGCTGCCCGGGGCCGAGATCACCGTCGCCATCGGCCCCTATGCCCGGCTGGACGTGGCGGGCGCGCTGATGCGGCTGGCACGCTATCCCTATGGCTGCACCGAGCAGTTGACCTCGGGCGCCATGCCGCTGATCTACATGCCCGGCCTTGCCGCCGTCGAAGGGGTGGCCAGCGAAGACACGGCCGAGCAGGTCCAGAAGGCCATCACCGAGATCCTGACCCGCCAGGGCTCGAATGGCGGATTCGGGCTGTGGTATGCCGATTCGGGCGATCTGTGGCTGGAAGCCTATGTCACCGACTTCCTGTCGCGGGCGCGGGCGGCGGGCTATCGCGTGCCGGACACCGCCTTCCGCATGGCCATCGACAACCTCAGGAACCGCGCCAATTACGCGACCGAACCCGGCGCCGCCTCGGCCGAGGAAAATGCGGCGCTGGCCTATGCGCTGGCGGTGCTGGCACGAGAGCGGGCGGCGACGGTGGGCGACCTGCGCTATTACGCCGATACCGCCGCGGGATCGTTCTCGACCCCGATGGGCGCGGCCCATCTGGGCGCGGCGCTGGCCTCCTATGGCGACCAGAGCCGGGCGGATCGCATGTTCACGCAGGCGCGGAACCTGCTGAACCTCGACGCGCCCGAGCCGCATGCCTTCCGCGCCGATTACGGCACCAAGCTGCGCAACGCCACCGCGCTGCTGGCACTGGCGGCCGAGGCGAAGACGCAGGCCGTCGACACCACCGACCTGACCAGCCGGATCGCCGAGCGCATCGCGCGGGCCGAAGAGGACGGCCGCAGCCTGTCCACCCAGGAATCGGTCTGGACGGTGCTGGCGGCACAATCGCTGTTCACCTCGACCCCGCCCGCGACGCTGAACGGCGTGGCGCTGAGCCAGCCGGTGGCCAGCCTGCCGGCGGATGCGAGCCTTGCCAATACCGGCACGCAGGCGCTGGAGGTGACACTGACCGCGACCGGCAAGCCCGCGGGTCCGGTCGCGTCCGGCGGCAAGGGCTATACCATCGCACGGCGCTATTACAGCATGGAGGGCGAGGCGCTGGACCCCGCCAGCCTGCAACAGGGCACGCGCATGGTGGTCGAGCTGGAGATCGCGCCGCAATCCGAGGGCGGCGGGCGGCTGGTCATCGCCGATCCCCTGCCCGCCGGGTGGGAGATCGACAACCCGAACCTGCTGCGCGCCGGCGACGTCTCTGCGCTGGACTGGCTGGAGGCCGAGACCTCGGCCGAGATGACCGAGTTCCGCGCCGACCGTTTTGCGGCGGCGCTGACCTGGACCTCGGCCGAGCGGTTCCGGCTGGCCTATATCGTGCGCGCCGTGACGCCGGGCGAGTTCCGCCATCCTGCCGCCAGCGTCGAGGACATGTATCGCCCCGAGTTCCGCGCCTGGTCGGACAGCGGCACCGTCGCCGTCACGCCCTGAACCGCCGGAACCGGACCCCTGGCACCCGACCCCTGCACCCCGGCCCCCGAAAGGCCGGGGTGCTTCGTTGCGGGCGCTTCACGAAAGCATTGCTTGCCCCGCGGCGCCCGGACGGGCAATAATCCCGCCATCGCGTAAGGAAGGGGAGGACGCCTTGCCCGAGACCCGCCCGGTAACGCCATCCGCAGCCCGCCACGAGGACCGCGTGGTGCAGGCCTCGCAATCGCCCGGCGCCGTCACCCGGCTGGCGGCAAGCTGGCGCCGCTCGATGCTCAAGCACGGGCTGGACCCGTCCCGGCCGCCCGAGCCGCGCCGCCTGACCGAGCGCGAGCTGTCCGAGCGCGTCGAGCGCATGGACCGCTTCATCGCCGTGGCCCGGCCGCAGCTGGACCAGCTGTTCCAGCTGGTCTGCCCGACCGGCTGCAACCTGCTGCTGACCGACGCGCAGGGCATCGTTCTGGAACATCGCGTCAGCCAGGGCGACGCCGCCACCTTTCGCGGCTGGGGTCTGTGGCGCGGCATGGACTGGTCCGAGGCGGTGCAGGGCACCAACGGCATCGGCACCTGCCTGGCCGAGGGGCGGCAGGTCACCATCCACCGCGACGAACATTTCTATGCCCGCAACGCCGGGCTTTCCTGCATGGACGCGCCGATCTGGGGACCGGACGGGCGGCTGATTGCGGCGCTGGACATCAGTTCGGCCCGCGCCGACCATACCGAGCGGCTGAACGCGCTGATCGCGGCGCAGGTCGCGCACAGCGCCCGGGCCATCGAGGCGGCGTTCTTCCGCGTCTCGTTCCCCGGCGCGCGAATCATCGCGCCCGAGGCCGAGGGAGCCGAGGACGGCACACTGCTGATCGCGGTGGACAAGGACGACCTGGCCATCGGCGCGAACCGCGCCGCCCGCCGCGCCTTCGGCCTGGAGAAAGAGGGGCAGTTGCGCCCGCGCCCGGCCTCGGACCTGCTGGGCCGGCAGGACGACGCCACCGGGTTCGAGCGCGCCGAACGCGCCGCCGTGATTCGCGCGCTGGCCAGGGCCGAGGGCAATGTCTCGGCCGCCGCCCGCGCGCTGGGTGTGGGACGGGCGACGCTCTATCGCCGCATGGCGCGGCTGGGCATCGACGAAAATCCCGGCAAACTGTCTCGCCCCTGAAACACATCGGGGCAGCGGCGCGCCTGCCCGCGTTGACCCGAGGCAGTCCCAGGGCACACCCTCTTGTGCAACCGGCTGGAGGAGCCGGAATGACAGGAGGAACATCATGCCGAACGACCAGACGCATCCCTTCCGGGGCGTGAACGCGCTGCCCTTCGAGGAACGCTACGACAATTTCATCGGCGGCGAATGGGTGGCGCCCGTCTCGGGCAGGTATTTCACCAACACCACCCCGATCACCGGCGCCGAGATCGGGCAGATCGCGCGCTCGGAGGCCGGCGACATCGAGCTGGCGCTGGACGCCGCCCATGCCGCCAAGGAGAAATGGGGCGCCACCAGCCCGGCCGAGCGCGCCAACATCATGCTGAAGATCGCCGACCGGATGGAGCGGAACCTGGAGCTGCTCGCCACCGCCGAGACCTGGGACAACGGCAAGCCGATCCGCGAGACCATGGCCGCCGACCTGCCGCTGGCCATCGACCATTTCCGCTATTTCGCCGGCGTGCTGCGGGCGCAGGAGGGCTCGATCAGCCAGATCGACGACGACACCGTCGCCTATCACTTCCACGAGCCGCTGGGCGTGGTGGGCCAGATCATCCCCTGGAACTTTCCGCTGCTGATGGCCTGCTGGAAGCTGGCCCCCGCGATCGCCGCCGGCAACTGCGTGGTGCTGAAACCGGCCGAGCAAACACCGGCCGGCATCATGGTCTGGGCCAACCTGATCGGCGACCTGCTGCCGCCGGGCGTGCTGAACATCGTCAACGGCTTCGGGCTGGAAGCCGGCAAGCCGCTGGCATCCTCGAACCGCATCGCCAAGATCGCCTTCACCGGCGAGACGACGACGGGCCGGCTGATCATGCAATATGCCAGCGAGAACCTGATCCCGGTGACGCTGGAACTGGGCGGCAAGTCCCCGAACATCTTCTTTGCCGATGTCGCGCGCGAGGATGACGATTTCTTCGACAAGGCGCTGGAAGGCTTTACCATGTTCGCGCTGAACCAGGGCGAGGTCTGCACCTGCCCGTCGCGCGTGCTGATCCAGGAATCGATCTATGACAAGTTCATGGAACGCGCGGTCCAGCGCGTGCAGGCGATCAAGCAGGGCGATCCGCGCGAAAGCGACACCATGATCGGCGCGCAGGCGTCGAGCGAGCAGAAGGAAAAGATCCTCAGCTATCTCGACATCGGCAAGAAGGAAGGCGCCGAAGTGCTGACCGGCGGCAAGGCGGCCGACCTGGGCGGCGAGCTTTCGGGCGGCTACTACATCGAGCCGACGATCTTTCGCGGCAACAACAAGATGCGGATCTTCCAGGAGGAAATCTTCGGCCCGGTGGTCTCGGTCACCACCTTCAAGGACCAGGCCGAGGCGCTGGAGATCGCCAACGACACGCTTTACGGCCTTGGCGCCGGCGTGTGGTCGCGCGATGCCAATACCTGCTATCGCATGGGCCGCGGCATCAAGGCCGGCCGGGTCTGGACCAACTGCTACCACGCCTATCCGGCCCATGCGGCCTTCGGCGGCTACAAGCAGTCGGGCATCGGACGCGAGACGCACAAGATGATGCTGGACCACTATCAGCAGACCAAGAACATGCTGGTCAGCTACTCGCCCAAGAAGCTGGGCTTCTTCTGATGGAATGGCCGGGCGCATGTCATCCTGCGCCCGGCACGCCTCCCCCTCCCTCCCCCAAGAGCAACTGCAAGGAGTGCCCTCTCATGGCCAAAACCATGAAAGCCGCCGTCGTGCGCGAATTCGGCAAGCCCCTGACCATCGACGAGGTGCCGGTCCCCGAACCCGGCCCCGGCATGATCCAGGTCAGGATCCAGGCCTCGGGCGTCTGCCATACCGACCTGCACGCGGCCGAGGGCGACTGGCCGGTCAAGCCGAACCCGCCCTTCATTCCCGGCCATGAAGGCGTGGGCTTCGTCTCGGCCGTGGGCGCCGGGGTCAAGCACGTCAAGGAGGGCGACCGCGTCGGCGTGCCCTGGCTCTACACCGCCTGCGGCCATTGCCGGCATTGCCTGGGCGGCTGGGAAACGCTGTGCGAAAGCCAGCTCAACACCGGCTATTCGGTGAACGGTGGCTTTGCCGATTACGTCGTGGCCGATCCGAACTATGTCGGCCACCTGCCGAAGAACGTCGATTTCCTGGACATCGCCCCGGTGCTCTGCGCGGGCGTCACGGTCTACAAGGGGCTGAAGGTCACGGATACCAAGCCCGGCGACTGGGTGGTGATCTCGGGCATCGGCGGGCTGGGGCATATGGCGGTGCAATATGCCAAGGCCATGGGCATGAACGTCGCCGCCGTGGACATCGACGACGAAAAGCTGGCGCTGGCCCGCAAGCTGGGCGCCACGGTGACGGTGAACGCCGCGACCGAACCCGACCCGGCGGCGGCGATCAGGAAACAGACCGATGGCGGCGCACAGGGCGTGCTGGTGACGGCGGTCGGCCGCAAGGCCTTCGAGCAGGCCATCGGCATGGTCGCACGCGGCGGCACGGTGGCGCTGAACGGCCTGCCCCCGGGCGACTTCCCGCTGGACATCTTCGGCATGGTGCTGAACGGCATCACCGTGCGCGGCTCGATCGTGGGCACGCGGCTGGACCTGCAGGAATCGCTGGATTTCGCCGGCGACGGCAAGGTCAAGGCCACCGTGCACAAGGCAAAGCTCGAAGACATCAACAACATCTTCGGCCAGATGCACAAAGGTCAGATCGAAGGGCGCATGGTGCTGGACATGGCGGGCTGAGCATGGAACCCGTCGCCACCCCCGCAGGGCCGGACCAGGTCGAGGCCACGCCCGCAGCCCTGGCGCTTCTGGCCGAGATCGTCGCCGATCACGGGCCGGTGCTGTTCCACCAGTCCGGGGGCTGCTGCGACGGGTCCTCGCCCATGTGCTATCCGCAGGGCGAATTCCGCATCGGCCAGCATGACGTGAAGCTGGGCGAGATCGGCGGCATGCCCTTCTATATCTCGGCCAGCCAATACGAAGCCTGGAAGCACACCCGCCTGATCATCGACGTGGTGCCCGGTCGCGGCGGCATGTTCAGCCTGGATAACGGGCGCGAGCGGCGCTTCCTGGTGCGGTCCGAGATCTGCCGGCTCTGACCGCGGCACGGGCGCACGGCCTCCCCCAAGCCGTCCGTGCGCCCGCCCTTTTCTCAGGCGCGGATCTGGCGGGCCTCGTTCAGCAGCATGATCGGAATGCCGCCCCGGATCGGAAAGGCCAGCCCGGCGGCTTCGGAAATGAGTTCCTGCGCCTCGGCGTCATAGCGCAGCGTCGCATGGGTCACCGGGCAGACCAGCGCCTCGAGCATGTGGCGGTCATAGCCGCGTTCGGTCGTGTCGGTCACTGGATCGTCTCCTCGTTGTCGCCGCCGTGCAGGGCGTATTCCAGCAGCCCCTCCAGCAGCACGCGGCGCTTGGCAAGCGTCGGCGCCTCCAGCAGGGCCTGCTTTTCCTCGGGGGCGAAGGGCAGCAGCATGGACAGCGAATTGACCAGCGTCTCGGCCTCGGACGCCTCGGCGGCATCCCAGTCGGTGGACAGGCTGCGCTGCTCCATATAGCGACCCAGCCGCGCCATGAAGCCCTTGCGCTCGAAACGCGGATCCTCCTCGGGCTGGGCGGCCAGGTCCGTCTCATAGCCCGACCAGTTCACCTGGCCGCGCAGATAGGGGGTAAAGCCGGGCTGCACCTCGTTCAGCCGGAAACGCGAACGCGCCTTGAGCGAGATCATCAGCCGACCGTCGTCCAGTTCGGAAAAGGCCACGATCCGGCCCGCGCAGCCGACCTGGGCCAGCGCGTCCAGCCCGCCCTCGGCCGGCTGGATCATGCCGATCAGCCGCGAGGGGGTCTTCAGCACGTCCTCGACCATCTGCAGATAGCGCGGCTCGAAGATCTGCAACGGCAGGCGGGTGCGGGGCATCAGGACCGCGCCCGGCAGCGGGAACAGCGGGACGGTCTCGGGCAGGTCGATGCCGCGCGCCATGTCAGGCGAAGATCAGCGAGGACAGGCGGCGGCGCCCCTTCTGCGCCAGCGGATCGGTGGGCTTCATCGCGTCGAAGATGGTCAGAAGCTGCGCCTTGGCCGCGCCCTCGTTCCAGTCGCGGTCGCGGCGGAAGGCTTCCAGAAGCTGGTCGATCGCCTCCTCGACCTCGCCCGCCGCATGCAGCGCGGTGGCATAGTCGAAACGCGCCTGCTGGTCGGCCGGATCGGCCTCGACCTTGTGGCGCAACTCGTCCAGGGGACCGGCGCTCGCGGCCTGCCGCGCCAGCTGCAACTGGGCGCGGGCCGCCTCGACCGGCGCGGCATTGGCGACGGCAGCGGGCACCTGCGCCAGCGCCTCTTCGGCGCGGTCCTCGGCCCCGGCGGCCAGATGGGCGCGGATCAGCCCGCCCCAGGCGGCGGCGTTCTCGGGCTCTTCCTCCAGGATCGCGGCGAAGGTTTCGGCGGCATCCTCGGGGGCGCCCTCGGCGATCATCGCCTCGGCAGCCTCCAGCGCCTCGGCCAGCCCGCCGTCATCGCCGCCCATGGCCACCAGCTTCTCGACGAACTGCTTGATCTGGCTTTGCGGGATCGCGCCCTGGAAGCCGTCGACCGGCTGACCCTGGAAGAAGGCATAGACCGTCGGGATCGACTGCACCCGCAACTGGCCGGCGATCATCTGGTTCTCGTCCACGTTGACCTTGGCCATGCGGACGCGGCCCTTGTGGCGGGCGACCTCGGCCTCGAGCTGCGGGCCCAGCGTCTTGCAGGGGCCGCACCAGGGAGCCCAGAAATCGACGATGACCGGCATCTTCATCGAGGCCTCGACCACATCGGCCATGAAGGTCGCCTCGGTCACGTCCTTGATGATATCGGCGGGGGCGGCATCTTTTGGGGCGGAGCCAAGCTCGAGCATCGGAATTCCTCATGCGAAAGGGTTGCCCCCTAGATGGCGCAGCGGCCGGCGCGATGCAAGATTCGGCTGGCCGCGCGGCGCCCCGACGGCTCACAGATCGAAGCTGGCCAGCACCGGAACGTGGTCGCTGGGCTGCTGCCAGCCGCGCAGCGGCCGCAGGATGCGGCTGTTGTGCCCCGCATTGGCGATATCGGGCGTGGCCCAGATATGGTCCAGCCGCCGGCCCTTGTCGGCCGCGTCCCAGTCCCGCGCGCGATAGCTCCACCAGCTGTAAAGCAGGCCCTGCGGAATGTCCTTGCGGGTGATGTCCACCCATTTGCCGGCATCCTGCGCGGCGCCGAGATGCTCGACCTCGATGGGCGTGTGGCTGACGATCTTCAGCAATTGCTTGTGCGACCAGACGTCGTCCTCGCGCGGGGCGATGTTCAGGTCGCCCACCATGATCGAGCGCGCGGGCCGGTCGGCATGGAAGACGTCGCGCATCTCGGTCAGGAAATCCAGCTTCTGGCCGAACTTGACGTTCTGCTCGCGATCGGGAATGTCGCCGCCCGCCGGGACGTAGAAGTTGTGGATGGTGACGCCGTTCTCCAGCCGCGCGGCGACATGGCGGGCATGGCCCAGCCCGGCATAATCGCGGTCGCCCGCATCCTCGATCGGCAGCTTCGACAGGATGGCGACGCCGTTATAGCCCTTTTGCCCGCGCGCGACGAAATGGTCGTAGCCCAGCGCCCGGAACGCCTCCAGGGGGATGTTCTCGACCGGGCTTTTCGTCTCTTGCAGGCAAAGGATGTCCGGCGCTTCCTCGGTCAGGAAGCGGGCGACCAGCGCCTCGCGCAGGCGGACCGAATTGATGTTCCAGGTGGCGATGGTGAACATGGCAGCTCCTTTTCGGGGACGGACCCTAGGGGCGCGGGCACCGCTTGTCCACCACCGCCGCGACCGGCCCGGTCCGCCCACCATCCCCCACCCTGACCAGGGAAAGCCGCCCCCCATCTTCTCCGTTTCAGAAATACTCTCGGGGGGTGCGGGGGGCGAAGCGCCCCCGCGCGGCAGGGCAAGCGAAAAACCCGGCCGCCGGTCTGGACCGGGGCCGGGTCATCATGTGGCCGCATCCTCCGACCACCGGGCTTCGCAATCAGAACCCGCCAGCCATGCGCGGGTTCCGGGGATCAACATTTATCAAGCGACCAGGCGATAGCCGCCGGATTCGGTGACCAGAAGCCGCGCGTTCGAGGGATCGGGCTCGATCTTCTGGCGCAGGCGATAGATATGGGTCTCCAGCGTATGCGTGGTCACGCCCGCGTTGTAGCCCCAGACCTCGTGCAGAAGCACGTCGCGCGGCACCACCCCGTCCTGCGCGCGATACAGGAACTTCAGGATGTTGGTTTCCTTTTCGGTCAGGCGGATCTTGCGGTCCTTGGCGTCGATCAGCATCTTCATCGCCGGCTTGAACGTATAGGGGCCAAGCTGGAAGATCGCGTCCTCGGACTGCTCATGCGTGCGCAATTGCGCGCGCAGCCGCGCCAGAAGCACCGGGAACTTGAACGGCTTGGTGATGTAGTCGTTCGCACCGCTGTCGAGCCCAAGGATGGTATCGGCATCGGTATCGTGGCCGGTCAGCATGACGACGGGGCATTTCACCCCCTGCTTGCGCAGCCGCTTGCAAAGCTCGCGCCCGTCGGTATCGGGCAGGCCCACGTCCAGCACGACCAGGTCGAAGATCGCGCCCTTGGTCCTTTCGACCGCCTCATGGCCCGAGCCCGCCTCGAACACCTCGAAATCCTCGGTGGCGACCAGCTGCTCGGCCAGCGCCTCGCGCAGGTCGTCCTCGTCATCGACCAGCAGGATCTTTTTCAGTCCGGCCATTCTTGCCTCCTTTGGCGTTATGGCGGAAAACTGTGGCGCGGCGCGGCAAGCGTCCAGCGGTTTGCAGCAATTCTCACATGGAGTTGTCGGAATTCCGCCCTATGTTTCAGATTGTTTCAACCATGCTGGCCCGATGACCCTGATCCCGACCCTGACCGAGACCCTTTCGCGCGCCCGCGCCGACCTGCGCATGGGGCTGCCCGTGGTCATCGGCGGCCAGCTCGTCGCCGCGGTCGAAACGCTGCGCGCCGACCGGCTGGCATCCATGCGCGCCCTCGGCCCGGCCGTGCTGGCGATCACCGGACCGCGCGCCGAGACGCTGAAGGTCCGGGTCTATGACGGCGATCTGGCGCGGATCGAGGTGCCGGGCGACGGCGACCTGGCCTGGCTGCGGGCCGTGGCCGATCCGGCGGGCGACCTGATGACGCCGATGAAGGGGCCGTTTCGCAGCCCGCGCGGCGGCGCGGTGGATGCGCATCGCGCCGGCATCGCACTGGCGAAATCGGCGCAGCTCCTGCCCGCCGTGCTGGTGGTGCCGCTGGCCGTGCCGGTCGAGGGACTGACGCAGCTTTCGCCCGGCCCGGCGCTGGCGCAGATGGCGACCGAGGCCGCGATGGCCCCCGTCGCCGCCGCCCGCCTGCCGCTGCTGGCGGCCGAGAACTCGAAACTGCACATCTTTCGCCCCGACAATGGCGAGGCCGAACATTACGCGGTCGAGATCGGCGCCCCCTCGCGCGAGGCGCCGGTTCTGGCGCGGCTGCATTCGGCCTGCTTCACCGGAGACGTGCTGGGCAGCCTGAAATGCGATTGCGGGCCGCAGCTTCATGCCGCGCTGGCCGCCATGGGTCAGGCGGGCGAAGGCGTGCTGCTCTATCTGAACCAGGAAGGGCGCGGCATCGGGCTGGCCAACAAGATGCGCGCCTATGCGCTGCAAAATCAGGGCTTCGACACGGTCGAGGCCAATCACCGCCTGGGCTTCGAGGATGACGAGCGCGATTTCCGCATCGGCGCCGGCATCCTGAAGAAGATGGGCTTCGGCGCGGTTCGGCTGATGACCAACAACCCGAAAAAGGTCGCCATGCTGGAGGGCCATGGCATCCGCGTGGCCGAGCGCGTGCCGCTGATCACGCCCCGCAACCGCCACAATACCGGCTATCTGGACGTGAAGGCCGCGAAATCGGGCCATCTGCTGTGAGGCTGCTCTTGACGCCCATGGGGCTGCGGGCGGGGTCGCGGATCATCCCCTGCGCGGTCGGGCGCGGCGGCATCCGGGCCGACAAGCGCGAAGGCGACGGCGCGACGCCCATCGGCCGGCATCGCATCGTCGGCCTGCTCTATCGCCCCGACCGGGTGGCGCGGCCGAACGGCTGGGCGCGGCCGATCCTGCCGGGGGATCTGTGGTGCGACGCCTCGGGCCATGCCGCCTATAACCACCCGGTGCGCGCGCCCTTCGGCCCCAGCCACGAGGCGATGCGGCGCGCCGATCCGCTTTACGACATCGTGCTGGTGACGGATTGGAACTGGCCGCAGGCCAGGCCCGGCATGGGCTCGGCGATCTTCCTGCATCAATGGCGCCGGCCGGGCTTTCCGACCGCGGGCTGCATCGCCATGGCGCGGCGTGACCTGATCTGGCTCGCCTCGGCCGTCGTGCCGGGCGATGTGCTGGAGATCCCCGCCCTGCCGCGCTGGCCGGCGCGCAAACCCGCCAGCCGCCACGGCAAGGACTGAAGCGTCACAGCGCCGTATAGCCGCCATCCACCAGGTGATAGCTGCCGGTGATGAAGCTGGCGCGGTCCGAAAGCAGGAACACGACAAGCCCCGCGACCTCGTCCGCCCGGCCCAGCCGGCCGATGGGATGGCGGCCGACCAGCGCCTGCTTGGTCTCGCTGTCCAACTGGTCGAGCAGCGGCGTGTCGATGAAGGCCGGGCCGACCGAGTTCACCCGGATGCCCTTTTGCGCATATTCCAGCGCCGCGTTCTTGGTCATGCCCACCACGGCATGCTTGGCCGAGACATAGGCGCCCGCGCCGTTGAACCCGACCGAGCCCAGGATCGAGGCCATGTTCACGATCGCCCCGCCGCCCGCCTCCAGCATCGCCGGAATCCCGTAGCGCATGCCGTAGAAGACCGCGTTCAGGTTGACGTCGATGACCTTTTTCCAGCCGTCCAGCGGATAGTCCCCGACCGGCGCGCTGGGGCCGCCGATACCGGCATTGTTCACCAGCAGATGCAGCCCGCCCAGCCCCTTGGCGACCTCGACGGCCTTGCGCACCGCATCGGGGTCGGAGACATCGCCCGCCACGGCCTTGGCCTTGCCGCCCGCCGCGACGATCCTGTCGGCGGTGGCGCGGGCAGTCGCTTCATGCAGGTCGGCCACCACCACCGTGGCGCCCGAGGCGGCAAGCTCCAGCGCGATCGCCTCGCCCAGCCCCGAGCCAGCGCCGGTCACAAGGGCGATCTTGTTGTCGAAACGAATGTCCATGGGGTTTCTCCTGCGCGGTTTGGAAGCATCATGGCGCGCGCGGGGGATTCCGTCCCTGCGGCCAATCGTATCAATGCGGCGCCGCCAGCCGGGGTTCCCCGGTCACAGCGGCCCGGTCTGCCACAGCCGGATCTTCAGCCCGCCATGGGCGACATAGGGTCCCGGCTCGCGAAAGGGCAGGCCGGTGGCGCGGGCCAGCGGCGCCTCGCTGGTGACCAGCCCGACGCGCCAGCCCCGGAACCGCTCGCGCAGCACCTCGCCCATGGCGGCGTGCAGGCCGAACAGCGGACCCTTATTGCCGATGCGTGCGCCATAGGGCGGGTTGACGATGACAAGGCCCGGCGGCCCTTCGGGACGCTGAAGCTCGCCGATGGCGCGGTTTTCGAAGCTGGTCCAGCCGTCCAGCCCGGCGCGGGCGGCATTCTCGCGGCTCATGCGGATCGCGCCGGGATCGCGGTCGCTGCCGTGGTAACGGGGCTGTGCCGGGGCGGGCGGGACCGGCGCGCTACGCATCGCCTGCCATGCCTGCGTGTCATGGCCCGGCAGGTGTTCAAAGGCGAAATGCCTCAGCCGTCCGGGGTGCAGGCCCGCCGCGATCTCGGCCGCTTCGATGAGGAATGTGCCCGACCCGCACATAGGGTCCAGCACCGGCTCGCGCCCGTCGAAACCGCATTGGCGCAGGAACATCGCGGCCATGGTCTCGCGCATCGGCGCCTTGCCCACCGCCTGCTTGTGGCCGCGCCGATGCAGCGATTCGCCCGAGCTGTCCAGGCTGATGGTGCAAAGATCGTCCTCGATGCGGATCTTCAGCGTGACCGGCGCATCCTCGGCAATGGGGGCGCCCAGCGTGTCGCGGATGGCGGCCTCGATGCGCTGGGTGATGGCGCCGGCGTGATAGATGCGGGACTTGCGGCTGCTCGCCTCGATGCGGACCGGCACGTCGGGGCGCAGCCAGTCGGCCCAGGGAAAGCGGCGCACCCGCTTGTCCAGCTGCGCCGGATGCAGGGCGCGAAAGGCGCCGATGCGGGCCAGCACGCGGGTCGCGCCGCGGATTTCCAGGTTGGCCCGCCAGACATCCGGCCAGCCGCCGGCGAAGGTCACCCCGCCCGGCTGGACCTGCGCGTCCCAGCCAAGCGCGCGGGCCTCCTCGGCCAGCGGTTCCTCCAGCCCGGGGGTGGCGACCAGGAAGATTTCCATCCGCGCCGGATCGGCGGCCAGCGGCGCCGGTTCGGGCTGCGGCCGCGGCGCGATGGGGGCGGCAGGGGTCTTGGCGGGACGTGTCTTGGGGGCGCGGGGCTTCATCGGGTTCCGGCTGGCAAAAGGGCTCCGCATCATGCGCCGCGGCGCGGGCGAAGGCAATCCGCGCTTATTGTCTCCGCAATGGCGGCAGTCTTCCCCGATTGGTGCCATTTCCTGCCATGCACATCCCGCCTATCTTGGCTGCAACAGGATAAAGGAGAGTATCATGGCAACGAGCGACGCCCCCATCCAGATCGGCCGGGTGGCCCTGACCGTCAACGACCTGGGCCGGGTCGGGGATTTCTATCGCTCCGTCATCGGGCTGGAGCGGATTTCCGGCAGCGGCGAAGAGCTGGTGCTGGGCGCGGGCGGCAAGCCGCTGCTGGAGTTGCGCAGCGACAAGGCAGCCCGCCCGCGCCCGCAGGAGGCGGGGCTGTTTCACACCGCCTTTCTCTTGCCCGACCGTCAGGCCCTGGGGCGCTGGCTGCGTTTCGTCGCCGATCAGGGCATCAGGCTCGACGGCGCCTCGGACCATCTGGTCAGCGAGGCGATCTATCTGCGCGACCCCGAGGGCAACGGGATCGAGGTCTATGCCGACCGCCCCCGCAGCGCCTGGCAGCATGACGGCGCCGAGGTGCGGATGGACACCATCGCGCTGGACCTGCCCGGCCTCATGGCGGCGGCCGAGGGCGACTGGACCGGCGCGCCCGGGGAAAGCGTGGTGGGGCATGTCCACCTTCAGGTGGGCGACGTGGCCGCGGCCGAGGATTTCTGCATGAACCGGCTGGGCATGGAACGCATGGCGCATCGCTTCGGCGCCAGCTTCTTCGCCACCGGGGGCTATCACCATCACCTGGCGGGCAATGTCTGGAACAGCCGCGGCGCGGGGCCGCGCAGCGCCGATTCGGCAGGGCTGGCCGAGGTGGTGCTGGCCGCCGATCCTGATCGGTTGCAGGCGTTGGGGGCGCCCGAATTTCGCGACCCCTGGGGCACGACCTTCCGCGTCGAACCCAAGGGCTGATCTAGGCCGGGCGCCAAAGCCCGTCCCGGCGGATGAAGCGCAGATGCTCGGGCGGGCGAAAGCCGGGCTCGGTCATGGGCGCGACATGGCGCTCGACCAGCAGGTCCGGGCCGGCGAAGTCCAGCACGGCGAATTCGTTCTGCCGGTCGCCGGGACGGGCGCAAAGCGCCGTGCCGGCCTGCACCTGCAGGATCGGCCGCCCCTGTTCACCCAGAAAGGCGCCGATCGACCACAGGTGCAGATGGCCGCTGAGCACCAGTTGCACGCCCTCGGCCTCGAAGCGGGCAAGCGCGGGGCCCGCGCCCTGCATCAGCGCCTTGTCCACCTGCGGGCGCTGCTGCATCGGATGGTGCAGCGCAACGATGTTGATGCAGGCCGGGTCGATCCCCGCGATCACCCGCGCGACCTGCGCCGGCGTGATGATGCCGCGCTGCCAGGCCATCGGATCGACGCTGTTGACGCCCTGCACGCGCAGGTTGCCGACATGGCCGACCGGCTCGAGATTCGCGGCGATGGCGCGGCGCCAGCGGCGATAGGGGCGCATCATCCGGTCCGCCAGCTTGTAAAGCGGGATATCGTGATTGCCGGGCACCGCCAGCAGCGGCGCCTCGATCCGGCGCAGAAAGGCCGCGGCCTGGGCGAATTGCGCCGACCGGCCGCGATGGGTCAGGTCGCCCGTCACCACCACCAGATCGGCGCGGGCGCCGTTGATCCGGTCGAGCAGCGGATCGACCAGCGGCTGGCGTTCCAACCCGAAATGCAGGTCCGACAGATGCAGGATGCGCGTCATCCGGCGTCCCGCCCGCCGCTTTCGGCCGGGACCAGCACCTTCAGCGCGCCATGGCGCACGCGGATGCGAAAGGGCGAATCCATCCAGGTCTTTTCGCCGTCATGGGCGACATATTCATGGCGCGGCACGGTCTCAAGCTCGAATTCATCGGCACAGATCAGGTCGAAATCGGCATAGCGCGCCGTCTTGCCCAAGGCCAGCCGCAAGGCCGAGCGCACCAGGGGCCCCGGCCGCTTCGCCCGCGCCAGCAGCAGCGCCAGCTGGCCCCGCCGCACGCAATCGGCCCCCTCCAGCCCGAACGTATCCAGCTGGTAGGCGCTTTTCGCCACAAAGGCCAATGCGGTGGTGAAATGCCGCTCTTCGCCGTTCGCGCGCACGGTCAGGCGCAGCGGCCGGCGCAGGGTCCACAGCGCCGCCACCGCCGACCAATAGGCCGCCAGCCGCGACCGGCCCCAGCGGCGATAGATGCTTTCGCGGCGCCGCAGGATCTCGGGATAGGCTCCGAAGCTGACATTGTTCACGAAGATCATGCCGTTCATCTCGCCGACATGGACCCGGCGGATGCGGGGGGCGTCGAAGATCCCCAACGCCGCCTCGACCGTCTCGCCCGAGCCCAGGTCGCGGGCGAAATAGTTGAAGGTGCCGCCGGGGATCACCGCCATCGCCGCCTCCGTGCCCGCGACCGCCCCGGCCACGGCGGCCTGGGTGCCGTCGCCGCCGGCCGCGACGATCAGGTCGAACCCCTCGGCCACGGCCGCGCGGGCCATGGCGGGCAGGTCGTCGCCCTGCCCGGTGCCCCGGACCTCGAACGCAGCCACCCGGCCGTGCAGCGCGGTGCGCAGCTTGTCCGCGATGTCGTCGCCCGCCTCGCGGCCCGAACCCATGTTCACGATGGCACAGACCCGTGCGCTTCCCAGATCGAAATCGGGGTCTTCCGCAGGATCGCGCTGGCTGGTCATCCGGTCGTCTTTCCACATTGCCACGCCCCGCAACCCCCCGACCCGGCGCCGGGTTCCAGCCTCGCCCCTCGCCCGGCCTGCGCCAAGGTTGCGACAAATCGCCTGCCCGGAATAATCCTGATCTTTTTACTTGCCTTTCCGGGGGTGCTTTGACAGATTGCGCCCGGGAAGCTGAGGGGCGGGACATCCACCCGACCGGCCGTGCCCCTTGGGGTTGCGACGGTTCGCCACCCGAGACATCAGTCACCTAACCCTGCGCAGGAGAGTTCTGCCCCGGAAATCTGATCGCGGCATCATCCATGTCTGCGCAACCCGCGCCATTTTTCACCGCAGCGGGCGGCTACCGGGACCGGGGACGAAATTCCTTTGAAAACGAGATGCATCATGAACATCCGCCTGTCCGAGGCGCCGAAAAAGACGGCGTCGCCCGTGCCTGATCCGGTTCTGTTCGGTTTCGACGGCCCCTCGGGTCGCATCCTGGGCCAAGGCCCCGCACGTCGCATCGCCCCCGGCAACGCCGCGACGCTGGAGACGCGGGTGACGGCGGCCCTTGCCGGGGCCGCGCCGGACGAGATGATCGGCGGCGCCCTGCCCTTCGACCGCGAGGCCGGGGACTGCCTGTGGCAATGCCGCCGCAGCGAGGCGCCCGCCCCCGGCGGCATCACGCCGCAGGGCCTGCCGCTGCCGGGCTGGCGCCTGACCGCCGAGCCCGCGGCGCGCGACTATGCCGATGCCGTGGCCCGCGCGCTCGGCATCATGGCCGAAGAGGCGGGCAGCGAGGATGCGCTGGAAAAGATCGTGCTGGCGCGCACGCTTCTGGTCGAATCCGCCGCGCCGATCCCGGTCGAGGCGCTGATGGCGCGGCTGCATGCCGACCGCAGCGTGACCGCCTTTCGCGTGGCGTTGCCCGCCGGGCCCAACCATCCGCAGGGCCGCGCGCTGATCGGAGCGACGCCCGAACTGCTGGTCGAGAAGCGGGGCCGGCGCATCGCATCGCATCCGTTGGCGGGCTCGGCGCGCCGGCTGTCCGATCCGGCCGCAGACCGCGCCGCCGCCGAAGCCCTGTCCGGTTCGGCCAAGGACCACCGCGAACATGCGCTGGTGGTCGAGTCGATCCTGGACACGCTGGCGCCCTTCTGCCGCGAACTGGGCTGCCCCGAGGGCACCTGCATCACCTCGACCCGCAGCATGTGGCATCTGGGCACCCGGATCGAGGGCCGGCTGAAGGACGAGGGCACGCCCTCGGTCGTGCTGGCCTCGGCGCTGCATCCGACGCCGGCGGTCTGCGGCGTGCCGATGGCGCGGGCGGCGGGCTTCATCAAGGCCCTTGAACCCGTGGCGCGGGATTTCTATGCCGGCGCGGTCGGCTGGTGCGACGCAAGCGGCGACGGCGCCTGGCATGTCGCCATCCGCTGCGCCGAGATCAGCGGCCGGCGGGCGCGGCTTTACGCGGGCGCGGGGATCGTTCCCGGCTCGGACCCGATGGCCGAGGCCGCCGAGACCGGCGCCAAGTTCGGCGCGCTTCTGGCCGCCCTGGGCCTGCCGCAGGACGCGGCGCTGCAGGGCGTGCCATGCAACGGAGAGACCTGATGGCCCTGCCCGGCATCGCCCCCTACGCCCCCCCGACCGAGGCCGAACTGCCCAAGGCGCGCGGTCCCTGGCAGCCCGACCGCGACCGTCTGGCGCTGCTGGTCCACGACATGCAGCGCTATTTCTGCCGCGTCTATCCCGAGGGCGCACCGCTGGCGCCGGTGATCGGCAATATCGCGCGGCTGATCCATGCGGCGCGGGCGGCGGGCGTGCCGGTCTTTTATACCGCGCAAAAGGGCAATCAGTTCCGCCCGGATCGCGGGCTCCAGGCCGACCTGTGGGGGCCGGGAATGAGCGCCACCCCCGAGCATGAGGAGATCCTGCCCGAGTTGGCCTCGGCGACAGGCGACATCGTGCTGGTCAAGCATCGCTACAGCGCCTTCCAGCGCTCCAACCTGGAGCAGCTGATGCGCGCGCGCGGCCGCGACCAGCTGATGATCTGCGGCGTCTATGCCCATATCGGCTGCCTCGCCACCGCCGCCGAGGCGTTCCAGCGCGACATCGAAGCCTTTGCCGTGGCCGATGCGCAGGCGGATTTCTCGCGCGAGAAACAGGACATGGCCATGGAATGGATCGCCGCCACCTGCGGCGTGCCGCTGTCCACCCGGCAGGCGCTGGAGGCGCTTGGCACGCATGAGGTGAAGTCATGCGCCTGACCGGATTTCAGGGCAAGACCGCCATCGTCACCGGCGCGGCAGGCGGCATCGGCCGCGCGGTGGTCGCCGCGCTGCTGGACGCCGGGGCGACGGTCGTCGCCGCCGATACCGAATCCGCGCTGGCCGGCAATCCCGTCGCGGGGACCGAGAACCGGGTGCTGGACGTGCGCGACGGCGATGCGGTCGAGGCCCTGGTGGCCGAGGTCGAGGCAGCGCATGGCCCGCTGGCGCTTGGCGTCCATGCGGCCGGCGTGCTGGCCATCGGGCCGCTGCTGGAGCTGCCGCCCGAGGAATGGGAGCGGGTGATCGGCGTGAACGCCCGGGGCACCTTCCACGTCACCCGCGCCCTTGGCCGGGCCATGGTGCGGAACGGCGGCGGCGCCATCGTCGCGGTCAGTTCGAACGCGGCGGGGATTCCGCGCATGAACATGGGCGTCTATGCCGCGTCCAAGGCGGCGGCGACCATGCTGGTCCGCTGCCTGGGGCTGGAACTGGCCGCCCAGGGCGTGCGCTGCAACATCGTCGCGCCGGGCTCGACGCTGACGCCGATGCAGACCGGCATGTGGACCGAGGACGGCGGCGCGGGCGAGCGCGCGGTGATCGAGGGCAGCCTGGACGCCTATCGCACCGGCATCCCGCTGAAGAAGCTGGCGACACCCGAGGACATCGCCGGCGCGGTGATGTTCATGCTGTCGGACCAGGCGGGCCATGTCACCATGGCCGACCTTTACGTCGATGGCGGCGCGACGCTGCGCGCCTGACCCTTTGTCGGGGCCGGCCTGACACGGCCGGCCCGTCGCTCACAGCCGCGACGAAATCAGCGCCCACCAATTGTCCAGCGACGGCTCGCGGGCCAGTTCCTCGAAGCTGGCCTCGATGCCCATCTGCTTGAGCTCCGACGAAAAGGTCATCACCGCGATCGAGTCGAGCCCGTAGAGGACAAGGTTCTCACCCGGCTCGATCTCGCAATCGTCCTCGATCATCTTCTGAACACGGGCGGCCAGCCATTCGGGGCTGAGATCGGTCTTTTCGGCAATATCCATCATTCGTCCTTTCAGGCGGCGGTTTCGGCCACGAGGCTGTCGCGCAGGCGGCGCTTGTCGATCTTGCCCACCGCCGTCAGCGGCAGTTCGGGCACGAAGCGGAAACGGTCGGGCAGCTTGTATTCGGCCACGCCCAGTTCCAGCAGGTGCCGGCGCAGCGCCGGCGGGGAAAGCTTGCCCGACCCCTCGCGCAGCACCAGGAAGGCGCAGCTTTTCTCGCCCAGATGCGCGTCGGGGGCGGCGACCAGCGCGGCATGGGTGATGTCGGGATGGCGCACCAGCAGGTTCTCGATTTCCTCGGCGGCGATCTTTTCGCCGCCCCGGTTGATCTGGTCCTTGATGCGGCCGACGACGCGCAGGTTGCCGCCCTGCCGCACCACCACGTCCCCCGAATAGTAGAACCCCTCGGCGTCAAAGGACTTCGCATTGTGCTCGGGGCTGCGGTAGTAGCCGCGGAAGGTATAGGGGCCGCGGGTTGCCAGCGCGCCGGGCGTGCCGTCCGGCACGTCGCAGCCGTCCTCGTCGACGATGCGCACCTCGTCGTCGGGGCTGATCGGGCGGCCCTGGGTGGTGAAGATCACCTCGGGCGGATCGTCCAGCCGGGTATAGTTCACCAGCCCCTCGGCCATGCCGAAGACCTGCTGCAGGCGGCAGCCCAGCAGTTCGGGAACGCGCCGCGCCGTCGCCTCGGCGAAACTGGCGCCGCCGACCAGCATCAGCTCCAGGCTGTCCAGCATGGCGCGGCGGGCGGGCTCTTCCTCGACCGCGCGCAGCCACAGCGCGACGGCGGGCGGCACCAGCGGCGCCATGGTGACCCGTTCGCGCGCCACGATCTGGAAGCAGGTCAGCGGTTCGGGGCTGGAGGCCATGACCACCGTGCCGCCGGCATGGAACACCCCCAGCGCGCCGGGCGAGCTCATGGTGAAGTTGTGCCCCGCCGGCAATGCGCAAAGAAAGCGGGTGGCCGAGGTCACGCCGCAGATCTGGACGCTGGCGCGGATGCTGTAGTCGTAATCGTTATGGGTGCGCGGGATCAGCTTGGGCGTGCCGGTGCTGCCGCCCGACAACTGGAAGAAGGCGACCTGATCGCCCGGGGTCGGCCCCGCCCCCGCCGGCAGGTCGCCGCCATGGGTCAGCCAGTGATCCAGGCTGCGCTGGGGGTCGTCCTCGCCCAGCAGCAGCAGATGCGCGACGCCGCCCGCCCGCAATTCCTCGGCAAAGGCGTCGTCGCGGAACAGCTCGTGCTGGCGCGAGGCGATGACCACGCGCGGCGTGATCTGGCGGACATATTCCGCAAGCTCCAGCCGGCGATGGCTGAACAACGCGTTCACCGGCGCCACGCCGATCCGCAGAAGCGCGAAGAAGGCGACGAAGAACTCGGCCACGTTCGGCAATTGCACCAGCGCCGTATCGCCATGGCCCAGCCCCTGCTGCGCCAGCCGGGCGGCCAGGTTGCGCGACAGCCGGTCCAGATCGGCATAGCTGAAACGGCGCGAACCGCAGACCAGCGCCTCGGCCTCGGGGTTGGCGGCCAGCTGCGCGTCCAGGATATGGGTCAGCGGCTGGTCGATCCAATAACCGGCCTCGCGATAGCGCTGCGCGAGGTCTTGCGGCCAAGGGCTGAATTCAATCATGCGAATACCTGTTCTTACGGCAATGACCCGCTCAGGGCACCTGCGGCACCTTGACGGGTGTTAATAGTTGAGTATTTTTATCCCGCTTTCTCTCTTGAAGCAAGCCAGCCGCATCCTTCCCGGGACGCAACCAAGCCAGCCCCCTCTCGTTCAGAATGCCAGACCCTGCGACAGGGATAAGGATTTCATGACGCATCATCAAGCCGAGGGGCTTTGGCTGCCCCTGACGCTGGCCCAGATGGATTTCTGGGAAGAGTTCCGGTTCCACCCCGGCGAGGCGGTCTCGACCGTCGCCCATGTCATCGAGTTGCGCGGGGTCGCGGACCCCGAGGCGCTGGCCGGCGCCATAACGGCGACCATAGCCGAGACCGACATCATGGCGCTGCGCTTCGGCCTCGGTGCCGATGGCCGGCCGGTGCAGCGGGTCGATCCCGCACAGCGGCCCCGGCTGCGCCACCTGGACCTGTCGGACCGCGCGGATGCGCGCGAGCACGCCCTTGCGCTGATGCAGGCGGATGTCGATGCAGCGCTGGACCTGCTGGACCGGCCCATCGCGGCGCAGTGGCTGATCCGGCTGGCCGAGGGGCATTACCTGTGGTTCAACCGCGGGCATCACATCGCGCTGGACGGCTATGCCATGGGCCTGATCGAACGGCGCTGCGCCCAGCTTTACGCCGCCTTGGCCAAGGGCGCGGACCCCGGCCAGCCGCTGCGCCCGCTGGCCGACTATCTGAACGAGGAAACCGACTATCGCGCCAGCCCGCGCCATGCCGCCGACGGCCGGCACTGGGCCGAGGTGCTGGCGGCCAGGCCCCGCCCGCGCGTGCTGCGCAAGGGGTCCGAGGATTATCCCGCCGAGGCGCTTTGCGCCGCGCATGACCTGTCGGCGCTGCGCCCCGCGCTGATGCGGCAGGCGCAGGCGGTGGGCATGGGCTGGCCGGACCTGTTGACGGTGCTCTGCTCGGCCTGGGCCGCACTGCACCTGCGGGACGGCTCGGCCGAGCGGCTGGCCGACGACCATGGCCGCATCGCGATGCCGGTCTGGCTGCCCTATATGAGCCGGATGGGCAGCGTCGCCGTCTCGGTCCCGGCGCTGGTGGTGAACATCCTGCCGCTGGACGTGACCCTGCACCCGGCCGAACCGCTGGGCGAGGCGCTGGCCCGGCTGGGCGGGCGGCAGCGCAAGCTGCGCCGCCACGGCCGCTACCGCATCGAGCAGATCGCCGAGGATTACGGCATGGAGCCGCGCAGCCGCTTCTTCTTCTCGCCGCTGATCAACGTGCTGCCCTTTGACGAGGCGCGCTTTGCCGGCTGCGAAACCGCGCGGCATGTGCTGTCGAACGGCCCGGGCGACGGGTTCAACATCACCATCCGCGGCGATGGCGAGGCGCAGGGGCTGGAACTGCTGGTCGAGGCCGATCCGACCCTGACCCCGCCCGAGGATTTCGCCCGGCTGTCCGACGGCCTGCCGCGTTTTCTTTCGGCGGCGCTGGTGCCGGAAAACCTGCCGCTCCCGCTGGCGGGCCTGCCGGGCTGACGCGGCCTTGCCGGCCCGCCCACCCCGGCGCAAACTGCCCGGGCAGGAGGCGACGGGATGGACAGCGACGACATGCGCCTTGCCACGGCCGGCGATCTGGCCGTGGTCGGGGATTTGGTGAACAGCGCCTATGGTCATTACGTCGCCCGCATCGGCCGCAAGCCGGGACCGATGCTGGACGACCATGCGGCGCGCATCGCGGCCGGCCGGACGCATCTGCTGGAGCGGGGCGGCGCGGTGCTGGGCCTGGTCGTGCTGATCCCGCAACCCGATGCGCTGCTGGTCGAGAACGTGGCGGTCTCTCCCCGGGCGCAGGGGCTGGGACTTGGCCGGCGGCTGATGGAATTCGCCGAAAAGCGCGCCCGTGCGGCGGGGCTGCCCCGGCTGCGGCTTTATACTCATGTGGCCATGGTCGAGAATCAGGCCATCTATGCCCGGCTCGGCTATGCCGAAACGCGCCGTGTCCACGAAGCCGGGCTGCACCGCATCTATATGGAAAAGCCGCTGGCCTAGTCGCGATAGGGAATCGTCGCCCCCGCCCCCGGCCGCTGCGGGCCGGCCGGGATGAAGTTGCGCGTGCTGCAACCCGTCGCATCGCGATCCGCCAGCCCGGGCGAACGGCGCTGCGGCAATTCGAACCCGGCGCAAAGCCGATAGCTGCGCGGGCCGGTCACCTCGTAGCGATAGGGCTCGCCGGTAAAGGGATCGGCGAGCCGCACCTGCCGGTCGCATCGCGGGGTGGTATCCAGCATCTCGGGCAGGCGGTCGCCGTTCTCGCGCGCCAGGCAGACCACCAGCCGGCCCAGATTCGCCAGGTCGTTTTCACGCTCGCGGTCGCGGCGCTCCTTGCGGGCATGGCCGGGGCCTCCGGTCAGCGCCAGCCCGGCGACGACGGCGGTCGCGGCCAGCAGCGCGATGGCAAGGGTCGCCCAGCCCTTAATCATTCAACTCGTCCCGGTAATAGGCAAAGACCAGCCCCGCGACCCCGGCGACAAGGGCGGCCTTGGCGGCGAAACGCACGGTCAGATCGCCGTTGAGCAGCGTGTAGATGACATAGATCCCGTCCGCCAAGAACACCAGCGCCACCACCAGCAAGGTCAGCGACGCGAACCACTTGCGCACCAGCGACCGCCGCCGCCCGGCATCGCCCAGGCTCATCCGCGCCACCCGGCGGTTCAGCGCCAGGAACAGCGGCACGAAGGCGATCAGCGAGGCGATGGACCAGCGCGTGGAACTGCCCGGCCCGTAATAGCGGCTGTCGGCCGGGTCGGGAATCAGCCGGTCGATCAGCGCCATGCCCAGCTCGCAGACATGCCAGCCGATCATGCCCAGGGACAGGAACAGCAGGCCGTAAAGCAGCGCCTCCTGCGCCGAGGCATAGGGGCGAGGACGCGGCACCGGCGGCAGGCCGGGGGCGGTCTCCCAGCCGCCCAGCGCCTCGTCGATCTCGGGTGCGGACCAACCGGCATGGGCCAGCGCCCGGGCGATGCCGTCGCGGTCGCCGCCCTGCACCATGGCCCGGCGGACGAATTCGGAAAGCTGGTCGGACGGTTTCATCGGCACCCCCTGTCTGGCCGGCAGGTTTCGCCATGCCGGACGCCCGGTCAAGCCTGTCGGGACGCCGGCTGGGGCGGTTTCACCCTGCCCCGGCACCGGCGCGAAAATTTTCCCGGCGGCGCGATTTTTCCCCTTGCACCCCCCGGCGCGCTCCCATAAATGACGCCTCACCGAAGGCGAAGCGCCATCGGGATGGAGTGCGGGCGTAGCTCAGGGGTAGAGCATTACCTTGCCAAGGTAAGGGTCGTGAGTTCGAATCTCATCGCCCGCTCCAAAATCTTCCTTCGGGATCGGCGAAAAGCGGCCTACGGGCCGCTTTCGACGTTTCAGGCCACCCCCTGAAGCCACACCATAGCTGCGTTCGATCGACCCGGAGAGAGCATTTGCCCTGCCTCTGGCCATTTTCCGTGAATCGGCGCTAGTATGGTAACCGGAGTTGCCCCGGCTGCCACATCCGGGACAGCCGTCAGGAACAAGCTGCCGCGCTTTCGCAACCACGCATCCCCCGAATCGCGGCCAGCCCAAGCGTGAGGTGATCATGCCGGCTCTGGAAGCTCTGATCGAACGGAAACTGCAACGACTGGGCGTGCCGCTGGCCGTTCGCCTGCCCTCGGGGCGGCGGCTGGGACCGGCGGATGCACGCGTCACCATCGCCTTCAAGGACATGGCCGCGCTGGCGCCGCTGGCCTCGGCGCGGCTGGGCCGGCTGGGGGACGAGATCGTCCGCGGCCGCGCCCGGATCGAGGGCTCGATGCGCGACCTGATGCGAATCGTCGCGGCGCTGGTGCCCGACGAGGGCCAGCCGATCCAGCCCAAGCCCTGGCAAAGGCTGTTCAATCACCTGCATTCGGTGCTGCGCCACAGCCGCGACCGCGACGCGCGGCAGATCCGCGCGCATTACGACGTCTCGGACGATTTCTATGCGCTCTGGCTGGACCCGCGACGGGTCTATTCCTGCGCCTATTTCGCCCAGCCGCAGATGACGCTGGCGCAGGCGCAAGAGGCCAAGCTGGACCTGATCTGCCGCAAGCTGGACCTGCATCCGGGCGAACGCTTCGTCGATATCGGCGCCGGCTGGGGTGCGCTTTTGCTGCATGCCGCGCGCCATTACGGCGTCGATGCCACCGGCATCACCCTGTCGCAGAACCAGTTCGACCATGTCAGCCGCATCATCGCCGAAGAGGGCCTGGGCGAAAGGGTGCGCATCCTGCTGTGCGACTATCGCGACCTGGTGCCCGACAGGCCCTTCGACAAGCTGGCCTCGGTCGGCATGTTCGAACATGTCGGGCGTGCCAGGATGGGCACCTATTGCGACACCCTGCGCCGGCTGCTGCGGCCGGGCGGGCTGGCGCTGAACCACGGCATCGCCGCCTCGGGGGTGGACGATGCGATGGTCGGCGGCGGCCTGGGCGATTTCATCGAGAAATACATCTTTCCGGGCGGCGAGCTGATCCATGTCAGCCAGGCCATCCGCAGCATGTCGCAGGCCGGGCTGGAAATGGTCGATACCGAGAACCTGCGGCCGCATTACGCGCGCACGCTCTGGGCCTGGTCCGACGCGCTGGAGGCGCAACTGCCCGAGGCCGAGCAGGAGCTGGCACGCTCGATGCCGCCCGAGCGCGCCGCCGAGGTGTTGCAGGCCTACCGGCTGTATCTGGCCGGCTGCGCGCTGGCCTTCGAGCAGGGCTGGGTGGCGCTTTACCAGATCCTGCTGATCCATCCCGACCCGGCCATGACGACGCCGGACCTGCCGGGCGCGCAATCCGCCTATCCCTTCCGGCGGGACCATATCTATCGCTGATCCGGCGCGATGCGCCTTCACAATGCGCAGGCCGGCCCTTGGCAAGCGGGGCCGCCTGCGAATAGTTAACGGTAACATCGGCCGAAAGCCGAGAATCTGGGACATCCATCGCCCCGGCAAGGCCCGGGCGATGCCAAGCGGAACGGAGCGGAACCGAGATGACAAAAGCGACAATCGGCCTTATCGGCCTTGGAACGATGGGTGCGGCGCTGGCGCTGAACATTGCCGAGAAGGGCTTTCCGATCGCGGTGTGGAACCGCACGACCGAGGTCACGCGCCGCTTCCACGCCCAGGCGGGCGCCCTGGCGGACCGCGTGGTCCCGACCGAGAGCCTGGCCGATCTGGTGGCCGCCATCGCGCCGCCGCGCGCCATCGTCCTGATGGTCCCCGCCGGCCCGGCCGTCGACGACCAGATCGCGGCGCTGGTCCCGCTGCTCGGGCCCGAAGACCTGGTGATCGACGCCGGCAACGCCAATTTCCACGACACCGACCGCCGCGCGGCGGCCGGCCTGCCGATGCGCTTTCTGGGCATGGGCGTCTCGGGCGGCGAAGAGGGCGCGCGCCACGGCCCCGCCATCATGGGCGGCGGGGCGCGGGCCGACTGGGACCGCATCGCCCCGGTCATGGAGGCCATCGCCGCCCGGGCCGAGGACGGCACCCCCTGCGCCGCCTGGATGGGCGAGGCCGGCGCCGGCCATTTCGTCAAGACCGTGCATAACGGCATCGAATATGCCGACATGCAGATGATCGCCGAGGTCTACGGGCTGATGCGCGACGGGCTGGGCATGCCGGCCGCCGCCATCGGCGAGACCTTCGCGGCCTGGAACCGGGGGGCGCTGAAATCCTACCTGGTCGAGATCTCGGCCGCCGTCGCCGCGGCCTCCGACCCGCTGACCGGGGCGCCGATGCTGGACGTGATCCTGGACGCCGCCGGGCAGAAGGGCACCGGGCGCTGGACCGCGATCGAGGCGCAGCACCTGGCGGCGCCGATCCCGGTGATCGAGGCGGCGGTGGCGGCGCGCAACGTCTCGGCCCGCCTGGACGAGCGCAGGGCGGGCGAGGCGCGCTTCGGCGCCGGCCCGCAGGCGCTGGAGCTGGCGCTGCCCGAGCTGGAGGCGGCGCTGATCGCCGGCAAGATCCTGTGCTATGCGCAGGGTTTCGCGATGATCGAGGCTGCCGGCCGGGCCTTTGGCTGGCGGCTGGACCTGCCGGGCATCGCGCGGGTGTGGCGCGCGGGCTGCATCATCCGCTCGGCCATGCTGAACGACATGGCGTCGGCGCTGGCCGAGGATCCGTCGCGCAACCTGGTGCTGGCGCCCTTCTTCGCCGAGCGGCTGCAGGCGGCGATCCCCGCGCTGCGCCGGATGGTGGCGCAGGGCGTGCTGCACGGCCATGCGCTGCCGGCGCTGGGTGCCGGGCTGGGTTGGTTCGACCTGATGCGCACCGGGCGGGGGACGGCGAACATGATCCAGGCGCAGCGCGACTTCTTCGGCGCCCACGGCTTCGACCGCCTCGACGGCCAGGACAACCACCATGGGCCGTGGGCAATGGCAGGCTGAGCGGGGGGGGGGCGGCGGTTGCCGGTTGCCGGTTGCCGGTTGCCGGTTGCCGGTTGCCGGTTGCCGGGAAGGATCGAGCCAAAGCCTCTCCCGCCCCTCAAGGGCCAACGGTTTTCGCGAAAGCGGCGGACAAGGCAACAACCCCCTTGACCCCGCCCGGCGAAAGCCCAGCAAACGCGAGGCTCCGGCGGGTTGACGGAGAGGTTACGCAGCGGATTGCAAGGCCCAGCGTTTCCCCAGAAAAACCAACGCCCTCCCTGAAAATCGTTATCAAGACAAACCGGGAACAACCGACGAACATGATAACAGCGGATTAGGCCGTGTTGACAAACGGGGTTCACCGGGCGGGCTGAACATGATTCAAGCTGGTATCTGCGACGGAGACCAGCTTGGCACGAGACCTGATGTCGGACGGGGAATGGGCGATCCATGAGCGCTTCA